>CAZWZX010000168.1:0-5757 GCA_964638655.1 uncultured Natronomonas sp.
AAGAACGGCGTCGAGACGCTCGCGGACTTCGATCGCGACCTGTTCGTGGTCTGATTTCGGGATCGAGTCTCAGGAATCGAGGACGACGTTTTCGAGTTCGCCACCGGTTCCGAGTGCGCCGTAGTTCGACGCGAGAATGTCGGCGAGTCGGCTCCAGTGTTTCGGCGTGTGTCCGCCGGTATGTGGCGTTATAAGGGCGTTCTCGAGCGTCCACAGCGGATGTTCCTCCGGGAGCGGTTCGGGGTCGGTGACGTCGAGGGCGACGCCGCGCAGACTCTCGGATCTGAGCGCGTCGACGACGGCGTTGGTGTCGAGGATCGGCCCGCGGGCGACGTTGACGATGACCGCCCGGGGCGGCAGCGTCGCGAGTTCCGCCTCGCCGATGAGGCCGCGAGTGAGGTCGGTGAGGGGGCTGGCGACGACCAGATAATCGGTTCGAGCGAGCGCGTCGTGGAACGGCCGTTCCTCGAAGCCGACCACCTCGTCGGTCGGTCCGCCCTTTTGAGGAGTGTACCGGACGCCGATCGTATCCACCTCGAATCCCCGGAGTCGCTGGGCGACCGCCTGACCGATCGAGCCGAGACCGACGATCGTGACCGTCGAGTCCGTGAGTTCGTGGGCCTGGAAGTGACGCCACTCGCGGTTCCCCTTGCGTCGCCACCCCTCGTGGAGGTTTCGGGCGAAGACGAGCACGTTGCCGATCACCTGCTCGGCGATCCCGGGGGCGTGGATCCCGCCGGCGTTGGTGACGGTGACGCCCCGGTCCCGCAGCGCCGCCGTCGGCAGGTGGTCGGTTCCGGCGAACGTACACGCGAAAAGCTCCAGTTCCCCGGCGGCCTCCAGAAGCGACTCGTCGATGTCGCTGCCGGTGACGACGGTCGCCGAGCGGACCAGTTCGCGCTCCTCGTGGGGTGTCCGGGCGTATCCGACGTCGGCCTCGGGGAGTCGCTCGCGGATCTCCGCGGCGTAGTCCGCCATATCGAGACCCTCCGTGCCCTCCCGGAGGACGACGATATCGGGCTCCGGATCACTCATCGGCGACCTCCGCGATGGCCTCGTTCAAAAGGGAGACGCCCAGATCGACCTCGCGTTCGGTGACGTCGAGCGGGGGGAGCAACCGGAGCGTTCGTCTGCCACAGCCCAGCGTGAGCAGTCCACGCTCGATCGCGGCCTCGACGACGCCGTTCCGGCGTTCTTTGTCGTCGAAGTCGATCGCGACGAGCAGGCCGAGATTGCGAACGTCCTCGACGCAGTCGTGGCCGTCGGCGAGCCGATCGACGGCCTGTGCGCCGCGCGTTTCGGCGTTCTCCAGGAGGTCGTGTTCCTCGATCGCCTCGAGGGTGAACACGCCCTGCATCGCGGCGACGATGTCGCCGCCGCCCCACGTCGAACCGAGCCGGTTTTCCTTCTCCGGGAACAGCTCCGAGCGGCCGATCGTCGCGCCGACGCGGAGCGCCTTCGCGGAGGTGATGACGTCCGGTTCGAACGGGAAGTGATCCGCCGCCCACATCGATCCGGAGCGGCCGACGCCGGTCTGAATCTCGTCGACGATGAGCGGGATGTCGTACTCCTCGGACACTCGACCGACCTCGCGTGCGAACGAGTCGCTCGGGAATCGATAGCCGCCGACTCCCTGGACCGGTTCGAGGACCAGGTACGCGATCTCCTCGGGATCGAGATGGCCGCCTTCCGGGGTGAGGGAGTTCCGGAGCCGCGATCCGGGATCGGTGAAAAACCCACAGCCGCACGTCTCGGGAGTACACCCTCGGTCGGCACAGAACGGCATCTCCCGAATCCCCGAGATCTCGGGGTATTTCCGCGTATAGACGCTCTTCGAGCGGGTCAACGACAGCGTCCCGAGCGTTCGACCGTGAAAGGAGTTCGTGAACGTGATGCCGTATTTCGGCGACTCGCAGGCGTCGTAGGCGATTTTTAAGGCGTTCTCGATCGCCTCCGCGCCGGAGTTCGAGAGGAACACCGTATCCAGTCCGTAGTGGTCGGACAGCTCTGTGAGCTTCCCCATGAGCTGGATGGCCCCCGGAAAATCGGGATCGTCGACGGGACCGCTCCCGTAGTAGAAATCCTGCCCGGCGATCTTGAGCGGGTCGACGAGGTCGAACTCCCGGAGCTTTCCGAGTATCTTCGGGTTGTTGTAGCCGAGGGGTGCGGCGCCGATATGGCAGGTGAAGTCCATCAGCACGTTCCCGTCGATATCGGTCACGAACGGGCCGTCTGCGTCCTCGGTGATGTCCCAGACGAATTCGTGGAAGTGCTCGGACGGTGCTGCGACCTCCCGGTGGGACGCGATCCACTCCTCGGAGGCCGTCCCGGAGAGCTGCTCGATCTGTGGCTCGGCTGACGCCCGGTCCATACACGAAAATCGTCTAAATAACGCTTAAATCTTCTCATCAGTAGACAGTAAGTGTCTATAACTGCGATCCCTACGCGATCGGATAACACCGGCCGTCGGTCCCATCGAGAGGACGGCCGTCGGCTTGACCGGCATTACTATCCGAATGGCAACCGTACCCATCCGACATGACGCGGTCCCGAGCCAGTCGAGTTGATCGACGATGAGCGATGACGGTAGTCGCGATATCACCCCCGTAGACGGTCTCTTCTTGGGATTGACGCTCGTCCTCGCCGGGATCCATCTATTTCTCGCGCTGTTCGAGCCGGCGACGTCCGAACCGCGTCGCGTTCAGTTCATCGTCATCGGTGCGGCGTTCCTCGGCGGCTTTTTCATCCGTCTGACCCCGCTTTGGCGGCCGATACTCTATCTCCTGGGGGCGGCCTTTGCGGTCTTTCTCGGCGGCGTCTGGGTACTCGGTGGCGTGGAAAATCTCGCCGTGGGTGTCCTGACCGGGAGCGTGGCCACGGCTTTCATCGCGTTAGCGCTCTATCTGTTCGTGCGCACGGAGCATCAGGCCGTTACAGAGTGACCTTCCCACGAGTAAAGGCCGTTACGGAGTGACCTTCCCACGAGTAAAGGCCGTTACGGAGTGACCTTCCCACGAGTAAAGCCGTGGGTTCTCTCGCCTAACTTTCATAAAACCGACTTCGTCGCCGTCGACGGTCGCTCTCTCGCGGGACGTCCAGTAGAAACATATTATCGGGGAACGAACCGCCCGCGGTACGATGACCGATTTCACCGATTACTTCGCGGAGTACGATCACGGCGAAGGCTACTTCGAGATCGACGACTACGAACTGTACTACCGGCGTTTCGGGTCGGGCGACGACGTCTTGGTGGGCGTCCACGGCGGTCCCGGAATGCCACAGGACTACCTCGCACCGCTGGCGAGACACGGCGACGAGGACCTGACTGTCTATCTGTACGACCAGTTCGGAGTGGGCCGATCGGACCGGCCGGCCGCCGGCGACTTCGATCGGTACACCGTCGAGCACTATCGGGACGAACTCGAGGCCGTGCGCCGGGCGATCGATCCGGACGGTTCCTTCACCGTGTACGGGCAGTCGTGGGGCGGGATGCTCGCCCAGGAGTACGCACTCGAGTACGGCAAGCACCTCGATTCGCTGGTCTTGGCGAACACGCTGGCCGACACGGAGACGGCCTACGAGTCGATGCGGAGCGTCCTCGGAGAGCTTTCCGAGGCGGATCGGGCGACGATCGAAGCCCACGAGGCCGAGCGGGCGTACCACGCGCCCGAATACGAGGCGGCGCTCGACGGCGCTTATCGGGCCCACGTCTGTCGCACCGACGAGTACCCCGAACCGGTCCGTTCGACGTTCGAGCGGATCAATCTCGACGTCTACGGACTCATGTGGGGCCCCAACGAATACGTCCTCCTCGAGACGGCGCGACTGCGCGGCTGGGACGTTCGGGACGAACTCTCGGGAATCGATACCCCGACACTCGTGCTCTCCGGGGAGTACGACGAGATCGATCCGGCGATCGCCCGCGATATCGCCGGCCGGATCCCGGACTCGACGCTCCACGTGTTCGAGGACAGTAGCCATATGCCGTTCTGGGAGCATCCCGAACCCCACTACGAAGTCGTCGAGTCGTTCCTCGCCGACCAGTGATACCGCCTGTCGACGCTAGTTCTCCAACAACCGTTTCGTTCGACGGTGTCGGTCACGGAACATCGGTTCGAGCCCGATCCGACCGAACGGCGAGACGGCCCGCCCGAGCGATCCGCCGGGCAGACGGTACTCGACCCGGTCGACGAGCCGGGTCCGGTCGCCGTCGGCGAAGAACTGATGTGTGTGTTCCCACTCGGCGAACGGCCCCGACTCCATGACGTCGCGGAACGATCCCGCACCGTCCTCGAGCGTCCGGTCGGCGATGACCGAGACGATCCGCTGTCTCGGTCCGACTCCGAACGGCCGGACCGACATCTCGATACGCGAGCCGGCAGCGAGTTCCTCGGGATCGAGGTCACCGTCGGGGCCGACGACGCGGTCGATTTCGAGACGCATGAAGTCGGGGGTCAGCGCCTCGAGTCCGTCCGTGGTGGAGTGAAACGTCCAGACGTCCTCGAAGGGGGCGTCGATCCAGGTTTCGCGGCGGTACGTGGTCATACGGCGGGTAGGGGCGTCGAGAAGAAAACGCTCGGGGTCTCCGGCGGCCGTGACTGCGAGAGTCAGACCTATCTGTCTGCCCGCCACAGCGGTAGATATCGAATGCGTCAGTATCACGAGCTCGTAACCGACACTCTCGCCGGCGGGAGCTACAAGCCGAACCGGACCGGCGTCGACACGATCGCCGCCTTCAGCCACCACTACACGGTGGATCTCGCCGATGGCTTTCCCCTCCTGACGACGAAACGGATGGATGGCTACCGCTGGAACTCGCTCATCCACGAACTGCTCTGGTATCTCTCGGGGGAGGAACACGTCCGGAACCTGCGCGAGGAGACGAAGATCTGGGACGCGTGGGCCGACGAGGAGGGAAGCCTCGACACCGCCTACGGGCGCTTTTGGCGCCGGTATCCGATCCCCGAAGGGACCGATCAGCTCCCCGGCGAGAGCTGGCCCGAGTCGGGGCATCGCTGGACCGAAACGGAGACGACTCCGAACGGCGAGACGCGCCGCGTCTTCGATCAGATCGGCTACGTCCTCGATACGCTCGAAGAGCGACCGAACTCCAGACGGCTCGTCGTCAACGCGTGGCATCCGGCCAACGCCGCCGTCTCGACGCTGCCGCCGTGTCACTACACGTTCGTGTTCAACGTCCAGGGCGACCGGCTGAACGTCCATCTCACGCAGCGTTCCGGTGACATCGCGCTCGGGGTGCCGTTCAACCTCGCGGCGTACTCGCTTTTGACCCACGCCGTCGCGAACCGAACCGGCTTCGAGGTCGGTTCGTTCGGCCACACGATCGTCGACGCGCACGTCTACTGCGGTGAAGGCGATCGCGGGGCGTGGTACGCCGACAACCTGGCCGAACTCGGAGAGCGCCTTCGGGCGGTCGACGATCGCGCGGAGTACGCCGAGGTTCGCGAGTGGCTCGAGGCGGTCGCGCCGCCGGAACCCGACGAAAGTGAGGGGTACGATCACGTCCCCGGCCTGTTGACACAAATCTCCCGGGAACCGAAAGCACGACCCCGGATATCGGTGGCCGACAAGCCGCTCGGCGAACTCGAGTACGACGACGTCCGGCTCACCGAGTACGACCCCGAACCGGGGATCTCCTTTGCGGTCGCCGAATGAAGATCGCACTCGTCGCCGCGGTGGCGGAAAACGGCGTCATCGGCGCCGACGGCGAGATGCCGTGGCACTACCCCGAGGATC
>CAZWZX010000169.1:0-5718 GCA_964638655.1 uncultured Natronomonas sp.
ATTTCGGCCTGCTGTTCGTGATGTTCGGCGGCTCGATCGTCGCCGGGCTCGCCTTCTGGATCGTCCCGCGGCTCCGGTCGAACGCCCCACTGACCGGCCGCCCCTACGGTCGGCGGCTGAAGCCGTTCGATCGGAACGTCCTCATCGGCGGCTCCGTCTTCGGCGTCGGCTGGGGACTGTCGGGGATCTGTCCCGGCGCGGCCTACGCCAGCCTCGGGGTCGGGAACGTCACGATCCTGTGGGCCATCGCCGGGATGTTCCTCGGCGCCTACGCCCAGGGCGTCTGGCGGAGTCAGGACGCGAGCGCCGGATCCGGCGTCCCCGGCGATGATTAACCCCGAACGACGCTCCGTATACAGGACCGTTCCGGGCCTCGGTCAGTATTGTGTAGTATCGTCGAAATATCCGACAGCCTGAGTCCGACAAGGAGTGCAATTATCGACCGTGGGCTAGCTGTCGTCGGCAGTGTACAGGTACATCGCACAGAGCGCGAGCACCGCCTCGGCGGCTTTAGTGATAACCGCGATCGGGTTGAGGCTCCCGCCCATGTAGAACGCTTCGACTCCCCAACCCTGTACCGGGAAGAGTGCAAGAATCGTTACGACGGCATAGAGCGCCGCGACGAGGAACAGCCACCGGCGCCAAAACCGGGTCACATAGAGAGCGATCCCACCGACGAACCCGAGCCCGTTGAGAACGAAGAGGACGCCGAGTAGCAGACTCATCTGAACCGCGTTCGTCGACGCGATCAGGTGTAACACGCCCGTTATTAGTGCCATCAGTATGGCGATATACCCGACCGGATCGGATGGAGGATTGAAAAGTGATGCCGAATTCGCTCGAGGTGTTGCTCCCATGTGGAAACATTGCACAACGTATTACAAATTCTGATTGGTGGGATCGTCGAATCGATGCGGGAGTGCTGTCGGCTCCTCACGAGCGTCCCGTGGAACTGTCTGTAAGCTATCCCACGGCTGAAGCTGTAGGTTTCCGCGCTGTTCCCGCTATGAACAGCACCGGGAGGTCCGTTCGATCTCCGATGTCCGGGTTGCGGTATTTATCAGCGGCCAATGGGAATACCCCGGGGCTTGACCCCGAGGCGATTCACCACCAACGGCCCCGCTTCGTTTATGTCTACGCGAGCGATAATATTGGCCATGGATGACACTACTGCGGAGGGGTCTATAAAAACCAGTCTCGCCCAACTCGAAAACGGGCCGGAACTCGACGCGTTCGTATCGAGTGCGGACGTCGCGCTCGTGGAGTTTTACACCGACGGGTGCGGCATCTGTCGGAGCATGGAACCCGTGATCGGCAACCTCGCTCGCGAGCTCGATATCTCGGTCGGGACGGTGAACCCTCGCGACGATCCGCCGCTCATCAATCGGTTCGACGTCCGGAGCGTCCCGCTTTTCGTGCTTTTCGTCGACGGTGACCCCGTCGCCAGGCTCGCCGATGGGTTCGTCGCCGGTGACGACCTCACCGCCTGGGTCGAAGAGCACGCGGAGCGGTGATTTTTCGACAGCTCTCAGACGGCATCACGACCGGGAGACGAACGACCGGAGGAACGCTCCGACGGTGCGGTTCTCGTCGACGATATCCCGGCGATAATGCATATATACCGCACCGAGCGGCGGCTGGAGCAAGTATGCGAGCGCGATCGGAAGAACGGCCTCCACGGGCGGGAACCCGGGCGCAGCCGCGATCGCCAGCGCGATAGAGAGGTTGCGCATACTGGTCGCGTAGACGAGCGAGACCGACTGCGCCGATTCGAGTGCCAAGCGTCCGACACCGACCCCGACCAAGAGAATGATCGAATAAAACAGGACGAGCGGTACGATCGTGACGGCCGAAGCGAGCGGATCGGCGAGGATGCTCTCCGACTGCATCGCCATCGCGATGAACACGATGAGCATCACGCCGAAGGAGCTGGTACCGCCGAACAGCGGCTTGAAACTCTTGAAACCCGATCGGCCGTACTCCCCTATGAGCGCCCTCCGGGTCAGGTTCCCGGCCACCATCGGAACGACGACGACGATAGCCAACTGACGGTACAGTTGGTTCGGCTCGAACCCCACGCCACCCCCGACGAGTGTCGAGAGATACACCGGCAGAACGAACACGGCCGCGATGAGGTTGACTGCGATCGCCACGAGTGCCGCTTCCAGGTCACCGCCGGCGAGTCCGCTCCAGGCGGCCGTCATTCCCGAGGTCGGGATCAAAGCGATGAGATAGAGCCCGATCGCAAACGCGCTGTTCCCGCCGAAAAACACCTCGGCGAGGCCGATGGCCACGAGCGGCGCGACCCCGAAATTGATGACGAGACTCAGTCCGACGGGACCGAAATGCTCGCGGATCTTGAACACCTCGCGCAGATCGATATTGATCATCATCGGGTATATCATCACGAAAAGCGCCGGCACGATTGCCGTCTGCAGCACTCCGCGCGTCTCCGGCCCGATGAACTGTCCGACGACCAATCCGGCCACGAGCGACCCGACGATGACGTACAGCAGATTCGCCTTGATCCGCTTGAGGACGCTCCCGATCATTTCGCATACCGGACGCTCAGCTGCTGTCCCCTCAATCGCTCTCTTTTGCCCGGCGACTTCCGTTCCATTATGCTATTGTATTTATTGCACAATATACAAATCTTTGGTTTGGACACAACTCCGTCGAGTACTGGCCACAGCCGGGCTGTCTGTATCGGAACTCCCCGGTACTATGCCCTATAGTGTCCCGTCTCGGCCGTGCTTTCGGGCCATCAGCTCGGCTTCGTCGGCGTATCGCTTGCGCGTTTCCGAACCCTCGACCGTGCCGAGATTCGACGGGTCGACCGTAAGGCTCACCGGTGTCTCTCTGGGCGTTCCGCTGAAACTCGTCAGCGCTCGCTCCTTTCGGAAGTCGTGGCGACCGTCCGGCGTGGCGTACGTGAGGACGATGAGGTTCTGCTCGTCGTCGGAGTAGGTGCGCCCGACGAGCCAGACGCGCGTTTCCCCGGGCATCGGTTCCGAAGGTGATCGAGAACCGTCTCTATCTCCCGCCCGGTCAAAACGGCGTGGACCGACACACGGACGGCTTCGGGAAACCCGAGGTAGTTCTCGACGTCCGTCGTCAGCGTCAGCTGTCCGCCCGGCTCTTCGCCCATCAACACGATGGGGTCTAAGTCGGCGCGAGCCGCGTAGACCGCCGCCGACTGGCCGGCGATACCGGAGCCGACGATGACGACGTCGTCCGTCCTGTCGGACATTTATCGTGTGTATCTTCCGATGACTTTCGACAGCTGCTGTTCGGACTGTGCGCCGGTCAGCCGATCGACGTTCTCGCCGTCGGCGAAGACGAAAAGCGCCGGGATTCCCTGGACACCGTACTGGGAGGCGAGCCCCTGAAATCGGTCGACATCGACCTTCAGAACGGCTGCGCTCGTGCCCCTTGCGATCGATTCGATCGCCGGCTCCATCATCCGGCAGGGTCCACACCAGTCCGCATAGAAATCGACGAGGACGACATCGTAGGTTTCCACCGCGTCTTCGAGACCGCTCTGGTCGGTCAGCTGAATCGGTTCTGTCGGGACGGCGTCTTCTTTGGAGCTCATCAACCGTCCTAGGAACTGACCGCTAATAACAGCTTTGGATAAAAATTACAATACTACTTGACAACGCGTAGCCGTAGTATCGAACACGTGGCCGAATAATTGGTTGTGAAGCTAATTTACTGGTTTAGCACCTCTTTAATATTGTTATAAATTGGGAATATAGAGAATACAGATGCCGGATCCGTACTTCATCGAGACGGTTTACCTAACTGTCGTCTCATCGACCAATAAACGGGGAGCACGCACTAGTCGCTGTGCGGTTTCGCCTCGATCGACGCCCGTTGCTCGCGGACCGACAACGCGCCGTAGTAGATGATGATGACGGTGACGAAAAGCGACGATCCAACGAGGAGCACGAAGCTCACGGTATCGAGTACCGGCATCCCCAACCAGGTCGCAAGCTCCCCGAAGGCGACCGCGGTGCTCGCCAAAAGCAGCATGATGCCGAAGTAGATGGTCACGTCGTTCTCGTCGACGTAGGCCGTCGAAGCGGATCCGATCCGCGCGCCGAGCGCACTTCCGGTGAGCAGCGCCGTCACGACGCCGATATCGATGACGCCGGAGAGCCCGTAGCTGAACGCCCCGACGGCACCGGACATGAGCGCGCCGAAGAGACTCGTTCCGACGGCCGCTGCGAGCGGAACGCCAATGAGATAGTAGATCGCGGGCATCCGAATGAACCCGCCGCCGACGCCTAAAAAGCCCGAGACGACACCGACACCCCCACCGACGCCCGAGATCGTCCACATCGACGCTTTGCTGCCGTCGGTCAGCGTCACCATCGGCGGGACGTTATACGATTTGATCCTTTTCGCGATATCGGGGATGTCGTCCTCCTGGGGGCCGTCGTCCCCCTCGACGTCGCCCTGATTGAGCGCGTTCCGTGTGAAAACGAGACCGATCGCGCCCAACAGGAGGATGTACGCGATCCCGACGACCAGTTCGGCTCGACCGATCGCTTCGAGGCCGAAGACGAGCATCTTTCCGGCCTCGATCCCCAAGACGATCCCGACGAACATCAGCGCGCCGAGTTTGTAGTCGACCTGTCCCACGTCGTGGTGTTTCAACGTGGCAATGACGGCCGTACCGAAGACGAACGCCATCGAAGTCCCGATCGCGACCGGGGCCGGATATCCGAGAATCAGGAGCGCCGGGGTGACGAGGAACGACCCACCCATGCCGAAAAACCCGAAGAACACCCCGACCATGAAGCCGAAGCTGACGAACAACATCAGCAGCTGCGGGGTTAGCCCAAGCAACTCCATTTATCGGGTGTTTGCGATGGCTTCGAGAACCGGCGGTGCGAGTCGATCCTCGACCATTCCGTATCCGACGTAGAGGACGAGCGCCTCCACGAGCACCAGCGTGACGACGAGTGCTGCCTGTGCTGCTGTCGGAAGGGCCGCGAACTCGATCATGCGACTACCCCTCCCGCCCACGATGGTTGTGTGGAGATCATGCTTTTCACGTAACGTTACCTACGCTCCCCCGAGATGATAACGGTTTTGGGATTACATTACAATATTATTACTGAGTATATTACGGGTAACTGAGAGGGATATTTGGATAAGTTATCTGAATATATCGCTCGCTGACCGATCTACCGTTCCAGCCACACGGGGTGACCGTTCCCGGTGTTCGAACCTCAAAAACAGCACCGGGAGACGGCGTTAACTCTTCGACCGCGAACCCTCCGGCTGGCTGGGACAACTCCCCTCAGTTTCCCCTGCCGGGCCACGTGCGGATACGCAGACGACCACTCCCTTGAGTATCCACGAGACGGCGGCCAGTAGTATTGTACACTCTCTGCAAACACTTGTGTCCGGAGCGAGTAGTCGGACGCACGATGGCCGATTCGATGAGCGAATACCTCAAACAGGACATGCAGTGTGAGGGGCTTCTGGAGTGTATCCACGGCTTGAAGAACCTCGACAGGGAGATATTCGCGCTCGGAACCGACACCGTCCACGCTTCCGACGAGTACGTACCGATCGATGCACTCCTCGATAACGCGGTCGTCTACAGAAGAAACAGGTCGAGTGCCTCGGGGTCGTCCGAAAACCGCCGGTTTTCGTGATCACGAGAATCGGAGATTCTCGAACGACTTGACCCCGAGGGTGAAT
>CAZWZX010000170.1:0-5668 GCA_964638655.1 uncultured Natronomonas sp.
AGAAGTGGTTGAAAAAGCAAGACAATAGAGATGTGCCTGCTCTCAACACACTCCCGCAGGTGCGGAAGTGGGAGTTGCGACGGCAGGCATCGGGGCCTGTGGACGGCCCGACCGTGACCCACCACACCGATAGAGGCCATCAGACCGATGGTGTGTCGGGTGTGTCCGACCAATCCACGGGAAGAAGCTCCGGGGCTTGACCCCGGAGCAGTTCACGACCTCTTAGAAGCGTCGACCGCGAACGAGCTCGTCGTTGTAGTGAGTGCTCGACGTGGTCGTCTCGGATGGCATCCCGAACTCCGTACCCTTCCGAACCGGGTCGCGACCGAAACCTCCGGAAACTTCGCTATCGTCTACCCGAAAGTCGAACGCTCCGGAGACGAGCGGCGGTTCCTGGAGCTATGACCTCCGGTCGTACTCCCCCTCTCTCAGTACGTCAGGCTCATGCCGCCTTCGTGGGTCATATCGCCACCGTTGAGGTGGTCGCTGTGCCGTGAACAGCCCATCACGAACAGGTTCGCGACCTCGTAGGGCTCCATCATCTCCTTCACGCGGGTGTGTTCGAGCATCACCTTCTCGACGACCTCGTCGACTGTCATTCCCCGTCGATCGGCGGTGTCGGGGAGCTGTTTCGCGACGAGCGCCGTCTTGACGTAGGCCGTCGAGACGCTAAAGGCACGTACCGAACCGCCCCCTTCGGCGGCGATCGACTGTGTCAACCCACGCAGCCCGAACTTCAGCGTGTTGTACGCGACCTTGTCCTGCGTGACGATATGTCCGTGGACGGAGCACATGTTCCCGACGGCGCCCTTCCCGTCGTCGTTGTCACGGAAGTGCGGCAGACAGTGTTTGGTGAGCGCGAGCGGCGCCCGGAGCATGATGTCATGCATCTGATCGTACTTCTCGAGCGGGAACGACTCGATCGGGGCGACGTGTTGGATTCCGGCGTTGTTGATGAGATATCGAACCGAGCCGTTTTCGGCGGCCTCCTCGACGATGCGTTCGAGGCCGTCGTCGTTCGTCAGGTCTCCGACGATGGGAACGATCTCGCCCGGAAGCGAGAGTTCGGTCGCCGTTTTTTCCACTTCCGCCAGCCCCTCTTCGTCGATGTCGACGGCGGCGACGGTGAGTCCGTTCGCGGCGAAGGCGAGCGACGTCGCCCGCCCGATCCCGGAGGCGCCGCCAGTCACGATTGCGACGTTCTTCGGGGCGTAGCCGGGATCGTCGAGTTCGAGCAGGTCGTCCCGTGTCAGTTCACTCGGACCGTACTTTTCGAGTGCTTCCTCGACAGTCATATCGGCCATATACACCGAAACGATCGGTAGCGGGTAAATAACCACCGGCGTTTCGTGTCGCCAGCGACCTCGGTGAGTGAAACGGTTCGGCCGCGTATCTCGAAGATCCGACGAACGACCCGGGACGATCCGGCCACAGACTGTGTTAACTGTTGATCACGAACGGTCTTCGCTCGGTTCCTCTTCGAGCGCCGCCTCGCGTAGCTCACGACAGCGGTCAGACTCGACGGTCAACTCCGGGACCGGTACGGGCTTTCCGTCGCCGTCGACGGCGACGAACACGAAGTACGATTCGGTCGTCTCCTCGCGACCGGCCGTCCGGGGCGATTCACGGAACGCCCGGATCCGCACGCGGACGCTCGTCCGACCGGCGGCGTAGACGTACGACTCGATCACGCAGATCTCACCCTGTGGGATCGGTCGCTTGAAATCGAGATCGTTTATTTTCGCAGTGACGCACGTCTCTCCAGCGTGTCGCATCGCGGACATCGCGCCGATCTCGTCCATCCACTTGACGACGTTACCCCCGTGTGCGGAGGCGTGGTTGTTCGTGTGTGTCGGCTGGACGCGCTGTCGGTTCTCGATGTAGGTGTCGGAGACGTTCGACATACCCCAACGGTTCGCACGAGAAAACAAAGATCCGTCGACGGTGGTCGACGTCAGGCTTCGGATGAACGTAGCGGGTGTCGGAGCGCCCACGAATCGGTCCGGGGATCGAGCCGGTTCGGCTCTGCCCCCCGCTCTGTGAGGAGCCCGACGTGATACAGCATCGCTTTCAGCTGAAAGACCGTCGGAGCGTGGTACACGTCGCCGTCCGACAACGCCACGTTTCGTATCTCACCGTCCGCGGTGAGAACCCGGCTCCGGGCTTGCTCGGTTCCACGAACGAACAGTTCGACGGTGAACGTCGGGTGGGAAACGGAGAGCCACTCGACGAGATCGACGAGAGTGGGATCGGAGATCCCGTCCTGAGCCATCGCCTCGAGTTCGGTCACGAGCAGCTTCGTCGCCGGATACGCCCAGACGACGCGTCGGGCCAGCGATCCCCACGCGGGGGCGAGTTCACAGAACCGCTCCCGGGATCTCTCCCACTCCCCGAAGGTTTCGATGGCAGCGTCGACCGTGCCGTACCGATCCAGCGCGAACCGAACGACCTCTTTCCCGATCGGGGTGAGGTCGGTGCGGTTCGGACGCTCCTCGATGAGTCCGAGAAACGCCGCACCCCTGCAGGCGTCGTCGGTGGCCCGAACGACGTGCTCTGCCAGGACGGCTGCCGTCTCGTCCGGGTGATACAGCGCGAGCGGATAGGCGAGGTAGTTCTTCGGGTGGTTCAGCCCGAACGACTTCTCGGCGACGCCCTGTGCGGTCGCCTGAAACCGGATCGCGCCCGCGTCGTCCGACGTTCGATTGCCGACGACGCGGGGCACTTCGAGCGCGGTTACGCCCCCGTCGCTGTCGACTCCGAGGACGCCGACGTTGAGTTCGCTCGCCAGCGTCCGATCGGACCGCGAGACGGCGTCGATCGGGGCCGTGACGTAGGCCGCGTTCGCCTCGTGAAGCCGATCGTAGGCCTGAACGACGCCGCGTTCGACATCGACAGTTCCGGACTCGGTGTATCCCTTCGCTTCGACCGCGACGAGCGGGGGCTGATCGCCGAACCGCTCGACGGCGAGAAGCGTCGGATCGAGCGCTCGCACGCCGACGAGGTCGGGGTATCCGGACCCGATCCGAACGTGGTTGAACGGTGCAAGCTGTTCGCGGACCGAGGCCGGGACAGACTGCCCGGAGAGCCATTCGACAGTCGAGAACTGCGTGTCCGAGACGGCGTAGGTGTCGGGACGGTCGTCGTCCGGGAAGAGACGACGCTTCGTGTGAGCGAGTACCTGCGGTTCCGAGAGCGACACTGCGCTTGCCACGTTTCGCCGTCTCGACGAGCACTCATCAATCTTCGGTGCTCCTCGGTGACGGAACGCGGCGTCTCGGCCGGATCGTCGGGCGACACCGAAACGTCGTTTTAACGCCGGACAGATTCTGGGCCGACTCTCACTCCGTCTCTTCTTCGTCCTCGCCGTATCCGACGAGCGATTCGAACTCGCCCTCGTCGTCGCTGCTTTCGACCTCACTTTCGATGGCCATTCCCTGTATCTCATCGATCCGCGGGACGTCGGTGAGCCCGGAGAGGACGACGAGGGCGGCGACGCGGTTCTCGTCCGGGAGCGGGTAATCGCCGGCTCTGACCTCCCGGCAGCCCGTTTCGGTTTCGAGCCAACTGCGTGCGCTGTCGATCCCCTTCCGGCTGAGGTGATCGGGCGGGCCGGAGACGATCAAGAGCGCCCGGGTCGTACTCTCGCGATTGCACGGAAGTGTGAGCTCACCGAGCGTCGCTCGGCGGACGATCGACGTGATCCGATTGGTCGCATCCCCCGCCGACTGGAGGCCGTCGCCGTCATCCGATCCCAGAAATCGATCGAGCAGTCCGCCTCCGCTGTCGTTGCCCGTCTCGATCGGCTCGGAGGCGTAGCCGATGCTCGTGATCCCGCCGTCTCCGAGCGTGTTGATGATCTCCGAGGAGTCGACGACGCTTTCTGCGACGCCACCGGAGAGCGTGTCGACCTCGCCGGCGGAAAACAGCGTCCCGAACCGAGTCGCGATCTCGTCGTTGATCTCGGTGTACCCCTCCGAGAGTGTCTCACCGCCGGTTCTGGCCGAGCCGTTATCGAAGAGCAACACGCTGTCGGTCGATCGAACGAACCGCTGTAGCGATTTCGCTGCGTTCCGGTTGTAGATCCCGCCTTCGTCGGTCGAGGGGAGGATCCCGAGCCCGTAGACGGGTTCGGTATAGATCTCGCCCAGACGGTCACCGATGACTGGAGCCCCGCCGCTTCCCGTTCCACCTCCGAGCCCCGCGATGAGGAGGAAGGCGTCCGTCTCGCTCGTGGCCGCTCGGCCGACCGCATCCACGATCTCGTGGATGTCCTCCCGGACGCACGCCCGACCGGCTTCGGGGTCAGTCCCGGTCCCGTGGCCGCTCACGACCGACTCTCCGACCAACATCCGGTTCGATTCGGGGACGTGTGTCAGTCCCATCAGATCCGTCTTGGCGGAGTTGACCGCGATCGCGTGGCCGACGAAGCCGGTGTTCCGCGTCCGATCGTATTCGATCAGTTGATCGAGGATCTTTCCACCCGCCTGTCCGACGCCGACGATCGCGAGTTTCATGGTTGAACCGACGTTTTCGGGTGATCGGGGATTTCTCCCGCCGACACGTTGCGATTCGCGACCGAGGTTGCGTCCGTTCGATCGATTATGGAGGGCGACATACAGTTCACGTCCGGATACGCAGTATTTAATCTTCGGGTCGGATTTCTCCGGCCTTCGGTCGAATACCGTTCCGTCTTCCCCCGTCCCCGTGGAGATGGCCTTCGGTTTCCGCCGATTTATACCCCTCCGGACGTTACTGACGCGTATGACGGACGACAAGCGAGACGTATCGGAGACGGGGATCTCGTACGATCGTGATACGACGGACCTGGAGGGCGAACCGGAGTCAGATTCGGAGCCGGACGCCGCTGTCGAGCCGGCGTCCGAAGACTCGCCGGTGGATTCGGACGAGGAAAACGCCAAGTCTCGGTCCGTGACCGACGTCGAGACGATCGCCCTCGATCCCGAGACGGTTCTCGACACGATCGCGTACAACGGACAGGAGGACCTCGGACCGGAGGGGAAAGCCGTTTTCGCCCTGTCACCGCCGTTCGGGAAAACTGTCGAACCGACGCTTCGTCATCTGGGGGAGGATTCGACGGAGGGCAAGGCGGACGAGGAGATCCACATCCGTCCGTTTCGGTTCGTCGCCGAGGGGCGACAGGTGATCGATCAGCGACCGACGAGACAGCTCGCCAAGGAGGAACTCGACGGGGACGATCCCGACGAGGCGGCGATCGAGGCGTGGATCGACGAGGCGCTGGAGACGTGGAAAGCGCACGTCAGCGAGAACCTCGTCGAAACGGTCGACATCTACTCTTCCCACGGGATGGCCTTCATCGACGTCGAGTACCGACGCGGCGAGGCGTGATTTTTCCGAACGAACTCGTCGGGAGTTCGTCCGAGATGACGCCGTCCTGTTCCGCTACTGTCTCTTCGGGCGGTTCGGTCGGCGCTTCTGGCGGACATCGCGGCTCCTGTTCCGCTTCGGGTTCGGCGCCGTAAGAGTTCCCGTTCCCCGATCGACTCACTCCACGGTCACGCTTTTCGCCAGGTTTCGCGGCTTGTCGATCGACCGGCCGAGCTTCGCTGCGGTGTAATACGAGAGCAGCTGTAGCTGGACGTTCGCCAGGATAGCCGCCGTCCGCGGCCCCGCTTCGGGGATCTCGAGC
>CAZWZX010000171.1:0-5661 GCA_964638655.1 uncultured Natronomonas sp.
GAGCGATCTGGTCGGCGGACGGCTCGTCCAAGAGCGCGATACGCAGTCGGTCGACGACGAGGGCCTGGAGATCCCGACCGAACGCGAACCCACCGAGGCGCAACTGAAATCGATGCGGTTCGCCTGGCAAACCATCAAGCACGTCAAATCGAACGCGATCCTCTTCGCCGACGGCACCGAGACGGTCGGCGTCGGGATGGGACAGGTCTCCCGCGTCGACGCCGTCCGGCTGGCGGCGATGAAGGCCGACGAACACGCCGAGGGGAAAACCGCCGAGGGGGCGGTCATGGCCTCGGACGCCTTCTTCCCGTTCCCGGACGGGATCGAAGTGGCGGCCGACGCCGGAATCGAGGCGGTCATCCAGCCCGGCGGGTCGGTCAACGACGAGGACGTCATCGCGGCCGCCGACGAACGGGATATCGCGATGGCTTTCACCGGCCAGCGCGCGTTCAAACACTGATACGGCCCGTCGTTTACTGAAACGACCCGTCGCTTCTCGGTCGACTGTCGGTGTGTGACAACGTTTACTCGATAGCCGGTCGCCGATACCGTATGGACCAGGACAGACAGCTCTACGAGGAGGAAGCGACCGGCTGGCAGCGCGGGCTCTACGAGGACATCAAACGGACCTTTCGGGCACCGATCGTCAACTGGATCTTCCGGACGATGGTCGCGAACCACCCGAAGCTCACCCGGCATCTATGGGTGCAGGTCAAACCCGTCTTCGAGACACGGAGCTTCGGCCGGACGGCGATCGCACACCGGGCGGCGGTCTACGAAGCGCTCGACGTCGACGACCGCGTCGAACGGTACCGCTGTGGGGAACTCGACGTCTCGCCCGCCGAGTTCCGGGAGCTGCAGGGACAGATCGCAACCTACGACGTCGTCGCCTCGCGGCTCGCGGTCCTTTTCGAGGTCGCCGACCGATCGCTCAACGGCGGGTCGGTAGGGACGAAACCGGACGAGGGACGGGCCGCCTGCGAGCCGCTCTCGGCGTCGTTCGATCGCGACCGCGGCCGTCCGCCCTCGATGATCGAGACCGACGCGGTGCCGCCCGAACTCGAAGACACCGTGGCGTCGATCCGGGCGTTCCACGGGCTCGATTCCGGGTTCCCAAGTATCTACCGGACGATGGCCCAATGGCCCGGCTATCTGGAGCCGATGTGGGACGATCTGGAGCCGACGCTGCGATCCGACGGGTTCGAATCGGCGGTCGAACGATCCGCGGCGGTCATCCAAGAGCACGTCGATTCCCTCCCCTACAGGCCACAGGTCACCCCGGACGCACTCGAGAGTGCGGGGTTCGGTACGGGCGCAATAGACGACTTCGCCGATCTCTTCGCGACGTTCAATCGGGGACCGATCGAGAAGGTGCTTCCCGCGCTCCCCGTGTACGCCTACACGATCGATGCGGAGGGGCCGAGAACGCTCGGTTGAGTTCGGCAGCGAGACACCGTCTTCGGATCCGGTTCGGGGAGACACAGACGGAACCGAGTCCGTCCCGGACACTGTCCGTTACCGTTCGACCGGCCTACTTGAGTACCGCCCAGAGGTAGAGAACGATCGCGACGATGATTATCATCGGGCCGGTGGCGATCGCCAGATAATACGAACTGAGTATACCGCCGATAACCGCGATCTGTCCGAACGCGACGGAGATGACGATGCCACGGTTGAAACTATTGGTTACCTGCATCGCCGCCGCAACGGGGATGACGAGCATACCGGCGACCAGGATCGCACCGAGGATCTGCATCGCCGCGACGACCACGAGGGCAGCGAGTACGATCAAGAGCGTGTCGTAGAGCCAGACGTTGATCCGCGCGAGCCGGGCCGCTTCGCGATCGAACGTAATGAATTTGAGCTGTTTGTGTGTCAGCCCGACGACGAAGCCAACGACCAGGGTAAGTCCGACCATGAGCTGGACGTTCTCGAAGGGGACGAACAGGATATCCCCGAAGAGATAGCTCTCCACGGTCGCGCTGAACACGACACCGTAGGAAATAACGGCGATCCCGACAGCGAACCCGCCGGTGAGCATGATCGCGATGGGGATGTCCGCGTATCCGTCCGTGTTCACTGCGACGTACTGCATCCCGAGGGCAGCGATCGCCGCGACTACCAGGGCCCACGCGAGCGGATAGTTGAACGCGGGGACCGACGCTCCGACGAACAGCCCGATCGCGACGCCCCCGAAGGCGGTATGCGCGAGGGCTTCACCGATGAGCGCCATCTGCCGGTTGACGAGGTACGCGCCCACGACCGGGGCGGTAAAACCGATGAGCACGCCAGCGGTGAAGCCGTGTTGGAGGAACGAACTCGAGACCAGCCAGTGCCCGTTAAAGATGGTCTCCATCGCCGTCCAGAACTGATCGAACAGCGGCGGAAAGACCCAGACGATGAACGCGGCGACCGCAATCAGGGTGAGAGAGCCCCCAAAAGCGAGCACCCCCATATCCGTTCGTTCACGGACAGTTCCGATGGCCACTGTTAGTCTCCCCCTGCAGTGGGTCTCGGACTGACAGCCCTCGCGGAACTGAACGCCCGCTCGAGAGCACCGCTCTCGAGGAACTCACTCGTCGCACAGTGTTCGTACAACTCCCCGTCGAGACACGCCATCGTATCGGCGTACTGGCTAACCATCCCGATATCGTGTTCGATGAGCACGATCGTTATTCCCTCAGTGTTGAGCTCCGAGAGGAGTTCGTAGAACTGTTCGACGGCATCGGCATCGACCCCGACGGTGGGTTCGTCGAGCGCGAGCAGATCCGCCTCCGAGGCGAGCGCACGGGCGATGTAGGCCCGCTGTTTTTGTCCACCGGAAAGGTTGCTGATACGCCGGTCGGCGTACGGACTCATCCCGACCGTTTCGATCGCCTCGTCGATGATCCGGTGGTCGTCCGCGGTGAGTCGCCCGAGTCCGACATGCGGATACCGTCCCATCTCGACGACCTCCCGAACCGTTACCGGCATCATCGATTCGGCGTCCGGCGAGCGCTGGGAGACGTATCCGAGCCTTGTCCCCTCGGAGAACTTCTTTGCGGGCGTCCCGAAGAGTTCTACAGTGCCCGAATCGGGTGTCTGTAACCCGAGCATGATCTCGAGGAGCGTCGTTTTCCCCGATCCGTTCGGGCCGATCAGTCCCAGAAAATCGCCGGATTCGATCGACATCGAGACGTTCCGCAGAACGGGCTGGTCGTCGTACGCGAAGCTGACGTTCTCGACCCGGATCGCGTCCGTCATACGGTTCCTATTGTGTTTTGGGTGCTCATCGGTTCATATCAGTTCCGGACGTATCGGTGCTGTCCATCCGTCGTTACTCCGCATTGAGTGCCCGTTCGAGCGACGGGAGATTGATCTCATAGAAATGTTCGAGGTAGCCCCAGTCCGACTCCATCCGGATACCGGTGTCGAAATTTGGGGCACCATCGATCTGGGTTTCGACGGGCGAGAGCGGCAGGATGTCGGCACCTGTTTCTTCGGCCAGCGACTCGGCGAGTTGGGCCGGCTCACCGACGTCGTAGAGGACGTGTTCGATCCCCTCGGCGTCTATCAGCTCCTCGATTTCTTGTACGTCCCGTGGCGTCGCTGCGTCGTCCGGGGACGTACCGACAGGCGAGTACACGTCGATACCGTACCGCATGTTCCACCACTGGTAGGAGTCGTGTGTTGCGACGACGATCGAGGTGAGCTCCGCGCGGTCGACGATGGCCTGGAAGTCCTCGTGGAGTTCCTGTAGCTCCTCGTTGAACGCGGCGGCGTTCTCGCGGTAGTGCTCCTCGTTGTCCGGATCGATCTCCGCCAGTCCGTCGGCGATGTTGTCGACACCGTCCCGTGCGGACAGCGGATCCATCCACCAGTGTTCGTCGTTTTCCTCGGCCGGACTGTCGAAAAAATCGATCCCTTCGGAGGCTTCGATCACGACCGTCCCGCCGTCGGCTTCGAGCTGTTCGGCGGCGTCGTCCTGCCAGGCAGCGAAATCCCGCATGTAGACGAAACCGGCGGCGTGATCGATGTCTTCGACGGTCGCAGGGTCTGGATTCCAGTCGTGTCCGTGTTCGCCGACCGGGACGATATCGAGTGGCTCGACGACGTTCTCGCCGTCACCCGCAGCCTGCCGAGTGAAGTCCCACAGAGCCGGCATTGACGCGATAACCGTTCTTTCGTCCGCATCGATCGCGGGCTCGCCGTCCTCGTTCTCGTTCCCGTTCCCGTCGCTCTCCCCCCCGTTGCCCCCGTTTCCTGCACACCCTGCGAGAGCAGCGGTGACAGCGCTACCGGTGAAAAGCGTGAAGTTTCGACGCGAAAGGGCGTTCGATCCGTCCAGTTCTCGGTCGGATTTCATCAACAGTTCGTTACCCGGGTAGCCCCAAGTATGTTGTGGTACTAATCCTTAGTTTAGATATATCTAATCCATCTCATCCGCCGTCTACTGAAGTGACCGAGCGGACCCCCTGTGCCGTTCGTACGTTACGATCCGGTCCCTCTCGAGTGTCTGGATCGTGCGTGTCGCCGACGCCCGCGTTCGGTCGACCGTGTCGGCGATTCCCCGTCGTCCGGATCAGGCGAGAACAGTTCAGTTCGGGTGGATATACGCGTACCTCTACTACCGGGGATCGCTCCGTCAGCCTCATCACTCGTGTGTTTGTTCCCTCCATCAAAGATTCGTTCACCCATAGTGAAAGTTTAGCCACCCCTAATTCGAGATAGAGTGTCAACGACGCCGGACGTCACATCGGCCCCACCGTGTGAAAACGCGGGCTCGGTCGGTTTGGTCGACGCTGCAAGAGGGGATGAGAGGGGCGTCGCCGTGGAGAAACGGCCGAAGTTCAGGCCAGCGCCGATCCGGCCCGAACGATCGTCGGTTCGCCGAATGCGGGGCCGACGAACTGGATCCCGACGGGGCCCTCGTCCGTTTCGCCCGCCGGAACGGAGATCGCGGGCAGGTTCGCGAGGTTGACGGGCACCGTGTTCGCGTCCGCCAGATACATCTGGAGCGGATCGTCGAGGCTCTCGCCCAACTCGAACGGCGGCACGGGCATCGTCGGCGAGGCCACCACGTCGACGGACTCGAACGCCTCGTCGAAATCCCGTTTCACCCACGCGCGAGCGTCCTGGGCCTGTTTGTAGTATTTGTCCTGATAGCCCGCCGAGAGAGCGTAGGTCCCGAGCAGAACCCGTCGTTTGACCTCCTCACCGAATCCCTCCTCGCGGGCGGCGGCGAACGATTCGTTCCAGTTGCCGTCGGAATCGCCGCCCGTTCCGTAGCGGACGCCGTCGAACCGGGCGAGGTTCGAGGAGGCCTCGGACATGGCGATGACGTAGTACGCCTGAACGGCGGTCTCGACGGAGGGAAGCGAGACGGTCGAGACCGTCGCACCCCGATCCTCGAGATCTCCAAGCGCGTCCTCGAAGACGTCCCGGACGCCGTCGTCAGCGCCCTCGAAAAGCTCCGTCGGGACGCCGACGGAGAGGCCATCGACGTCGCCGTCGGCGGCGGCCGCATACTCGGTGTCGACATCGTCCGGAGGTGCACGCGTCGTGGCGTCGTTGGGGTCGGGACCGGCGATGACCTCGAGCAGTTCCGCGGCGCCCTCGACGGTCGGCGCGATCGGCCCGATCTGTTCGAGGGAGTTCGCGTACGCGATGAGGCCGTACCGC
>CAZWZX010000172.1:0-5657 GCA_964638655.1 uncultured Natronomonas sp.
GTCCCGACTTCGAGGCGGAGATCGAGAAGTATCGGCGGATCATCGATCAACAGGAGGGAGCGATCGAGAAGTACGAAAAGCAGGCACAGCGCGAGCAGGAGAAAGCCGAATCGCTTTACGGCAACTACGATCTGGTCGACGAGATCTGCTCGACGATACGCGATGCCCGCGAGGACGGCGTCCCCTGGGCGGAGATCGAAGAGACCTTCGAGGCCGGACGGGAGCGCGGCATCGAGGCGGCCGAAGCCGTCGTCGGCGTCGACGAAGCCGCCGGGACCGTGACGATCGATCTCGGCGACGGCGAGATCGAACTCGACCCCACGGTCGGCGTCGAGAAGAACGCCAACCGGCTCTACACCGAGGCAAAACGCGTCCGGGGCAAAAAGGAGGGAGCACAGGCGGCGATCGAGGACACACGCGAGGACTTAGAGGGCGTAAAACGGCGGCGCGAGGAGTGGCAGGCCGACGACGATGACGAACCGGACGAAAAGCGAACCGAGCGCGATTACCTGTCGATGGCCTCCGTCCCGGTCCGGTACGACGAGAAGTGGTTCGAGCGGTTCCGCTGGTTCCGGACGACGGACGGCTTCCTCGTGTTGGGCGGGCGAAACGCCGACCAAAACGAGGAACTGGTCACGAAGTACATGGACCCCTCGGATCGGTTCTTCCACGCACAGACCCACGGCGCGCCGGTGACGGTGCTGAAAGGGACCGAACCCGGCGAACCCGCTCGTGACGTCGACATCCCCGAGGCGAGCAAACGGGAGGCCGCCCAGTTCGCGGTCTCGTACTCGTCGGTCTGGAAGGACGAACGGTTCGAGGGCGACGTCTACGAGGTCGGCCCCGATCAGGTGTCGAAAACCCCCGAAAGCGGCGAGTACATCGAGAAGGGCAGTTTCGTCATCCGCGGCGAGCGCGAGTACTACCGCAACGTCGCGGTCGGCGTCGCCGTCGGCATCAAATGCGAACCCGACACGCGCGTGATCGGCGGCCCGCCGTCCGCCATCGAACCGATCGCCGAGACGAGCGTTCGGCTGGAGCCGGGACAGTACGCACAGAACGACATCGCAAAGCGGCTCTATCGGACGTTTCGCGAACGATTCAACGACACGAGCTTCGTCCGAAAGATCGCGAGCGCGGACCGGATCCAGGAGTTCTGTCCGCCGGGCGGGAGCCGCATGCTCGATTGACGGTCGACGGGAACTGACCCCGCGGGTTATAAGCGCCCGCCGAACGTCGGGACGTGTATGTTCCGGGACGCGTTGGGCTATCCGACCCGCTCACCCGAGGGCGGTCGTTCCATAATTCTCGGTGGGCTCGCAGTACTCTCCGTCACCCTCTGTTTCGGCATCGCGGCGCTCGAGGAACCCTACGCGTATTTCGCCGTCATCGGCGTCGTGCCGTGGATTCTCCTTCGGGGGTACTACGTCCGAGTCATCGGAGCCACGATCGGACGGGATCGGCCGACGCCACCGCGGTTCAACGACGTCCGTCGGCTCTTTTCGGACGGGGCGATCGCCGTCTCGATCTCGGTGGTCTATCTGCTCCCGGGCGTTCTCGTGTTGGCGCCGCTCGTCGCCGCGCAGGCGTTCGAGGTCGATCTCTCCGAGTTCCTCGTCTCGATCGGGATCCCCGACTCCGCCACGACGGTGCTGATCCCGACGATCGGGCTGTTCGCCGTCGTCGCCGCCATGGCGCTTCTCGGCGCGCTCTACGTCCTCCCGGTCGCTGTCGGTCGGTTCGCACACTCCGGACGGTGGCGCGACGCCTTCGGGATTCGAACCGTCGTCAACGGGGCGATGACGGAGGATTACGTCATCGCCTGGGGCGTTTCGCTCCTCCTGCAGGTGGTGTTGTTACCGTTCGTCTACTCGCTCCGGATACTCCTCGTCGGGTTCTTCCTGCATTTCGTCGTCATGGTCGGCGTCAGATACTGCTACGGGCAGGGTATCGGCGCGGCGCTGGATCTGGAGCCGATCGGCCGCCAAGACGATTCGGACGACCGCGACGCGGTCGGGCGCCCGGATCCGACGCCCGCTTTCGTCCGGGTCGGAACGGACCGGTGGGGCGTCTCGCCCGGGAGGGATCCGGATCCGATGTCGAAGGTCGACCCCTCCGACGACCGGACCGAACCGAACTCCGACGGCGGCGAGCGCGGGGGGGATCCCGATCCCGACTCCGATGAACCGACGCTTCGGCCCGCGGTCCGACGGATCCCCGAGGACGATCGGTGACCGAATCCGAGGGCACTTATCGCACCCGGACGGAGACCCGAGTATGCGAATCGCCGACCGCGAGCGCGTCGACGGCGGCCGAGAGCGGATCACGGTCGTTCCCGAGAGCCTCGACGATCTGTGGCACCTCACGTATATCCTCGAGCCGGGTGACGCCGTCTCGGGCGATACGACGAGGCGGATCCAGCGCGACGACGACAAGATGCGGGACACCGGCGGGCAGCGCGAGCCGATGTGGTTGCAACTGGAGGTGACGGACGTCGAGTTCGCCAAGTTCGCCAACCGCCTCCGCGTCGGCGGCGAGATCGTCGACTGCTCGCGGGAGGATCAACTCGGCTTCCATCACACGCTCAACGTCGAGGACCACGACGAGGTGACGATCGAGAAGGTCTGGCAACTCGACCAACTGGAACGCCTAGAGGAGGCCGTCGAGGCGGCCGAACAGCCCGACGTCGCGATCGCCACTGTCGAAGAGGGACAGGCCCACGTCCACACCGTCGCCCAGTACGGCGTCGAGGAGCGGGCCACGATAACCGGGACGACCGGCAAAGGCGAGTACGCTCGCGGCCGCGAGGAACTCTTCGAGGAACTGGCGGCGATCTTAAAACGGCTCGACGTCGAGGCGATCGTCCTCGCCGGCCCGGGATTCACCAAGCAGGACGCACTGGAGTACATCGAAAACGACGCCCCCGAGGCGGCCGGAAAAGTTCAGGTCGTCGACACCGCGAGCGTCGGCGACCGGGGCGTCCACGAGGTCCTCAAGCGGGGTGCAGTCGATCGGATCCAGACGGAGACGCGGATCTCGAAGGAGGCCGAGTTCATCGACACGTTGATGGAGCGGATCGCCGAGGGCGCGAAGGTCGCCTACGGGATCGAGGAGGTCGCCGAAGCCGCCGAGTACGGCGCGATCGAGCGGTTACTCGTTCTCGATGAACGCCTCCGCGAGGAGCGGGCCGGCGAGGGCGAGTGGGAACTCGATATCAACGACGTCATCGAGAACGTCGAACGGCAGGGCGGGGAGGTAACCGTCTTCTCTCACGAGTTCGACCCTGGACAGCAGCTCTCGAATCTGGGCGGGATCGCGGCGCTTCTGCGGTATCGGCTGAACTGACCGGTCGACGGACTACTCACCGTTCCGCCGCCGAAGATCCACGGTCAACCCGTCGCGTGCGATCCGAACGTCGCCGTCGAAACGCTCCTCTACGGATTCGATCATCTCCTCGTGGTGGCCGTCGGTATGCGGATACAGATGCGTCAGATAGACGCGGCCGATCTCGTGACCCGAAAGGGCGTCACCGAGTTGGCTCGGCGTGGGGTGGTTCTCGACGTCGATTCCGTCGGGGAACGAACAGTCGTGTGCGAGGACGGCCGACCCCTCCGCGAGCTCTGCGACTGATTCGGTGGCCTCGGTGTCGGCTGAAAAGGTGAAGATCGCGTCGGCGGTCTCGAACCGATAGGCGAGACAGTAGATCGAGTGAACCGTTTCGACGGCCTCGACGTCGTACCCGGCCACCGAGAACGCCCCCGGTTCGACCTCCCGAAACGAGAGATCGAACCGACCCTGCATGTAGTCGTGGACCGAAAGCAGGTGCTCGACGAGTTCCTCGGTCCCTTCGGGGCCGACGATCTCCAGTTCGGTCTCGCCCGCCAGCCATCGGGCCTTCAGAAGCGCCATGAGATCCGAGACGTGATCGAGGTGGTGATGTGTCAAAAGGACGCTTTCGATCCCCTCGTAGCCGACGTCCGTCGAGGCCAATCCGTGGAGGACACCGCTACCGCAGTCGACCAGAAGTGGCTCCGCATCGCCATCGGGGTCCTCCAGCAACAGTCCGGTCTGGAACCGTTCGCCCGTCGGCATCGCCGCGCCGGTACCGAGAAAAGTCACGCGCATGTCGCGGTATGCGACGGCGGAGGTGAAAAGACGTCGGGTCGAACGTCCGTCGCGGCTTCGGTACAACGGTCCGGCGCGCACGACGATCGAAGGGCCGTCGCAGGCCAAACCCACTTGCCTCGGCGGCCCCTACGGCCGCACAGATGGGAGACGCCGAGACGGGCGACACCGAGGCCGTCGCCAGGGAACTGCTCTCCGAAGCGGGGTTCGACTACGACCACGACTCGGTGACGATCGACGACGCCGACGCCTTCTCGCGGCTCTCGAAGCCGGTTCGGGAGTGGTGGGTCGAGAACTTCGGCGAGTTCGTCCCGCAGAACGGCGGCTTCTTCACGCCGCCTCAGAAGGGGGCCATCCCGCTCATCGACGAGGGCGAGAACTGTCTGGTGGCGGCGCCGACCGGATCCGGCAAGACGCAAGCCAGCTTCTGTGCGATCATCGACGATCTATTCGGCCGCGCCACAGACGATGACGGACTCGAAAACAGCGTCTACTGTCTGTACGTCTCGCCGCTGAAGTCGCTGGCCAACGACATCCACCGCAACCTCACCGAGCCGCTTTCGGGCATCACCGAGAAACTCGAAGCGAGCGGCGAGCCCGTCGAGATACGACACGCCATCAGACACGGCGACACGAGCGACAGCGACAGGCGGGCGATGCTCGAGGAGACGCCACACATCCTCAACACGACGCCGGAGACGCTCGCCATCCTGCTCAACAGCCCGAAGTTCAAAAAGAAACTCGAGACCGTCGAGTACGTCATCGTCGACGAGATCCACTCGCTTGCGGACAACAAGCGCGGCACACATCTGTCGGTCTCGCTCGAACGGCTCGAACGGATGTGCGAGACCTCGCCGACCCGGATCGGCTGTTCGGCGACCGTCGAACCGCTCTCGACGATCGGCGAGTTCCTGGTCGGCGGGACGTCGACCGACGACGGCTGGCAGCCCCGCGAGTTCGAGATCGTCGACGCCCGGTTCGTCCGACAGTTCGACATCGAACTGCACTGCCCGACGGACGATCTGATAAACACACCGCGAAACGTCGTCACGGATCGGTTTTACACGCAGTTGGACGAACTCGTCGCCGAGCACACGAACACGCTCGTCTTCACGAACACCCGGTCGGGCGCCGAACGCGTCCTGCACAACCTCAGAGAGCGCGGCGAGTACGACGAGTCGAACTCCGGCTGTCATCACGGCTCGCTCTCGAAGGAGCGTCGAACCGAGATCGAACAGGGGTTAAAGAGCGGCGAGCTCGACGTCGTGACGACGTCGACCTCCCTGGAGTTGGGGATCGACATGCCGTACATCGATCTCGTCGTGCAGGTCGGCTCGCCGAAGAGCGTCGCGGCGCTGCTGCAGCGCGTCGGGCGAGCGGGCCACCGACTCGGCCGGACGGTCAAGGGACGAGTCATCGCACTGGATCGGGACGAACTCATCGAGTGTGCGGTCATGCTCAAAAAGGCCGAGGAGGGGTTCGTCGACCGCGTGTTCGTCCCCGAGAACGCTCACGACGTCGCCGCCCAGCAG
>CAZWZX010000173.1:0-2981 GCA_964638655.1 uncultured Natronomonas sp.
CAGACGTACAGGCCGCGTTCGACACGGTTCGACTTCGTATCGTCCCCACACCGTGAACACGTTTTCGACGTGTCCCACTCGTTCTCTTTCAACACCTCGACACCACGTATCTCGCCCTTGTATTCGAGGTACTGGAAGATGCGGTCGAACGCCCACGTGTGCAACTTCTTGTTGCCGGTCTTGCCCCAATCAGACTCTCGCACGTCTTCAGGCCAACTCACCGCGAGCGTTCCAACACCCCGTTCGACACACTCCGTGATGATGGCGTCTGTGAGCGTGTGGTAGAAGTGCGTCTCGCGCTCAGCGAGTTTCCGACGTGCCCAAAGCGACTTCTCCGATGGGCCGTTCTCACCTTCGGTGTCGTATTCGGCTCGTTTGAAGTAGTGCTTGTCTTCTTTGAGCGAGTTACCGGGGTAGAGAACGTATTCGTCGGGGAATGCGACCGTGGCGATGTTCTTGATACCAAGGTCAATTCCAGTCACGCCATCGCCTGCGGAGTCGTTGGTTTCGAGTTCGACTTTGCAGACGAAGTGCAGTTCCCACTTGTCGCCGTTCCAGACTGCCCGAACGTTTTGCACCTTGTTGACTTCCGAGGGGTCAACACCGGGGCGCGTTTGGTACTCACAGAGCAGGAAGTCCGACCAGTGTTCTTTGAGGTTCGACCCTTTGCTGAGTCGAACGCGGTTGTTTTCGGGATCGTGTTTGAACCCGTCTGCTTTGAACGTGACCGTACTCTTGGGTCGTTTGTCGCCGTGTTTGCGGTAGCCGGGCGGATTCGCCTCGTCGTCCTTGTGTCGCAAGTCGAACCATGACTGGAAAGCGTCAGAAAGTTCTTCGATGACTTTCTGACTGGATTGCGCGTTCAAATCTTTCCAGCACGACTGGTTCTTCATATACGATTTCAGCACACCCTCGTCGGGAATCTCACCAATCTCATCCCATATGCGGTCTGCTGTCCATCGTGCGACGTTCCAGATTTTCGAGGCGGAATCTCCGAGCGAGTCGAGGCCATCGCAAACCTGTCGGTGGTTCTGGATGGAACCAACGTAAGTCCGAGTGGCCCGAATCGCCATACATAGCCTATGTAGAGAAATCTACTTAATGGTCCGGATTAGCGTTGAATATCCAGACTGCTATCGAGCGGTGGATTTCGTAGTCGAGTGACGCGATTCACGCCCGCCGTGAACGGCGGGATTCTCTCGCTGTAAGAAGATAGAGACGAGCGTTCGAGAGAACCTGAAAGCATTAGGATACTTATAAGATGTGAGAACGCGGTCCACGAACTCGCCGTACGGCACTCTCTGTGTTCTCAACGTCGCCGTTCAGCGTCCCGACGCTGAATCCGGCCCCGTCCCGACGAGAGAGCCGTTTTGACCCTCGAGTTCGGTCCGCCGTTCGTTTCGGACGGCCCCTGGCGCCGAGGAGGCCTGGTGACAACGAATCCTCGGAAGCGTGGTCGACCACGATCGACCGGGCGGGCGAATCAGCGGGCGATCCTCACGCCCGAGGCCCGAGATACCCCCACGCCTGAAGCCGATCGCCGTCCCCGTCCATCCATCGCTCGCCGATATCGTCCCGGTAGTACATGTTCGGCATCGCGATGTCGTCGATACGTCCGTACGCCCGCTCGCGTGCGGTTCCCATCGTCTCGCCCTTCCCGGTCACGACGATGGGCATCCCGTTTTCGCCCGCGACCCGCCACTGCCCGTCGACCCTCTTTGCGTCCTCGACGTGGATCCCCTCGCGGCTCTCGGTTTCGAACACCACCGCCGCGTTCCGGGAGTTCTCGTCGTACGTCTTTTCGTCTTCGAACGGAAACGGTGGGAGGACGATCCGAACGGCGATCTGGTAGCCGCCGTGAACCTCCAACTCGGGATCGTTGCCGTGGGCGAGATCGTAGAAGAACTGACCGGTGGAGGACTCGATCGATTCCTCCTGCAGCGCGATCGTCGGGTATCCGAACCGCGGCGTGAACTCGAGCGGATAGATGCCGCCCCCGTTGACGATGCAGTTGAGGTCGATGCTCCCGACGTAGCCCTCGTCGGCGAGCCACTCTTCGAGCCTGCCGAGCGTCTCTTCGAACAGTCTGTTCTGTCCCGCCCAGAACATCGACGTTCCCATTTCTCCGGTCTGTGGACCGATGTTGCCCGGGAACAGCTTCTTGTGCTCGAAATTGAAATTGACCCGGTCGACGAACCGTTCACCGTTGAAAAACCCACAGACAGCGATTTCGACACCTTCGACCTTCCGCTGGAGCTGAAACCCTTTCATCCGGTGCCCCCACGCCTTCTTGTAGGCCCGAAGCACGTCCACCACGTCGCTCCCGTCGTTCTCGTCCCCGACGTAGAGGAGCCGTTTGACGTTCTGGACCTCGCCGAGCGGCTTGATCACGTACGGGGCGGGGTTCCGTTGGACGTGCCGGACCCCTTCGTCGAAGTCGCGGAAGATGTGATGTTCTACGGTGTTGACGCCGTGGTCCTCGAGGATCTCCATCGCGTACCCCCGGTCCTCTTCGAGGCGATCGGTGTTCGGCGTTCCACCGACGACGGCGTTCCCGCCCTCTCGGAGTTCAGTCGCGAGCGCGCCGGTTCCGATATCCGGGCCGACCCAGATGTCGTCGAAGACGATGACGTCGGCCCACCCGATGTCGGCGCGCCAGTCGTCTGTCTTCGGGACGAACCCGTCACCGATCTCCCGGTCGCGTTCGGCTTCGATGTAATATTTGACGTCGTGGCCTTCCCCGTGAACTTGCCACGCGAGATCAGTGATCAGTGCGGCGTCGGCGGAGACGAACAGAAAGCGTTTCGAGTCCATACACGCCCTCTCGTAGGGAAACGCCTTGAGTCCGAGCCCGAAAGGGACCTCTCCGAGACGATCGGGGGTGTTTTTGATCCCTCCGCTCAAACGTTTCGGTCCACGACGAATTCGGCGAACGCCGTTAGTTGCGATGCCGGCTCCTCCCGTAGGTCCAGTTTCTCGAT
>CAZWZX010000173.1:2991-5621 GCA_964638655.1 uncultured Natronomonas sp.
CCTTCGAGGATTCGGCGAGTTCGATCGCCGTCTCGCGGGCGTACTCGACGCTGCCGGTCGATTCGAGGATCCCGACGGCCTCCTCGATCTCGTCGCCGGTGTTTTCCCCGGTCCACAGTATCTCTTCGAGCCGGGCGGCGTCCTCCGGCGAGGCGTTCTCGACGGCGTGGATCGCCATCAGTGTCTTCTTTCCCTCCCGGATGTCGTTGCCGACCCCCTTTCCGAACTCGCCGCCCTCCTCTAGGGCGTGTTCGACGTCGAGGACGTCGTCGGCGATCTGGAAGGCGACCGACATCTCCTCGGCGTAGGTCGCCACCGCCGCCTCGAGTTCGCGGTTGTCCGTCACGATGGCGGCCAGCCGGGCGACGATGCGGCCGAGACAGCCCGTTTTGCAGGCGCACATCTCCAGATACTCCGCCTCGGAGATGTCGATCTCCGCCTCGTTGTGCCAGTGGATGTCCATCCCCTGCCCGAGATGCGTCCGGTTGAGTTCGTACATCAGCATCTCGTAGGCGTCGAGGCGCCGCTCGGCCGAAAGCTCGCCCGGGTCGTGGGTGATGATCTTCAGCGGAAAGAAATACATCGCGTTCCCGGCGTTGAGCGCGATGTCCGTTCCGTAGATCCGGTGGAGTGCCGTCTCGCCGCGGCGATGCGTCGCGCCGTCCTCGACGTCGTCGACGATGATCGTGCCGTTGTGGAGTATCTCCGGGATGACCGCGTACTCGAGGTACGACTCGGGATCGTCGCCGAAGGCGTCGACGAACAGCAAAAAGAGGACCGCACGCCAGCGTTTTCCGCCCCGATCCAGAAGATCCCAGACGGGATCCGAAAGCGCGTGCTGCAGCGCCGATGGGTCGTAGGCGTACGTCGGCTCACCGAAGAACTCCGAGAGGTAGGCTTCATCGATCGTTCGCGGGAGCAGCGATTCGATGGTTTCGTCGATCGCCGGCCGCCACTCCTCGAGTACGCCGTGCATACCTCGTGGCTTGCGGTGCCGGAACAAAAAGCCTCCCGTGACCGCTGACGGGGGACTTTTTATCCCCCCGTCCCTCCCATCGATAGATGAGCGGACAGCGCGTCGGTGTCGTCGGTAACGAACAGCTCGCGGGAGCGGTCGAATCGGCCGGCGGTACCGCGGTCGTCGACGGCGCCTCGGTTCTCGAGACCGTCGAGTTCGCGGTTGCGACCGGCGTGGATGCGGTCCTCGAGATCGTGCGTTCGACGGTCGAGGTTCCGGTGTTGATCGTCGGCTCCGTGGACGGGCTCGCCTCCGTTCCCGCCGATCGCGCCGGGGCGGCGATCGAACGGGCGGTCCGGGGGACCACCGAAACCGAATCCCATCCCGTGATCGGCGTCTCCGGACCGGAGGGGGGATCGATCGGGATATTCGACGTCGCGCTCATGGCGGCCGAACCGGCGCGAATCTCGGAGTTCTCCGTCGGCGGGGTCGACGGACGGATCGCGCAGTTCCGGGCCGACGGCGTCGTCGCCTCGACCCCGGCCGGCAGCCACGGGTACAACCGGCGGGCGGGCGGCCCCATCGTCGCCGCCGGAACTGGCGTCGCGTCGATCGTTCCGATCGCTCCCTTCTCGACGTCGGCCGGCCACTGGGTGTCGCCGATCGACGCGGTCGAGTTGGCCATCGAGCGCGACGAGACGCCCGTCGAGTTGCTCGTCGACGGGCGCCGGGAACGCGTCATCGACACCGACGAATCGATCGAACTCTCGATCGTCGGAGCGCTCGAAACGTACACGTTCCCCGACCTCGTCTCTCCCCGTGGGGGGGAAAAACCGTTGTCGCCGTAACTTATTGTCCGTCTCCCCCAACGGGTGGTATGACCGACAGCTTCGATTACGACCTGCTCGTCGAACTCACCGAAACTAGCGGCGTGCCCGGATACGAGGATCGGATTCGAGCACTCGTCCGGGCCGAACTCGAACCGGCCGTCGATCGACTTCAGTCGGATTCGATGGGGAACCTCGTCGGAACCCTCGAAAGCGAAACCGAGACCGATTACGACGTCGTCGTCGCCGCACACATCGACGAGATCGGGTTCATGGTCAAACACATCGACGAAGACGGCTTTCTGGAACTCGACGCCCTCGGCGGCTGGGATCCGCGGATCCTGCGGGCTCAGCGAGTCACCGTCCACACGGACGACGGTGAGGATCTACCGGGAGTTATCGGCTCCGTCCCGCCGCATACCCTGACGGACGAACAGCGCGAGGCCGAGCCGAAAGTCGAGGACGTCCGCGTCGATCTCGGGCTCGATTCGGAGGCGGTAACGGAACGGGTCTCGGTCGGCGACCTCGTGACGATGGCCGGACGAACCGAACGCGTCGGCGAGTTCGTCTCCGGCAAATCGCTCGACAACCGCGCCTCCGTGCTCGCGATGATCGAGACGGCACGGCGACTCGAAGCGCCCGACGTGAACGTCCACTTCGCCGCGACCACACAGGAGGAGGTCGGGCTCCGCGGTGCGGCGACCCTCGGTGTCGATCTCGATCCGGATCTCGTCTTCGCGCTCGATACGACGGTCGCGAACGACGTCGCCGGGTTCGAACCGGGGAAACAGGTCACCCGCCTCGGCGAGGGCGCGGCGATCAAGCTGAAGGATTCGAGCGTCATC
>CAZWZX010000174.1:0-5598 GCA_964638655.1 uncultured Natronomonas sp.
TCAGGACGGCGAGGTTCGTCGCGACCGTCGAGTCGCCGTTGACGACGTGGGCGTCCAGCGCCTTCGCCTTCGATTCGATCCCCTGTTTGCCCGCCGCCTCGGAGGCGGTCGTCATCGCCGGCACCGCACCGAGTTTCGAGAGGTCGTGGGCGACCTGGTTGGCGCCGTGGTGGCCGCCCGTCAGCGGGATCGCCCACGTCAACTCCTCGTCGATCACGACGACGGCTGGGTCCTCCCACTTGTCATCGAGCAGCCCGGCGGTCTTCCGCATCGCGATCCCCGAGGCCATCAGGCCGACGAAGCAGTCGTACTCGCCCCAGTGTTCTTCGAAGACGTCGCCGTGATATTCGAGTATCTCGATCGATTCGTAGTCGTCGGCCAGTTCGGCTTTGATCTCCTCGGCGACGGGTAGTTTCCGCTCGAAGCTGATTATCGCGATCTCTTCGGCGACCTCGCCGTCGGAGTCGGGCGTCGAACAGTGTCCGCCGCTCGCGTCGCCGTCGTCGTCGGTGTTCGTGTCAGTGCTCATTGTTAGTCGTCGGATGTCGTTTCGGTTTCAGTTTCGCTTCCGCTCGGTCCGGACCCGGCGGAGTCGTCCGTCCCCCGGTCCCCGCTGGCCCACTCGCCGTACAGATACGAGCGCTCGTAGCCGGCCCCCGCGGCGGCGTCGCCGATCAACACCATCGCCGAGGCGCGGTACCCGGCGTCGTCGACCTTCGCTCCGATGTCGCCCACGGTCCCCTCGATGATGTCCTCGTCGGGCCAGGAGGCGTGATAGACGACGGAGACGGGCGTCTCGGGATCGACGCCGTCCTCGAGGAGCCGACCCATCGTGTCGGCGACCGCGTGGGTTCCGAGGTAGATACAGGTCGTCACGTCGCCCATCCCGACGAAGTCGGCGATGTGATCGTCCTCGGCGTCGAGCGTCTTGCCCTGTGGCCGAGTGAACGCGACGTGGTTTGCCGTCTCGTTGAGCGTCAACTGCGTTCGCAGCGTCGCGCTCGCGGCGAACGCCGAGGTGACGCCGGGGACGATGTAGGTCGGAACGCCCTCGTGTTCGAGGGCGTCCATCTGTTCGAGGGCCGCGCCGTAGATCGCGGGGTCGCCGCTGTGGAGTCTGACGACCGTCCGGCCCTCCTCGTAGGCGTCCCGCATGAGCGGGACGAGTTCCTCGAGATCCTTGCCGACGCTGTTGACCAACTCGGCGTGATCGCAGTAGGCGTCGAGCAGTTCGCTGTTGACTAACGAACCGGCGTGGACGACGAGGTCCGCCGCTTCGAGAGCTTCCTTGCCGGCGACGGTCAAAAGTCGGGGGTGGCCCGGTCCCGCGCCGATGAAGGGGATCCCCTCCTGTTCGTCGCCAGCGGTGTGTTCGTAGACGCGCTCGTCGCGTTCGTGGGCGTGTTTCTCGCGCTCTGCGTCGATCGCCGTCTGTGGGTCGGTCTCCTCGCTCATTGTGTTCCTCCGGAGCCGCGGTACGCCTCGCCGTCGCCGGCCGATTCGGCGGCGGCCAGTTGGTCGGCGACCGATCGAGATCGTTCGCCGCCGTCGGCCTCCGTCTCGGTGCCGAACGCCGCCGTCGCCGGGGCTTCGCCCGAATCGGGTTTCTCGGCGTAGGCGACGGTGTAGTAATCGCGCTCTTCGAGTTCCGTCGGGTCGGAGGTGACGACGGTCTCGTGGCCGTCCATGAACAGCCGTCGACCGTAGATCACGTCGTAGCCCGCCTCGAGAAGTTTCTCGTGAGTCGTCGGCACGTCGGTCACCTTGAAGAGGACGAGCCGATCTGGGCCGACGGGGGCGGCACCCCGTGCGGCCTCGCGGAGGACTAGCTCCGATCCGGCGGTGATCTCGACGTCGAAGGCGGTCGCGAAGGCCGTCACCGTCGAGACGCCGGGGATCACCTCGACGTCTACGTCGGGGTGGAACCGATCGAGCGTCCGCCGCAGATGGCCGAACGTCGAGTAGACGTTCGGATCCCCCAGCGTGACGAATGCGGCGGTTCCCTCGGCGGCCGTCGGCGCGATCTCGGCCGCGGCCGCCTTCCATGCGCGACGGAGTTCGTCCTCGTCGCGCGTCATCGGGAAGTCGAGATCGCCCAGCTGTCCCTCGGAGACGTATTCGCTCGCGACGGCCCGCGAGAGCCGCCCCGGCGTGTAGACCACGTCGGCGGATTCGAGCGTTTCGCGGCCCTTCACCGTGATGAGGCCGGCATCGCCGGGGCCGAGCCCGACGCCGTACAGCGTCATGGCGCCGCCCCCATCCAACGCGGCGTCATTTCGCACCTCCCGTGATGACGTACACCGGGTTCTCGGAGTCGAAACTCGTCGCGCCCGCGAGCTCGTAGCCCGTCGAGACCTGCATCTGGATGACCTCCTCGAAGAGGCCACGCTCGCGGAAAGCCCGGACCGCGTCGCCGGCGATCTCCAGCCGGGAGACGTTCATCACGACTCGATCGACGCCCGTCTCGGCGGCGTGATCGAGCACCTCGGCGTAGTTGCGCGAGCCGCCCAAAAAGAGCGCGTCGGCGTCGTCGGGCAGCATTTTGGGGGCCTCGCCCCCGATCAACTCGACGCCGTCGACGCCGTTGGCCGCGAGGTTCCGTCTCGTCACGTCGAGGCGTTCGGGCTTGCGCTCGATGGCCGTCACGCGGCCCGCCCGCCGGGCAGCTTCGATCGTGACCGCCCCCGTACAGGAGCCGACCTCGACGAAGTGATCCCCCTCGCTCAGTTCGAGCTTCCCGAGCGTTACCGACCGGACCTCCGGCTTCGTCGGCCCGGCCTTCGCGTCGTGTGGAAGCGCTATGCGTGCCATGGGCGTACAACCGGACCGAACCCCAAAACAATTGTGGTTGTTTTAGGACAAGTGTATTTTATATTGCGTACACGAACGGTTTTCATCGTCGCGTCTGAGGGTCGGGGTATGGATTCGGAGGACGTCCGGGAGTTGACCACCGGAGACGGGTGGCGCGCCGCGTTTCCCGTCCTGAGCCAGCTTCGGGACCATCTGACAGAAGCGCAGTATCTCGAGTATCTCGAGGCGATGCGGGACGAGGGGTATCGGCTCTTCGCCGCCTTCGACGGTGAAGGAGAAAAGAACGAAGCCGAGATCGTCGCCGTCGCCGGCGTCTTCGTCCGGACGAACTTCTACAACGGCCGGCATCTGTTCGTCGCGGATCTCGTCACCGACGCCGACCGCCGCTCGGAGGGACACGGGGGGCGATTGATGCGGTTTCTGGAAGGGTGGGCACGCGAGCGGGGCTGTGAGAGTATGACGCTCGAATCGGGACGCTGGCGCGAGGACGCCCACCGGTTCTACGAGGAGCGTCTCGGGATGGACCGATACTGCTACACGTTCAAAAGGGATTTCGAGGATCGCTGACCGGCGTCGGCCCGATCGATCGGTTCGATCGGGCGGATCCGGTTTCGAACCGTCAGTGTAGTTTCAGTTCGACCCGGCGGCCGTCGGGATCCCGGACGTAGGCCGCCCAGTCGCGACCGTAGGCGCCGTAGCGTCGGTACGGTTCGTCTGCCTCGACGTCGATCCCCTCCGCACGCAACGTCTCCAGCAGCCGTTCGATCTCCTCGCCGGTCTCCATCTCCGAGGAGCGAACGAGCAGGCAGAGATGCTCGCCGCCGACGTCGACCTCGTCCTCGTCGGTCGGCACGAGGTGGATGTGTCGGCCGCCGGCGACGACCGCGACGTAGGGGACCTCGCCGTTCTCGAATCGATCGCGGTCCCTAACCTCAAGGCCGAGCAGGTCGCGATAAAATCCCAAGGCTCGATCGAGATCGGTTACGCGGATCGCGACGTGGTCCAGATCGACGACGTCGATGTCCATGGATGGATACCGTTGGTGACGCACTAATAAAACGGTGGGGGCTCGTCGGGGTCAATCGAACCCGCTGACGAGCGTCGCGATCCACAGAGGCCCCCGATATCGGGGGAGCGACGAACGGGGTCAGATCCGGCCCGAAAGTGCCGCCGCCCGCTCGTGGGCGTCGTCCTCGTCGTCGATCGCCGCCCGATCGATTCGTCCCGGCGAGAACTCCCGACCACAGCCGCCCGGGGGCGGACAGGCGTACACCACCTTCCAGACCGTCGGTTCGGCCTTGAGACCGTAAGACAGCGGCGAATCACAGTACGGACAGCGCGCGTCGGGGTGTTCTCGGAGTAGCATCCCGAGCGGCGTTCGCCGGGTTCTTACTCATAAACACTCGGATACCGCGGCGGCGCGATCACTCGGGAGCCGGCTCCCTCGTCCACGTAGGGCACGTAGATCGGGTCGGTCGATCAAGCGCGGTTCGGTCTATAAAAGTGAGATGAGACGTTCGTTCCGATGTGTTCACAGTGGAGCCTCGAGAGGGGTGGGTACCGACGAACCTCTCACCGGCGCATACTTTTATGCCGTAGACGCAACACCGGAACGTAATGGCATACGACGGGCCGGCCGTTTTTCTCGCCCCGTACGGGAACGCCGCCGCACAGGAGAACTTCCGGCGGACCGTTCAGAGCGGGGTTCGGGAGTCGACGGTCGCCGCACATTCCAGTGGGTATCCCGACGGTGAGACGGTTCGGATGTGGGGGACGAAAGAGACGGTCGCGGGGACATGGAAGAAGATCGATCCCGGCGACTACCTCCTGTTTTATAACGAGGGGAGCTACGGGCACGCCGCCGAGGTGATCTCGACGGAACGGAACGAACCGCTCGGGCGGGAGATCTGGCCGAACCACGGTGAGAGAAAGCCGTGGACCTGTATTATCTATTTAAAAGAGCCGATCGAGACAGATATCGATTCAGCCGAGATCCACGGGCTCGCCGGCCACGATATCGACTACACGATGGGGTTCAGTACGCTGAACGATCTCGGGCTCGGCGGTATTCGTGGTCGGTACGGCTCCGTCGAAAACCTGGTCCACGGTGGTTCCGACGAATCCACCGCGGCGGAAGACACCGCGGATCCTGATATCGGGACGGTCCCGTCCGTCGAACTCCCGGCGTCGGTGTTCGACTCGCTGTATTTTCCCGACGATCAGCGCGAGGAACTAACGGAGAGCGTCACCGCGGCGCTGAACGCCGGTAAACACCTGGTCTTCACCGGCCCACCGGGAACCGGAAAGACGGAGATCGCCCGGCTTCTGTGTTCGTATCTCACCGACGAGTTTCCCGGTATATACACCGGCCACCAGCTGACGACCGCGACTGCCGACTGGTCGACCTTCGAGACGGTCGGCGGATACATGCCGGGGGGATCCAAGGATGACGACCTCTCGTTCGAGCCCGGACAGGTGCTCCGCCGGTTTAAAAGGGACGGCAGTCAGCGGAACGAACTGCTCGTGATCGACGAGATCAACCGGGCCGACATCGACAAATCGTTCGGACAGCTCTTTACGCTCCTGTCGGGGCAAGCCGTTCAGCTCCCGTATAAAAAGGGCGGCGAGGAGATCGAGATCGTTCCGGCCCGAAACGCCGAGGGAGTCCTCGAGGCACATCGCTACGTCGTTCCCGAGTCGTGGCGGATCTTCGCGACGATGAACTCCTACGACAAGACGTCGCTGTACGAACTCTCGTATGCGTTCATGCGTCGGTTCGCGTTCGTT
>CAZWZX010000175.1:0-5593 GCA_964638655.1 uncultured Natronomonas sp.
GACGGCGGTCGCGTCATCGACATCGACGACGACAGAGAGATCCGAACCGACGGTGGTGAGGTGAGCGACGATGCGAACCGATCCTCGTCGGACAGACTGCTGTCCGACGGTGGGCAGCCCAACGACGGCGGAATCAAACTCGTCATGGCCTTTATCCGCCCCGACAAGCTCTCGGACGTGAAGAAGGGGCTCGCCGAGATCGGCGCGCCGTCGCTGACGGTGACGAACGTCTCCGGTCGCGGCTCCCAGCCCGCAAAGACCGGCCAGTGGCGCGGCGAGGAGTACAGCGTCGATCTCCACCAGAAGGTCAAGATCGAGTGCGTCGTCGCCGACATTCCCGCCGAAGACGTCGCCGAGGCGATCAGCGAGACCGGATCCACCGGCGAACCCGGTGACGGCAAGGTGTTCATCCTGCCGGTCGAGAACGCATACCAGATCCGGACGGGAGAGGTCGGCCGCGACGCCGTCTGATCGTGCCGTCGTCGGAGCCGATGGACGTACAGCTCGTCGCGGCGCTTTGTCGTGACGGTCGTGCTGATATTCGGGATCTCGCGGCGGCCACGGGCGAGGTCCCGACGGCGGTACAGAAACGCCTCCGGACGCTGGAGGGGAACGGCGTCATCCGTGGGTACGCCGCGCGAGTGGACTACGGCCGGCTCGGCTACAGTACGGTTCTGTTCCGGCTCGCGGTCGAGCTGAATCGGATCGACGACGTGACGGCCCGCCTCCGGGAGCGAACGTCGTTCGTCACGGTCTATCAGATGAGCGATCGGAACACGGTCTTCGCCGTCGGGAAGTTCGGAACCGAGACAGCCGTGGCCGGCCGGCTCAGCGAACTCCACGACGATCCGGACATACAGGGGATCGAACTCTATCGGGTCGGATCCGTCCACCTCGAGGGAGCCTCACCGCTCTGCGACGGTTGATCGAGGAGATATCGACGCTTGAATCCGAAGCGGAGGGTCTCGGGAGGCACCGTCCGTTTCGAACGGTTCGTCCCTTTTGTCGCGTTCTGTCCGCCGTTGACCGAAGAATACGACAGCGATCCGGCCGGGTCGGGTCCGCAACCCGACGCGGACCCGATCGGGAGAAACACGACGAACGCCGGCCGGACGCGCCACGGAGGAACCGACGGGAGCCACCCGTTTCGGTTCGTGGTACACAGTGCTGTGCTGGTTGCCGCGACCGATCGCGGCGGGTACAGAGACGGCCGCAGACGTCATGAGACGGTCGAATAGAGCAATATTCGCAATCAGTGCAGAAGTTACACGACGTATATCCACATTTCATCTTCAGAACGGACCGATCAGTCGATTTTTAAACGCTCGAACACCCGACAGCGGCGGACGGTAACGCCTTTTTGATCGGGGAGAGTACGGCCGAATATGAACCACGAAGGCTCACGGTCGCTGTACGATCGGGCGCTGTCGGTCATGCCCGGCGGCGTCAACTCCTCGGTCCGGGCCGCACCCCAGCCGTATCCGATCTTCGTCGACCACGGCGACGGCGGTCACGTCGTCGACGCCGACGGGAACCGGTATATCGACTGGATTCAGGGGCTCGGTCCGTTGCTTTTGGGTCACGATACCCCCGAACCGGTCCGGGCGGCGATCCAATCGCGTGCCGCCGAGGGTCCCATGTACGGGATGCCCTCCGGGATCGAGGTCGAACACGCGGAGTTCGTCTGTCGGCACGTCCCGAGCGTCGAGATGATCCGATTCGTCAACAGCGGCACGGAGGCGACGGTGTCGGCCTGTCGGCTCGCACGCGCGGTCACCGGCCGAAACAAGATCCTGATCATGCAGGGCGGATACCACGGGGCCCAGGAGTCGACGCTCGTCGAGGGCGACGCCGACAACCAGCGCCCCTCCAGCGCCGGCGTCCCGCAGGCCTTCGCCGAGCAGACGGTCCCGGTCCCGTTCAACGACCCGGAGGCCGCCGAGACCGCCTTCGAGAAACACGGCGACGACATCGCGGCCGTCCTCGTCGAACCGATCCAGGCGAACATGGGGATCGTCTATCCCGAGGAGGGGTATCACGACCGGCTCCGGAGGCTGTGCGACGAGTACGGATCGCTTTTGGTCTTCGACGAGGTCATCACCGGCTTCCGCGTCGGCGGCCTCGGCTGTGCCCAGAGCCGCTTCGATATCGACCCCGACCTCACCACGTTCGGCAAGATCATCGGCGGCGGCTTCCCGGTCGGCGCGATCGGCGGCAAGACGGAGTACGTCGAACAGTTCACGCCCTCCGGGGACGTCTTCCAGGCCGGGACCTTCTCCGGACACCCGGTGACGATGGCCGCCGGGCTCGAGACGCTGAAATACTGCGCCGAGAACGACGTCTACGAGCACGTCAACGAACTCGGCCGGACGCTCCGGGAGGGCCTCGTCGAGATCGTCGAAGATTACGCCCCGGAGTACACCGTCGTCGGTACGGATTCGATCTTCAAGCTCGTCTTCACCCGGGCGGACGGAAAACCCCAAGACGAGACCTGTCGGAACGGCTGCCGGCAGGATTCGGCCTGTAACCGGTTCGACGGCTGTCCGAAGCGCGGGACGGACATCTACGATGCCGAAACGGATCGGTACGCCCGGCTGTTCCGGCCGGCGATGCGTGAGCAGGGCGTCCTCGTGTCGCAAAACCAGTTCGAGGCGAACTTCGTCTCCTACGGCCACACCGAGGCCGACGTCGAGGAGACGCTCGAGGCGTACAAAGAGGCCATCTAATAGCTTTTTTCCGGCGAACTGACGCCGTGTTCGAGCGTTCCGACGCCCTCGATCGCGATCTCGACGCGATCGCCGTCAGAGAGTTCCCCCGTTCCGGCCGGCGTTCCGGTCGCGATCACGTCTCCGGGTTCGAGCGTGAGATAGGTCGTGATCTCCTCGATCAGCTCCGGCACGGAAAAGACGAGTCCGTCGATGCTGGCGGCCTGCCGACGCTCGCCGTTCAAAAACAGTTCGATGGAGGCGTCCTCGGGGACCGCCTCGGGGGTCGCGACGGCGGGCCCGAGCGGTGCACTGCCGTCGAAGGCCTCGCCCCGGACCCAGTTTCGTTCGCGTTCGGCGTCGTCTCGGTTCGTGACGTCGTTCATGCAGGTGTACCCCCGGATCACCGCCTCGGCGTCGGCCGCGTCGACGTGTCGACACTGGGTTCCGACCACGACGGCCAGCTCCGCCTCGTAGGTGATCCGCTCTTTGCCCGCCAGCAGTTCGACGGTCGATCCGGGCGTCGAGACCGCGTTCGGCGTTTTGAAAAACAGCGACGGTCGATCGGGAATCTCCTCGTCGACCTCTTCGGCGTGGTTCGCGTAGTTGAACCCGACACAGACGATCTTGGAGGGCTCACAGGGCGCCAGGAGGTCGATATCGGGATCGGCGAGGTCGTAGCTTCGGCCCGCCGCCGATATCCGGTCGTCGTTATAAACACCCGTTCTGATCATCCCCGCCGGATCGCGGAACCGTGCGTAGCGCATGACCGTACCGGCATCCGAATATAAAAAAGCCTACCGGGAGAACCGGGTGAGTGTGGGTCTTCAGGCGCCGTAGGTTTCTTCGAGATACGCGACGATGTCGTCGGATTCGTTCATCCCGTCGACGCCGTGTGCCTCGTCGACGATGACGGGAACGCCCGTCTGGCCGCTGACCTCCTTCACCTCGGTCCGCTCGCCGTGAGACCGCGGTACTTCGATGCTGTCGTACTCTACTCCGAGCTCGTTCAGTTTGTCGATGACCTTCGCGCAGTACGGGCAGCCGGGAAGTTCGTACAGGGTAATGTCTGCCATCACGAACCGGTAGCGTCGCGAAGATAAAGAGCGCGGCGGTGTTGTGTCCGGAGCGCGTCAATCCGGACGTCTCGGAGGCGCGCCTTACCCCGCCCCGGCGGACGCGCGCACCTCGGCGAGCTCGTCCGCACTCGGCGCTTTGGTCACCGTGACGGCGTCGTCCTCGCGTTCGGTCCGAACGGCGCCGTCGAACGGTCCCTCGTCGTCGAACGACCAGACCCCGTCCGCACGCCGCTCGCCGCCCCAGTGGTCCATTACCTGGCGGTGACCCTCCCGAAACGCCGTCGCGTTCGCGGCGTCGTTGAACGTCACGTTCCAGACGTACGCCGTCTGTCCGCCCCGTTCGTAGGCGTGGAGGCGGTCGGCGCTCCAGCCGTCGGCGTAGTCGATATCGTATCCGTACGGACGGTCGGGGTCGAGACCGTCGGGACCCTCGTTTCGGAACTCGTCGCGATCGACGACGCCCGAACCGCTTCCGGCGTAGGCGGTGTAGACGAACATCGACGTCAATCCCGCCTGTCCGACCGTCGCGGCGTCGACCCCGTCTTCGACGGTGATCCGGTCCCATCGGTCCGTGTTGCGGTCCTCGATCGTCGCGTCACCGTAGGCGTCGCTTCCGTGGGTTCCGGGGTGGACGATCTCCGCGCTCGCCGTCGGGACGTCGTCGTAGAGCCGATCGACCGCCGCCCAGCCGCCGCGATCGTGGTGGTACTCGACGAAGCCGGGGCCTTCGGCGTAGGGAAAGAACCCGAGGAAGTAGACGCCCCAGTGGAAATCCGACGGGAGGCCCCCGCCACCCCCGGAACCGACCTCGACGCACTGCCACTCGCCCGTCTCGCAGTTGCGCTCGTAGGCCCGCTCGATGACGACTGCGTCGCCCTCGACGAGCCCGTTTCTGGCGTTGACCGAATCGAGCGTCGAGTCGTCGAACGACGAGAGGCCGAAGTGCTGGTCCTGAAGGGCGTGTAACAGTTCGTGAGCGAGCGTGATCTCGTCGTCCAGCGTCGCCGGATCGTTGCCGCTGACGATCACGATCCGTTCCTCGCTCGGCTGATAGAACCCGAGGACGACCCCGCCGCGGTTGTTCTGACGGACGTCGACGACGTCCTCGTCGGGACCGACGAGAAACATCGCCTCGTGTTGGGCGTTGTCCAGCTGTCGTCGGTCATCGGGCGGCTCGCCCCAGACGTCGCCGAACTCCTCGCGGAACGTCTCCCGGGTGATGATCTCGACGTCGACGTCCCGCTCGAACTGAAGCCCCCGCAACAGCTGGATACGGGCCATCGCCCGCGAGAAGACGGCCCGCTTTTCGGTCTCGGAGAGCCCAGTTTCGGCGTCGAAATCGAACGTCTCGTTGTACCAGTAGCCGTTGTAGGATCCGAGTTCGGCGTCTTGGGCAGGGACCGACGGCTCGGAGGCGTCGTCGGCCGGCTGATATCCGACGGTACAGCCGGCGAGAACGAGCACGGCCACGAGCGCCACCGTGGCCATCGGCCGTCGACTCATTGACCTCTCTGGGGGCTGGACGAACAAAAACACACGGCAGGTCGACCGGTATCCACAGCGGCACAAACGGTTTGTCGATCTGGTCTTTATCAACGGCTATGCGACTCGATCCGAACCGAACCGCGGTCGTCGTCGTGGACATGCAGAACGGGTTCTGTCACCCGGAGGGATCGCTGTACGCGCCCGGAAGCGAAGCCGCGATCGAGCCGTGCGCCGAACTCGTCGCCGACGCCCGCGAGGCCGGCGCGTCGGTCGTCTTCACCCGCGACGTCCACCCACCCGAACAGTTCGAGGACAGCCACTACT
>CAZWZX010000176.1:0-5550 GCA_964638655.1 uncultured Natronomonas sp.
CACGCCGGGTCTGCGACAGTTTTTAACCCCCGGGCACGTGTGGCCGACAACGAATGGTCGTCGGAGACATCTCAACCGGGACGGACGTACTGGTGATCGGCGGCGGACCTGGCGGCTACGTGGCCGCGATACGGGCCGGACAGCTCGATCTGGACGTCACGCTCGTCGAGGCGGACGCCTACGGCGGGACGTGTCTCAACGATGGCTGTATCCCTTCGAAGGCGTTGATCCACGTGACGGGGCTGGCCCACGAGGTCGAAAACGCCGAGGGGATGGGACTGCACGCCCGCGCCGACATCGACGTTCAGGGGATGGTCGGCTGGAAGGACGAGATCGTCGATCAGCTGACTGGCGGCGTCGAAAAGCTCTGTAAGGCCAACGGTGTCAACCTCGTCCCCGGTCGGGCGGAGTTCGCCGACGAAAACACCGCCCGGATCGTCCACGGCGGCGACGGACAGGGCAGCGAATCGATCGATTTCGAACACGCGGTCGTCGCGACGGGGAGCCGACCGATCGAGCTCCCGGGACTGGAGTTCGACGGCGAGCGGATCCTCACCTCGAGCGATATCCTCTCGCTGGAGTCGCTCCCGGAGTCGGTGCTCGTCGTCGGCGGGGGCTACATCGGGATGGAGCTGTCGACGATGCTCGCGAAGCTCGGGACGAACGTGACCGTCGTCGAGATGCTCGACGATGTTCTCCCCGGGTACGACGACGACATCACCCGGACGGTCCGGAAACGCGCCGAGGGTCTCGGGATCGATTTTCACTTCGGCGAGGCGGCCCAGGGATGGGAGGAGAAAGCCGCCGCGGCGTGTGTCACGACCGAAACCGAGGACGGCGAAACGAGCGAATACACCGCCGAGCGGGTCCTCGTGGCCGTCGGCCGGGAGCCGGCGTCGGACACCTGCAGCGTCGAGAACGTCGGGCTCGAACCGAACGAGCACGGCGTGCTCGAAACCGACGACGCGACCCGGACCGACGTCGAACACGTCCACGCCGTCGGCGACGTCGCCGGCGAGCCGATGTTGGCGCACAAGGCCTACCGGGAGGGCCACGTCGCCGCCGAGGTGATCGCCGGCGAGCCGACGCGGCTCGATCACCAGGCGATCCCCGCGGCTGTTTTCACCGATCCGGAGATCGGAACGGTCGGGTTGAGCGCCGAGGAAGCCGAATCAGAGGGGTTCGATCCGGTCGTCGGCGAGATGCCGCTGACTGGATCGGGGCGTGCGCTCACCCTCAACGACCCCGAGGGGTTCGTCAGGATCATCGCCGACGGCGAGACGGAGTTCGTCCTCGGCGCGCGAATCGTCGCCCCCGACGCCTCCGAGCTGATCGGGGAGGTGGGGCTGGCCATCGAGATGGGTGCCCGCCTTGAGGACATCGCCGCGACGGTGCATACCCATCCGACGCTGTCGGAAGCGATCGCCGAAGCGGCGGCGAACGCTCGCGGATCGGCGGTTCACACCCTGAACCGGTAAGGTCGAGATCGGCCCGGTTCACGGGCGAGCGGATCAGCGACCGTCGAGACCGACGCCGTCGGCCAGGAGTTCGTGCGAACGGAGCGCGTCGCCGTGGTCGGCGACGGTGTGTTGGATCATCACCTCGTCGACGCCGACGCGGTCGGCCAACTGTTCGAGCAGTCCCCCCATCGTCTCCGGACTTCCGGAGATCGCCCGCGGCCACTCGTCGTCGTCGAGTCGTTCGGGCGTCGGTTCCGGGACGCCGCCGAGTTCCTCGATCGCCTCCTCGACCGACGGGACCGTGTCGATGCCTCGCCGTCGTCGCTTATATCCGGCCTCCGAGACCGCCCGGAGGCGTGCGGCTTTCTCGTCGGTTTCAGCGCAGATCGCGTTCACCGCGATCATCCCCCGTGGCTCGTCGACACCGCCGGCGAGCGGGGACGATCGGAAGCGTTCGTCAGCTACCCACGGCTAAAGCCGTGGGCTTGTCAGTGGACTCCCGTTCTGCCGACCAGTACTGGTCGGACGCCACTTCAGTAGCGTTCACGATCATCATCCCTGACTTCAGGGCGTACTGACAGAACGCCCCTCCATCGGGGGACTTCTGCCCTCGATGGAGTTTCAACGACAATTTTCGAGCGACGTTTTTTGCCGCATTATAATCGGCGTTCGACGTGTATCCACAATTCAGACAGGCAAACTGCTGGCCGTCGCGGTTCTCATCCAGCGTACAGCCACAACGGGAACACTGCTGGCTTGTGTACGACGGTTCGACTTTTTCTACCACGATCCCAGCCAGTTCAGCCTTGTATTCGGTCTGTTCCTGCAAGGCTCGAAACGCCCACTGTTGGAACTTCTTGCCGTCGCTGATTCGCTCACGTATCTGCTCTAAGTCCTCGAACGCGATATGCGTACACTCGTGGCGTTCGGCCTCGACAACTAATGCTTTCGAGCAGCGGTGGAGGTAGTCTTCGCTCCACTGTCCGAACCGATCACAGATTTGCTGGAACGTGAGGTGTGCGCTCCGGGTGCCTGTCTGTTGCAGATCGCCTCGGCGTTTCTCAAACTCTCGGCGTTCGTGGTTGAGATAATCCGCGTTCCCGACGAACCGACCTGTCGAGGTCACAGCAATGTGGTCGTTGACGTTGCAGTCCACGCCAAGGACTTTCGCATCCTCGGCTTTCTCAGGACTGTCTGTAACGACCGTTCGCCTCATTGCCGCGTGCAGATAGAACTCGTCGGTTTCGCTGTCGTAGTGGACTGTGCTGGTTGAAAATTCATAGTCGTCGTTCAGCAGGTATGCGCCGTGAGGCGTTCCCTCTGGATTCTCCGGTAGGTCGTACTCACAGACCACACGCCCATCAACAGTGGCGAGACTGACTTTATTACGGTAGAAGGTTGCCGCCCGCTTGTCGTAGGCGATACTGAACGTATCGTAGTGGGGTCGGCTGGTGTTTTCACCGTCAGCCAACCGATCAACACAATTGTCGATGTCTTTGGTCGCCCGTTTGATCGCCTTCTGGACGAGGTTGGAATGAAGGTTGTCGGTTTCGTCCCGAAGTTGATCGTAGAGTGCGTTTTCAGCTTCGGATTTACTGGTCACACAGTTGTCGTGTGGGTATCGCCACGCCCATTCTGCGGTGCGATTGGCACAATATTGGAACAGGTTGTTGGTAGCGTGGAGGTCGGACTTTCGACTGTCGGGTACATCAAGTCGGACCCGAACTGTCCGAGTAACATCCCACGCCATACACGTCACAGCAATAGCTTTTCTTTAATATATTTTAATATAGCGTGGGGGAGTCGGATAGCCGGATCGGGAGTGGTTGTAGCACCTCATGTCGGCTTCCTCCCACCCGTGAACGGGTGGGCTTCCGCCTTGCTACCGCTGTGATACTCCTCGAAGGCGTACTCGGCGAACCCCGGCCGAATGAAGCCCGCGAAACAGTAGCGCAAGCCGAGTTCGCCGGCGAGGGCGGCGCTGGAGGGACTCGATCCGAGTAACCACGGGACTGGCGGCTCCGCGGCCGAGCGCGGGATCTCCAGGTCGCCGTAGACGTGTTCGTCTGGGTACGCGTCGTGGAGGTGATTGATGACGGCCTCGATCTTCTCCCGGTGGTCCTCGTCGGGGTTTTCGACGTGTCGCTCCGTTCCGAGCGCCTGATCGACCGCGGGCGAGCCGTTCGCCCGGCCGAGGCCGGCGTCGATCCGACCCGGAGCGATCCCGTCGAGGGCGCCGAAGACCTCCGCGACTTTGAACGGACTGTAGTTGTTGAGGAGGACGGCACCGGATCCGAGCCGGATCGAATCGGTCTCGCCGGCCAGACGTCCGAGCAACACTTCCGGCGTCGTCCCCGCGAGGTTCGCCGCCCGACCGTGGTGTTCGGCGACCCAAAAGCGGGTGAACCCGAGCCGTTCGGCCCGTCGGGCGGATTCGAGGGTGTTCGCGTACGCTTCGGTCGCGGTGCCACCGTCGGGGACGGGAGAGAGATCGACGACGGAGAGATCCATATCCGGTCTCGGTGACTCGGGAAGATAACGGTTCGGCTGTCGGTCGAAGCCGAACCGTCCGGTCGGGTGAAACGCAACGGGGACAGAAGCGGCCGCGAAAAGATAGCGCTGCGACCCACTAACGAACGGCTGAACCGAGCACTCATTTAAACACGTCCGCGGCGCCCCACCCCATTCCTTTTAAACGCCGACGGCTTACCGGAGGCCGATGAGAGCCCTCACGCTCGGTCCGAAGGGAACGTACTCACACCGCGCGGCGAAATCGGTCACCGACGACATCGAGTTCGTCGAGTCGGTGACGGGGATCGTCGAGGGGGTCGCGAGCGGCGAGTACGAACGGGGCGTCGTCCCGATCGAGAACAGTATCGAGGGATCGGTGACCGAGTCGCTGGACGCCCTGGCGGACCGGAACGTCGCGGTCGTCCGCGAGATCGTCACGCCGATCAAACACGCGCTGATGGCACAGACCGGCGAGTTCGAGACCGTCGCGAGCCACCCGCAGGCGCTCGCCCAGTGTCGGACGTTTTTGAGCGAGGAGTACCCGAGCGCGAGAACCGAGGCCGTCGCCTCGACGGCCCGCGGCGTCGAACGGGCGCGGGAGGACCCGACGGTGGCGGCGATCGGACATCCCGCGACCGCGGGCGACGATCTGCAGGTGTTGGCCCGCGATATACAGGACAGCACCTCCAACGCGACCCGCTTTGTCGTGCTCGCTCCGGAGACCGAACGGACCGACGCCGGCGGCAAGAGCACGGTGATCATCTATCCGAACACGAACTATCCGGGGTTGCTGTTGGAGATGCTGGAACCCTTCGCCGACCGGGATATCAACCTCTCGCGGGTCGAATCCCGACCCAGCGGCGAGCGGCTCGGCGATTACATATTCCACCTCGACTTCGCGGCCGGGCTCTACGAGGAGAGAGCACAGGCGGCCGTCGACGATCTCAGAGACATCGCGACCCACGGATGGGTTCGGGTGCTGGGTTCGTACGACACCGAACACGTGCTGTGAGCGTATCTACGCAAGGGTTTTTTATCAACGCCACCCAAAGGGATTCACGAGCAGTTCCGTTCCGCACGAGAGGCGGGGCGGATAGCCGTGGCCGTCCGATTTGGCAATCCTTAAATCCCTCGCGCATGTAGCACGCTGTAGTATCTCGTGACAGCTTCTTTCCCCGGCCAGCCAAACTCATGGTAGACGTAAGCCAACACACCCTGGTTCCGGAGCATACGGTCCTCGACCACGAACGCGTCGAGGAAGTGCTCACGGAGTACGACATCAGACGCACAGATCTGCCGAAAATACAGCGCCGCGACGCCGCGCTGCCCGACGACGCGGACGTGGGCGACGTCGTCAAGATCGTCCGTGACTCCAGAACGACGGACGAAGCGATCGTATACCGACTGGTGGTAGAATGAACAGGGAGGACCGACGCGCCATCTCGCGGGAGTACTTCTCGCGGGAACGGCTCGCGGAGCATCACTTTCGGTCGTTCAACAGCTTCCTCGACCGCGGCATGCAGCGGGTCGTCGACGAGAAGGAGTCGATCGAGACCGACATCGGCGACAAGGAGGGCCA
>CAZWZX010000177.1:0-5532 GCA_964638655.1 uncultured Natronomonas sp.
CGATCGAACAGGAGTTCGACGCCGTTCAACTCGTCTGGAACGCCTTCGAACAGGAAGTCGGCAACCACTTTCTCGAAACCATCGAACGGACCGGCTCGGAGACGAGTCTCATTCCTCGGGTACCGCATTCCTCGGGGCTGTTGAACGAGCAGGTCCGCCCCGAGACGGAACTCGAGGAGGGCGATCACCGCGCCTACCGCCCGGACGAGTGGTACGAGACGGGCTGGGAGAAGCTCGAAACCCTGCGGTTCCTCGAGGGGGACGGCGAGCGAACGATGTCGCAGGCCGCCCTCCAGTGGCTGTTGTATCACGACTCGGTCGCGACCGTCACGCCGACGTTCCGCACGCGGGCGGACATCGACGAGTGGGCGGCCGCGAGCGACGCACCGGCGCTGTCCGACGAGGAATACGAGCGGGTTCAACAGCTGTACGCCGACAACTTCGGCATCGACGGCGACGACGGGATGGACGCGCTCCGCTCCTCGGTCGGTGGGGAAGACATCGACTCGGCCGGGCTGGACAAGGAATTCGCGGGAAGCTGATCGACTCTTCGGAGGGCAGTATCGGAAGAGCAAGTCCGGGCGTTTTTGTTTATCGGTTACAGAGAGCATAGCAATGGATAGTATCCGGATCGTCTGGGGAACCGCCGTCGGACCGACGGCGATGGCGTCCTACGACGCCGCGTTGGCGGCGGCGAACGTTCACAACTACAATCTCGTCTCCGTCTCGTCGGTGATCCCCGCCGACGCGGCGATCGAGGTCGACGGCGAGGCGCCGGATCTCGGTCCGGCCGGCGAACGGCTGACCGTCGTGGAAGCTCGGAAGACGCTTGCGCCCGGAGAGTCGGAAACGGCCGCGGCCTGTTTGGGCTGGTCACGCGAACCCGACGGACCGGGGATCTTCTATGAATCGTCCGGTACGGCCCCCGATCCCGTTCGCGACCGAGTCCAAGCCGGACTCGAAGCCGGGCGCGAGCTCCGTTCGTGGGCGTTCGAGGGCGAAACGACGCGGACCGTCTCCGTTGAGGCCGAAACCGACCGATACACGACCGCGCTCGTTCTCGCCGTTTACGGCGAGAGTTCGCCGCTCGTTTAACTGACCACCCAGACGAGCCGACGGGTTTTTGTTATCGTACGCGGTATTCGGGGACGTTCAATGCACGGAAACACGCCACACGGTGGAACGTCGAAGACGGGTATCGAGCCGACGCCGGAACACCGACGGACGCTGCGCCGAGACCTCGTCACCGTGGCGGCGGAGACGCGGGAGCTGCTCTCCGATGAGTTCGTCGTCGGCGGGGAGATTTCGGACAACGACGGCTCCCTCCGGGCGACGATCGCGGTACAGCCGCCGGCCGGCTCGGTCGTCTCGGCCGGTCTCGGGGCGGACACGGCCGACGATATCGAGTCGATCGCCGTCGACCTGGCCGCGGGAGCGGTGATTGAAGCCAAACACGCCGCTCGCGACACCCACCGCGTCGCCCGATAGCCGCCGATCCCGGGGTCATTGGCCGAGAGATACCGAACCGCCAACCGCGTTACAGAACGCCTTTGTTCGCCGGTGTGAAATCACACTCTGTGACCGTCGCCGAAGAGCGGATCGAACGGCTGGAAAAACTGGCTCGGAAAGCGGCCCGCTCGGGGGAGGACGAACTCGCGAGTCGGTACGTCCGACGGGCGCGTCGAGTCGCCGAACGGAACCGCCTGTCGGTACCGCGACGGTTCAAGCGGTTCACCTGCGATCGCTGTGACACGTATCTCGTTCCCGGCCGGAACGCGCGGGTTCGGACCCGGAGCGGTCACGTCGTCATCACCTGTGATTGCGGTGAACACGCCCGATACCCGTACTGATCCGCGACCTCGTTTACCGACCACCGTGACCCGGTTTGCCGGCGGAGACTGTGTGAAAATTTCGCACATTCGATCGGATGTATCAGATTTTTAAGAGCGCACGTCAAAACGAAGATATGTCTCCGACAGATCTCAAATCGCGGGCGCACGACACTGACGTCACCGTCTGGGTCGGCAAATCCGGACTCGATCCCGTCACTGAAGAACTGTCCGACCAACTAGCTGACAGGGACCTAGTCAAGGTAAAGTTCCTTCGGGCGGCCAGGGGTGGGACGACGACCGAAACACTGGCGGAAGATCTCGCCGACCGAGTCGATGCCGAACTCATCGACACGCGCGGTCACACCGCGGTGTATCACCGATGATCCCGATTCAGGGCGGTGTCGGCGGATTTTTCGCGAACGTCCTCGAATCCGTCGGCGTTCCGCCGGAACTCGCCGGACCGTTCGCCGATGCGGTCGTCGGGGCTGCGATCTTTCTCGTCGCGTTCGTCATCCTGTATCTCATCGGCAAGCGCGCCGTGCTTCCGGTTCTCAACCGCGTGTTGAACGCCCGGGATCTGGATCGCCACGCCAAGACGCCGATCAAAAAGCTCGTCTGGATCGTCTATCTGTTCATCGGAATCACGATCGCGTTCGGCGTCGCCGGCTACGACGACTTCCTGCGCTCTCTGGCGACGATCGCCGCCGCGGCGACGCTCGCGATCGGCTTCGCGATGCAGGACGTCCTGAAAAACTTCGTCGCCGGCGTCTTCATTTTCACCGAAAAACCCTTCAAGATCGGCGACTGGATCGAGTGGGACGACAACGCCGGCGTCGTCGAGGACATCAGCCTCCGTATCACGCGAGTTCGGACGTTCGATAACGAACTGTTGACCGTCCCGAACTCACAGCTCACCGACAACGTCGTCAAGAACCCGGTCGATGCGGGCAAGCTCCGACTCAAGTTCGTCTTCGGTATCGGCTACGACGACGACGTCGAGCGGGCGACGGATATCATCCTCGAGGAGGCCCGCGCTCACGACGGAATCATGGACGACCCCGAACCGTCGGTCCGGCTGACCGAACTCGGAGACTCCTCGGTGGGGCTGCAGTCGCGAATCTGGATCGAAAACCCCTCCCGGGCGGATTTCGTCAAGACCCGCGGGGAGTACGTCACCCGGGTCAAGCGCCGCTTCGACGAGGAGGGGATCAACATTCCGTACCCGCACCGAACACTCACCGGCGGCATCGAGGTCGCCGACGGGCCGGTCGCGGGCGAGTAGCTTCGGGGTCGGGGATTCACTGGAAACCGGTGTCCGGGGTTTCCGTTTCGGGGGCTAACCGCTTGCGGGCGATCCGTTCTCGAGACGAAAGGGTCTTATGTCGAAGCGATATATCTTTACCTGGACTAGGTCGGGCGGTTAGGCCCCGCTCACAACCCGCGCTATGGTCTTCAGCGGGGACCGAATCCGGGGCACGTCCGGGCCAACCGGTGCGGGCCCCGCAAGCTAACGTCGAAACCTCGTCCTACGAGGGCAGCGGTCCGCGTGCCGGCGTCTGCAGGGACGTTCGGGCGCGGTTAACCGTGGGTAATCCGTCAGGCACGGAAGTGAGCAGCGGGCCCGCGGACAGCTGTCGCCCGTGGGGTCGCGGGGTGGAGGAGGCACGCGGGAATCCCCGTATTGGACGGGCCGGGCAATCCTCGGGTCCACCCATTCATTCGTATTTCGCCGAAAGCCGGCCACCGAGCCGCCGGAGAATCGATTCACTCGAGGGTATCGACCCCGTCGACACCGCAAGGCACACAACCGGCGCCGACGTACGCGTCGGCATGGGACTCGGAGGCGCGACCAGAAAGCTACAGAAGGTCGCAGACATGGGCGAGGAGCTGTACAGCCGCATCAACGAACTCCGCGAGCAGATCCTCGAAGTCCGCGAGACGGTTCAGGAGACGAACGAACGCGTCGCCGCGGTGGAGAACAGACTCGACGGGCAGACGGCGATCCTCGAGGCGCTGGCCGAAAAGGAGGGACTCGATGTGGACGAACTCCTCACGGAGGTCGCGATCGAGGAGGCGGAGGAACCGGAAGGGAGCGATCCATCCGAAGGTGCCGGAACGATCCCGGACGCCGAAGGGGATGCCGAAGGCGACGCCGAGTGACGGCTATCCCATCAGTCGCCGGTACTCGACTTTGAGACAGCGATCCTCCACGTACCGCTTTCCGGCCGCTTCGACGCGTACGCCGACCTCCGGGTCGGAGATCCCGAGCTGGGTCCAGACGACCTCGACGTCGTCGCGATCGATCGCCTTGTCGGCGATCCCCGACAGCTCCTCACTCGGTCTGAACACGTCGACGATATCGATATTCGCTTCGACCGCGGTAAGTGAATCGTACGGTTCGACGCCGAAGATCTCCTCGGCGTAGGGGTTGACCGGAACGATCTCGTAGCCACGATCGTGCATGAACTTCGGGATCTCGTGGGCGTCCTTGCCCGGCGTCGCCGAACAGCCCACGACGGCGATCGTTTCGAGCTCCAGTATCTCGCGCAGCTCGTCGTCGGTTTCGACTGCCATGCCGTTAGTACGCGCTGACGGAACAAAAACCCGTTCCGCTCTTCGGGCCGCTCAGAGAACTATCGCGGCCCGGCCGGCGACGAACGCGACCGCGGCCGCGAACATCGATGCCTTGAGCCACTTCTGTCCTGTCTCCGGGTCCTCGAAAGATCGATACGCCCCAGCGAGAAGCCCGAAGAGTGTCGGCGTGAGCAAGAGGATATACACCGCGCCGAAGGTCCCGAGAAAGTACGGGAGGGGGCTCACGACGATCGCGAAGGCGACGAACACCGCTGCGACGGCGAGCGCGAACCGTTCGCCGACGGCGATCGGCAGGGTGTTCAGGCCTTCCTCTCTGTCCCCCTCGATGTCCTCGACGTCCTTGACGATCTCTCTGGCCATCGTCGCTCCAGCGGCGAGCACGAACAGAATCAGGACGGTTTCGAGATCGCCGCCGACCGCTGCCCCGCCGTACAGAAACGTACTCCCGGTCAGATACGCCACCAGCGCGTTTCCGATTCCCGGCAGTCCCTTAAATATCTCTGTGTACGCGATCAGCGCGAGGAGGTTCACTACCGCAATCGCGATGGCCAAAAGCGGCAACAGAAGTGTCAATCCAACGGCGATCGCGAACAGGAGGATACTGAACCCCAGCGCGGCCGGTGGGGAGACGGCCCCCCGAGGGATCGGACGATCCGGACGGTTGATAGCGTCGATCTCCCGATCGAAGTAATCGTTGATGGCGTTACCCCCGCCGGTCGCAAGGATCGTCGCTAAGACGGCGAAAGTGGTCACCCCCGGCGCGTTCGTTCCGCCGGCGACGAACGCGCCAATGAAGGTCAACCCACCGGCAGCGACGGCATTGGCGGGCCGCATTAGCTCGAGTGTCCCGCGAGCCTGCTCCATGCCAGTCCGATCCGGTGGCGACAGTATAAGTACCCCGACTCTTCGATGGAAACCACGGGACTTAAGCGCCGGTAGCGGATACAGTTGAAATGCGGGCGCTTAGCTCAGTTTGGACAGAGTGCTTGGCTTCGGACCAAGTTGCCGCGGGTTCAAATCCTGCAGCGCCCATCATTCTGCGTGACGGGCAACATTTGGCAGACGGCAGTACGACGCTTATAAAGGAACCCCTCTTCGGCCGATT
>CAZWZX010000178.1:0-5527 GCA_964638655.1 uncultured Natronomonas sp.
CGCCGATACTTCTCGATCTCCGCCTCGAAACCGGGACGGTCGCTTCCCGTCTCTGTCTCCTCCTCGGTCTCGGTTTCGAGCCGGTGGAAGTACTCGTCGATCGCGCCGTTGAAGCTCTCGAAGCCCACCGCGTCGTAGCCTTCCGCTTCGTGCTCCTCGAGCGGCAGGGGCGTCGCGTCGACGACGCTCCCGTCCTGTTCGTAGAGTCTGGGATCCGTCTTCCCGCCGAGGATTGGCTCTCGAAGCCGCTCGAGCGCGCCGAAAAGCGCCTCGTACTGTTCGTCGGTCGCCCGGTCGATCTCGGTCGTCTTCTCGACGCCGGCACGGGTACACAGCTCTTCGGCGTAGAGCCCGCCGAAGTTGAGCTGGGTGGCGAGCGTCCTGACGAGGTCGGTATCGGAGTCGTCCATCCGGGCGGCGAAAGCCTCGTACGTACAGTCCAGCGGGCTGAACCGCTCGTCGGGATAGCCGTACTGTGAGCCGGGAGCGACCGTCCGGGACGTCAGCCGGACGGTGTCCAGACAGTCGATGACCTCCCGGTCTTCGTTCATGACGGCGACGTTGCCGTCGCCGAAAAGCTCCGCGACGACGAGCGTCGTCGCGTCCTCGCGCTCGAACCGGAACGTGAGGATACGGTCGAAACCGTACTGTTCGACGCCCTCGAAGGTCGCGCCCGCGATCCGGTTTCTGAGCATCATCGCGAAGTTCGGCGGCCGTCCGGGTGCGTCGGGGACGTGTTCGGGAACGGCGACGTGGGCGCGTTTGGGGTCGCCGACCTCGATCACGAGTTCTATCCGGCCGCGATCGTAATCGCGCATCTTCAGACGGACGAAACCGTCGCCGTAGAGATACGCCTTGTCGACGATAGCGCCGGTGTACCCGCGCAACTCGCCGACCAACGCGGCGAGGTCGACGCTCGTCATCGCCCGCTTTCGATCCATACCAGTAGCTTACCCGGCCCGAAGAAATGCCTGACGGGTTGTTCGGACGGCGACTACTCCCCGGCCGCTTCGATCGCCGCCGTGACGACGTCGGATCGGGTCTCGTACTCCGGCCGGCCGCACAGACGATCGATCCGGGCGAGCAGCCCTGCATCGAACGTCACATCGATCTCGACGGTTTCGTCCGGCAGTGACATGTGCCAACGGACACCGAGAGAACATAAAACGCTATCGCACCCCCACGGATCATCGAGAGCCGGGTATCGGACTGGCGATCCTTATTCGCCCGCGTCGAGTTTCTCGCGAGCCCGCTCGACGGCGTCGGCGAGCCCGATCCGGTCGTCCGTGAACCCGCTGTCCTTCCACTCTTTCGCCTCGTACCCCCGGATCTCGATCCCGTAGTACGCCCACGCCTCGGCGTGAGCGAGCCCCGCATCGGTCAGCGCACCGACGACGGCTTCGAGGAACCGCTGGCCCGCATCGGTCCGCCGGGGTTTCGCGACGACGATCGGATCGGTCCCGTCGAAAGACGCCCCGGCGATCCGCTCGCCCGCCCGATGGTGAATCACTCGAAGCACCGTCCGGTCGACGGAGTCGTACAGATTCAAATCGTCGAGCAGCCGGTTCCAGATCCGGCGCTTTGGATCGTGGAAGACGATCGAATCGCCCACGTCCGATGCGATCTCGAGCCGTCGCTCCCGAACGTCGAGGAGGCGCGTTTCCCATTCGTCTAGGAACCACCGCTGAATCGTTTCGAGGTGTCCGCGTGCCGTTTCGACGGTCAACGCGTCCGGATGCGACGGATCGTCGTAATGGTCGATGACGGCTTCGATCTCGTCGTCGGTGATCCGCTGGTCGGATCGATCCGGGTCGGTCGGATCCGGCTGCATACGCCTTCCGTCGGACTGCAGCGTGATCGGTCTTCGGTTTCGACTCACAGTGCCGTCCGAAGCTGGGAACTTGCGGCCGTTTCGGGCGCCGAAACGGTCCGTGAATCTACCCGAAAGGTGTTGTTTCCCGCCCCGATACCGCCGAACATGTCGAACCCGGTGTCGAATCGACGACCTTCGAGCGGATCCGGCCGGGGGACTCACCGTCGACCGAACGGCCTCTCGGGAGACCTCATCCGACCGGGCGTCGATGTCTGAAAAGCGCCGTCGGACACAGCTCGGCGTTTTCCTCACAACGCTGGGTCTCGCCTTCGCGGCGGCCGGGCTCGCCTTCTGGTTCGCGATATACCGCCCACGGACGACGGCGGTCAATCAGGCGGTGCTCGGGATCGTCGTCCACGTCCTGTTCGGCTACATCGTTCTCATGTCCGGTCTCGTGATATATCACAGTGATCTCTCCGAAGCCGAGTGTCTGGCCGCGACGAAGCGGTGTTTCGCCGGCGCCGCGTTGATGGGACTTTTGGCCGTCTGGGCGTCCATCTCGGAGCTCGCTTCGGGTGTCGTCACGCTTCGGTTCGTAAACGAGCTGGTCGTGGTGAGCTCGATGGGGGCCGCAGCCGGGATCCTCGTCGGGCTCAACCGGGGTCGGGCGATGCGCAACCGCAGACTCGTCGCCGAGAAGGCCGACCGCGAGGAGACGCTCGTCTTCCTCTTTCAGCTGCTCGATCACGACATCCAAAACCACCTGACGGTGATCTCGGGGTACGCCGACTCGATCGATCCCGCGGTGATCGACTCGAGGGTCGATCCGATCTCCGGGATCCACGATCGGACCGACGATATCGAACGACTCCTCGAGACGGCGAATGCGGTGCTGGAATCCGAAACGGACGACCAGGAGTTCGAGCGGGTCGAGCTCTCCCGTGTTCTCCGCGAACAGGTCGACGTACTCAGAACGGACACACCCGAAGTCGATATCGACACGGCGATCGACGACGAGCTGTACATCGAATCGAACCAGTTCATCGGCGAGGTGTTCTACAACCTCCTCGACAACGCCGTCACACACAACCCCACGGGAGAGCTCACTGTCGGGGTCGCCACATCGGAGCGAGCGGACGGTGTCGTGGTCGAGGTCGTCGACGACGGCGAGGGAATTCCGACGGAGATCCGCGAGTCGATCTTCGAGCCGGGAATCCGATCGGAGACGAGCGACGGCGACGGGCTCGGACTGTATCTCGTCAGAAAGCTCGTCGAGTCCTACGACGGCCGGGTCGCCATCAAGGATCGCTCGCCGACCGGGACTCGGTTCCGGATGTGGTTTCCGAAGGCGTAAAATCCTTTTCAGCTTCGGTGCGGACTCAGAGCGCGGCCGAGACGTCGGGGAAGAGCGAATCCAGATCCGGATCGTCCGTCGCACGTTCGAAGACGCCTCCGTCACTCGAGACGACGCCGGCCGACTCGAGATGTTCGAGATGGGCGAAGGCCTCCCCCGGACCGTGGAGGATGTGGATCGACGACAGCGAGCCGAACAGTTCGGCGCTGACCTCCCAGGGCGTCGCCGGCCCGGATTCCAACACCGAGAGTACCCGTTCGGTCCGCTCGCGGTGGTGGACGAGTATATCCGCGGCTCGGCCGGCGGGGTCGACGATCGGCCCCCGGTGACCCGGCCATGCCCGTGCGTATCCGCGTTCGATCACGTCGAGGAGCGTCTCCAGATACGCTCCGAGTGCACCCTCGACGCGGACGTCGGCACCGCCGACGTTCGGCGTGTAATACGGCAACAGCGCGTCGCCGCTGAACACCTCCTCGCCGTCCGGCCCCTCGAACGCGTATCCGGTGAGTCCGAGGGTATGGCCCGGCAGATGCACCGTCTCGAGTTCGATCGGACCGACGTCGAACGTCGCCTCGCCGTCGAACGTCGTCAGGTCGGGCCGCGATCCCGCGATCCCGTCGCTCGACTCCAGGAACGCGAAGAGCTCGTCCCGTTTGTCCTCGGGCATCCCCCAGGCGTCGACCGTTCGGCGCAATCGGTCCGAGTGTGCCGTCCGGGCGGACGGATCGTTTCCGACGAGCGGCGCGTCGGCCTCGTGGATGAACACCTGACAGCCGCTCTCTTCCTGTATCTCGCCGGCCAGCCCCGAATGGTCGGCGTGGTAATGCGTCAAGAGAAGTCGGTCGATCTCCCCGATGGACGTCCCGTATCGCTCGAGGCCGGCCTCGAGTTCGCGTCTGGTGTCTTCGGTCCCGACGCCCGTATCGACGAGTGTCGTCGCCGCGTCGGGTTCGGTGCCGAGAATGTAGATGCTGTTTTCGCCCTCGAAGGACGAACCGCCGAGCGAAATCGCCCCGAGTTCGAAGCCGAGTTTCGGATCCGTCATGCTGATGAATGCTCCCCGGACCCTCAAAACGTTTCGTTTGACCGGTGGCTGACAGCCCGATGATTATTGCTTCGTCCGAACCGAGGGCGGGGACCGAGCGCCGACGATCTCATCCGACCCTCGTCGCGACGCCCTTCGTCTGGCGGTAATCGCTGTTCAAAAGCGCCTCGAGGCGATCGATCAGCGCCCGCTCGTCACCGGGTTCCCACTCGTCCGGGTCACGTACCGGGACGACGAGGAACCCTCGACCCCGCACTTCGGCGGCGTGCAACCGGGTCGAATCCGCCGGGAGGGACCGCGCCTGTGTCGTGAACTCCGAGAGGACGTACGAGAACGCCTCGTCGCCGACGGGAAGCAGGATGTGCGCGTTCAACGCCCGGAGTTCGGCGTCGATATACCGTTCGAGGTCCCCGGGATCGCCCGGCGATAGCCGGAGATACGAGAGATAACAGTTCTCGAGTTCGGGTTCGTCGCTGTACGGTTCGGCGGCGAAGCCGACCGCGTGGAGGACGGACTGGATCCGTTCGCCGGCGACGGAGGCGGTGAACGGAACGCCCGTCTCGGCGCCGCCGTGGGTTTCGGCGTCGGCTCCGATGACGTGGAAATCGGCGTTGGCGTCGCCGTAGCCGTACACCGCCGGTTCGCCCGGCGCCCGCATGCCGAAGGGGTTCGATACCTGTTCCGTGACGCGTTTCACACCGATCGGTAGGCGGGTAGGTGATAAAAACGGCGCGAATGTGGATCGTTACTCGACGACGACAGCGCCGTACATGCCCTGTGCGCGGTGGGGTGTACAGACGTACAGGGCGACGCCCTCCTCGTCGAAGGTCTGCTCGAAAGTGTGCCCGCCCTCGTCCGTCCGCTCACTTTCGAACTCGAAGTCGCTTTCTCCCTCACTGACCACGTTGTGGCCGCCACCATCGCCGGTCCACTCCCAGGTGACCGTCGTTCCGGGTTCGACTCTGATCGCGGGCGGGCTGAATGCGAGGCCCTCACCGCCGGCACCGACGTCGACAGTATCCTGCTCGGCAATATCGCCGTCCCATTCGCGCGCGTCCTGATCGTCGAGGAAGGCAGTTGCCCGTCCTTCGGGGGAGTCGTCCGCGCCGTTACCGTTTCCGTTGCCGTTGCCGTTTCCGTTGCCGTTTCCGCCACATCCGGCAAGTGCACCGCTCGCTGCGACAGCGCCCGTTGCGAGTACGAACCGACGTCGGCTGAGGTCTCTCATATACACCGTAGAGTACGTGCTCAGGATACATAAACTCCCGTTGAGCCATGTCAACGGCTCACGATTCATTTGCATCATTAACCGTGT
>CAZWZX010000179.1:0-5418 GCA_964638655.1 uncultured Natronomonas sp.
GCGTTGGTCTGGAGTACGATCCTCGCGCCCGCCGCCCCCTCGAGTATCGACCCCGAGGCGTTCGAACTCGTCCTCGGCGCGTCGACGAACATCGTCCTCGGCAGTCTGCTCGCCTACGTCGTCAGCCAGAACCTCGACGTGATCGTCTTTCACGCCGTCCGGGAGGCGACCGGCGGCGAGAAGCTATGGCTCCGCAACGTCGCCTCGACGGCGACGAGCCAGCTCGTCGACACCGTCATCTTCGTCGGGATCGCCTTCTGGCTCGTCCCACAGACGGTCGGGATCGGCCCCCAGCTTCCCGGTGCCGTCGTCGTCTCGTTGATGGTCGGGCAGTACCTCCTGAAGCTTCTGATCGCCGTCCTCGATACGCCGTTCGTCTATCTCATCACGGGGGCGATCCGACGCTCGGAGTCGATGGCTTAATGAACAGGACGGTCCGGCCGACTATCCGTCCGCGATCGTGCCGTTCCACTCGATCTCCGGCGGCCCGAGCGTCAACTCGAGACGCGGCTCGAGGAGCCGCGACGGTGGATCCAGATCGTCGTCGACCCCGGCCGCGGCGGCGAGACGAGACCTGGTTCGTTCCGCGAGGCGGGCCCACTGCAGTTCCTCCCCCCGGACACCGCCCTTAAATAAGGTCACGTGTGGGGCGACGGGATCGCGGTCGATCCGACCGCCGTGGATGGCGAGGAGGTCGGCGACCGGCGAGGCGAGGGCGTCGAACGACAGACCGAGATCGAACGCGACGACCATGGGGTTTCGGGTTGAGGGATACAGGCGGTAGCCGTCGGTGCGGACGCGTCGGGGACCGACGGTGTCGCCGAAAGCCCCGAGGTCGCGTTCGAAGTCGGCCGCACGGGGTTCGGGGAGCCGAACGCCGAAGAGGCTGAGATGCGGCTCGTCCTCGCGACGGTACGGTTCGGGCGCGCCGAGCCACCCGTAGAGGCGATCGCGGACGATCGCAACCGGCTCCGGGTCCACGACCGGACGGGCGATCCAGCCCGAAGCCGTCCGCTGAGCGTCCATACTAACTTTAACGCGGGCGTTCACTTCGTTCCGTCGGACGGAGGGTCGTATTTATAAACGAGAGTAGTGGTTCACGTTAACATATATGTCGACGACGGTCGACGACCCGTACATGGTACGCTTTCCGGAGGAGTACGACGACTGCGAGCAGATCGTCGCCCCGGACGGATCCTACGACGCGGAGGCCGTCGAGGCCCTCGATCTGGACGCCGACGGGCTGCGGGGGCTGTACAGTTCGATGATCCAGGCCCGGGCGCTCGAAGAGCGTGGACTGGCGCTGCAGCGACAGGGCGAGTTTCACTTCTGGATGGAGTGTCGCGGGCTGGAGGCCTCTCACGTCGGGACCGCGGCGGCGCTCGGCGATCGCGACTGGATGAACACCGAGTGGCGGCAGTACGGCGCCCACATCCAGCGTGGACGGCCGCTGGAGGACATCCTGCTGTTTTGGCTCCGGGGCTACGAGGAGTGGGAGGCCGGGACGATCGAGGAGATGGCGCCGTACGAGCGCCGGCTGCCGCACATCGTTGCTGTGGGTACGCAGGTGCCACAGACGGCCGGGCTCATGTGGGGGCGCAAACTGCAGGGTCACGACGAGGTCGGTCTCGTCGGCGTCGGCGACGGGGGAGCGAGCAAGGGCGATTTCCACGCCGGGTTGAACTTCGCCGGTGTCCTCGGGTTGCCGGTCGTCTTCGTCGTCTTCAACAACCAGTGGGCGATCTCGACGCCGGTCGAAAGACAGACCGCGGCGGAGACCTACGCCGATCGGGCCGTCGGTTACGGCTTCGAGGGGACGCTCGTCGACGGCAACGACGTCCTCGCGACGTATCGGGCGACGAAGCGGGCCGTCGAACGGGCCCGAAACGGGGAGCCGGCGCTTCTGGAGACGCTGACGTACCGTCGAGGGGCACACTCTTCGAGCGACGCCGACGACTACCGCCCCGAGGCCGACAAAGAAGCGTGGCGAGAGCGCGATCCGATCGACCGATACGAGACGTTCCTCGCCGATCGGGGACTGCTCGACCCGAGCGATCTCGAGGCGATCGAGGCGGCGGCGAAGGATCGGGCGAAGGAAGCGGCCGAGAACGCCCTCGAGATCGCCGAGACACAGTCGCCGGGTGAGGTGTTCGACGAGGTGTTCGCGAACCCGCCGGCGTATATCGACGAGCAACGCGAGGAACTGCTCGATCTCGTCGAGCGCCACGGCGAGGAGGCGTTCAGGTGGTGACGATGGCGGCCGAGAAACTCACGCTGGTCGAGGCGGTCGCCGAGGCGATCCACGACGAGATGGCCGAAGACGAATCGGTCGTCCTTCTGGGCGAGGACGTCGGCCGCTCCGGCGGCGTCTTCCGGGCGACCGAGGGTGTTTATGAGGCGTTCGGCCCCGAACGGGTGATCGACACGCCCCTTTCGGAGACGGGGATCGCCGGCGCGGCCATCGGGCTGGCCGCCTCGGGAATCAGGCCGATCGCGGAGATCCAGTTCTCGGGCTTTAGTTACGCTGGCTTAGAACAGCTGTTCACCCGTGCCGCTCGGATGAACGCCCGCTCGCGGGGGCAGTTCCCCTGTCGGATGGTGCTGCGTGCGCCGTTCGGCGGCGGCGTCCGCGCCCCGGACCTCCACGGCGAGTCGATGGAGGCGATCTTCGTCCACCACCCCGGCTTCAAGGTCGTCGTGCCGAGCACGCCACACGACGCGAAGGGGCTTTTGACCGCCGCCGTCCGCGATCCCGACCCCGTGATCTTCCTCGAACCGAAGAAGATCTATCGGGCGTTCCGCGGGGACGTCCCCGAAGGGTCCTACGAGACGCCGCTCGGTGAGGCGGCGATCCGGAGGGAGGGTGAGGACGTCTCGCTGTTTACGTGGGGAGCGATGACCCGACCGACGCTCGAGGCGGCCGAAACCGTCGCCGAGGAGGGGATCGACTGTGAGGTCGTCGACCTGCGGACGCTGTCGCCGATGGACAAGGGGACGCTCGTCGAGTCGTTCAAAAATACCGGGCGGGCCGTCGTCGTCCACGAAGCGCCCAAAACCGGCGGACTCGCCGGAGAAATAACGGCGTTACTGCAGGAAGAGGCGCTGTTCTATCAGGAGGCGCCCATCGAGCGCGTTACCGGTTGGGACGTCGTCTATCCGCTCTACGAGCTGGAGGATCTCCAGTTGCCGAACGCCACCCGAGTCGAGGAAGCGATCAGAGACGTTATCGGGGTGTGATCGGCCGTCGACGAAAACGTAGCCATCTCTCGGACGGCTCGGCGAATCGGGGTCGCCGATGCGGCAGTCAGCTCAATCGTCGGGGGTCTCGGCCGTCTCGGGTGGGACGACGTCATCGGGCTCCTCCCCCGAGTCGACGATCCCCTCGGTCCACCGATCCAGCCGGAACCAGAAGACCGCGACGACGAAGCTCGCGAACGCGCCGGAAGCGTAGGCGATCCAGACGCCGGCGACGCCGATACTCGGGCCGACGTCGAGGACGATCGCCGTGCCGGGAACGGTGACGGCGCCGAACGCGAGGACGATCGCGATCGGGACGCGGAACACCCACCGCGAGAGGAAGGACAGCGCCATCGCGACCTTGGTCTGTCCGGCACCCCGGAAGGCACCCTGTATCACCATCGTCCCGCCGAAGAAGGCCCAGAACGGTGAGGTGATCCGGAGGAAGACGACGCCCTCGGCGATCACGTCGGGGTCGTCGATGAAGATTCTCAGAAAGAACTCGGGAACGAGCACGCAGGCCGCCGCGACGGCGAAGAGGACGGCCATCGTCCCGCCGGTCGCGACGTGAGTGACGCGTCTGGCCCGATCGGGCGTGTTCGCGCCGAGGTTCTGTCCGACGCCGGTCGCCGTCGCCTGACCGACCGCCCCGGAGACGGTCCAGGAGACCGACATCAACCGGAGCCCGATCCCGTAGGCGGCGATTGCGGCCGTCCCGAAGGGGGCGACGAAAGCGGCCATGAGCACCGCCGCGAAGCTTCTGGCCCAGCCGTCGATCGTCGCCGGATAGCCGACGCCGACGAGCCGGGCGAGGATCGTCCGATCGGGCCGGAGATCGCGGAGCCGCAGCCTGACGCCGAAGCCGCCACGCAACAGGACGTAGATCCCGGCCGCGACGGCTGCCCCGCGGGCGATAAACGTCGCCCACGCCGCACCCCGGGTGCCCATCGCCGGGAACGGCCCCCACCCGAGGATGAGGAAGGGATCGATGACGACGTTGAGCCCGGCCGAGAGCACCATCAACCACATCGCCGTTTTCGTGTCGCCGGCGCCCTGAAGGGAGGCCCGGAAGGCGAAAAAGAGGAAAACGAAGGGCAACGAGAGGAAGATGACCTCGATGTAGGCGAGCGATTCGACGAAGACCTGATCCTCGGCGCCGATGAGCGTGAGCAGCTCGCGACGAAAGGCGTACCCGAGCGCGGCGAGCGCGGCGGAGACGGCGAGCGTCAACAGAAGCGTCTGAGCCACGACCCGGTCGGCGCGGCGGTCGTCGCCCGCCCCGACGTGCTGGGAGACGAGCGCGATCGTCGCCGCCGTGATCCCCATCGCCGTCGAGACGAACATCCACGACAGCGGGAACATGAGCGAGACGGCGGCGACGGCGTCGGGGCTGACGCGGCCGACCCAGAACATGTCCGCGAGGTTGTAGAACGTCTGCAGCAGGTTGCCCAAAACGAGCGGCCAGGCTAGCTGTGCCAGCCGGGGGGCGATGGCGCCGCCCGTCATGTCGACCCGCTTTCGCTCTGTCTCGGCCACCGGGACGGCCTTCGGCCCCGATCGAAATGAACCCGGCGTTCGGCGAGGAGGAGCCGACGGACCGAGTGCCGGGCGGCTACCGGAACCGACGAGCCAAAAACGTGCAGGCGACGACCGCAAGAAGCACCGCGGGCGAGAGGACCGGGCCTTGATCTTCGGGCTCGGGCTCGCTCACCGAAACCGTCGCCGTTCCAGTCGCGGCCGCGCCGTACTCGTCGACGACGGTCGCCCCCACGGTGTGGTCGCCGGACTCGAACGACCGGGTCACGCGCTCGCCGGTCCCCGTCGAACCGTCCGGCAACACCCACGTCACCGTCGTCTCGCCGAACTCGTTTTCGATCGTCGCCTCGAAGGTGACGTTCTCGTCGACGAGCGCGGTTTCGGGGGCGTCCACCGTCACCCTCGGTCGGTCGTTGACGAAGACCCCCTCGGTGACCGTCGCCGTGGCGTTCTCGGCGTCCCGCACACGGAGCGTGATCGGGTGTGTTCCGGGCGGTTTTTCGAGCTCGATCGAGGCGCCGGTTCGGTCGAACTCGCCGTCGCCGTCGGTGTCCCAGGCGTACCCGAGTATCTCGGTGTCCGACCGCGAGGACGTCGCATCGAGCGCGAACGGAGGGGGCTCTGAGATGTCCGGGCGCGCCACCG
>CAZWZX010000180.1:0-5327 GCA_964638655.1 uncultured Natronomonas sp.
TCGCCCTCCTTTCGGGCCTCCGTCGTCATTTCGGCCGGATTCGAGCCGGCGTCGGGCTCCGAGAGCGCGAATGCACCGACCGGACGACCCTCCGCCATCGAGGGGAGCCACGCCTCCTTTTGGGCTTCGGTGCCGAACTTCTCGATGCAGGCGGTCGCGAGACAGTGGACCGAAAGCGCCGTCGCGACCGAGAGATCGCCGCGGGCCAGCGTCTCGTTGACGACGCTGTAGGTCAGTTGATCCGCGTCGAAGCCGCCGTACTCCTCGGGGACGGTCAGCCCGGTCAAATCGAGTTCGGCGAGGCCGTCCCAGACCGACTCGGGGAACGTTTGGTTTTCGTCGGCCGCCGCCGCCTCGGGCCGGACCTCCCGTTCGACGAAATCGGAAACCGTCTCCTCGATGAGCCGCCGTTCGCTCGCCGACGTCATACGGAACGATCGGCTCCGACGGACATAAACCGCCCGCCGCACACCCAGAGATATGGAGTACCACGAGGCGGCGAACTTCCTGTTCGACCTCCGCCGGTATCCGTCCCGGACGGGCGTCGATCCGACCCGACGCCTCCTCGAGTATCTCGATCGGCCGGGCGAAGACCTCCGGATCGTTCAGGTCGGCGGGTCGAACGGGAAGGGTAGCACCGCCCGCATGGTCGAATCCGTGCTTCGCGAAGCGGGTCACGACGTCGGACTGTACACCTCACCACATCTCGACGACCTCCGCGAACGGGTGCGGATCAACGGGCGGCCGGTCTCGAAGGCGGCCGTTCGATCGTACGTCGAGACGATCGAACCGTACGTCCACTCGCGGGCGACGGAGGGGCTCTCCCCGACGTTTTTCGAGGCGATGACCTGCCTCGCAGTGGAGACGTTCGCCAGTGAACGCGTCGATATCGCGATCCTCGAGGTCGGGATCGGGGGGGAACACGACGCGACGAGCGCCGTCTCGCCGACCGCCGCGGCCGTCACGAACGTCACGCTCGAACACGCCGACGTGCTCGGCGAGACGGTCGAGGAGATCGCCCGCGACAAGGCCGCGATCGCGCCCGAACGCTCGCCGCTCGTGACCGGCGCCGACGGTGACGCACTCGCGGCGGTCCGCGATGTCGTCGGCGACGTTCTCAGGGTCGGTATCGACGACGACGCAGACGTGCGGGCCGTTTCGGACGGCCGTGACGGGATCGAACAGGCCATCTCGATCGACGGCGACGGCTGGCACGTCGAGACGTGGCTTCCGCTGCTCGGCGCTCACCAGGCCCGAAACGCCGGGATAGCCGCCGCGTTGGCCCGACAGATCGCCGACCCGACCGTTTCCGACATCGAGCGCGGACTCCGGAACGCACACTGGCCAGGACGTTTCGAGATCATGCGGACGGATCCGCTGGTCGTCCTCGACGGCGCACACAACCCCGGTAGCTGTGCCGGAACGGCGGCGACGCTCGATACCTTCGAGTACGACGAGCTGCATCTCGTCTTCGGATCGATGGCCGACAAGGATCACGCGGGAATGATCGCGGCGCTGCCGGCGGCGGACGTCGTCTACACGTGTCGACCGGATATCGGACGCGCCGAGACGGCCGAATCGCTCGCTTCCGCCTTCGAGTCGGACGGCCGAACCGGGTCTATCGAGGTGTCCGGAACGGTCGACGACGCGCTCGGCTCGGCGCTGGCTGCGGCGAACGCGGGCGACGCCGTCGTGGTCTGTGGCTCGCTTTTCACCGTCGCCGAAGCCAGACGCCGGTGGAGCCGTACGCACGTCACGACCGAGGCCTCCGATCTCGGGGCCGCCGAGGCAGTGCTCCGACGGGCGGACGTTCCCGCCCGCGAAATCGCGCGGGCTCGGTCGGGTGGTGTGCACCGAACCGTCACGGTACGCGTTCGACCCGATCGGGCCGACGTTCTCGAACGGGAACTCAGAGCCCTCGGCGGCGAGTGTGCGGTCTCGGGGATCGACGTCGACGAGCGCGAACTCGTCGAAGCCGTGCTGATGGGGACGGACGCGCAGTTCGAATCCCTTCTCGGGGTGCTTGCGGGCTCGGGTGCGGGCCTTTCACGTCTCGCCGACGAGCTCCGTCGTGAGCTGGCGATGGCGGGAAAGACCGAACCCTCGGACGCGGACCTATCCGAGTATCCCTGGGATGACGGGACCGCGGTGATGGGTATCCTCAACGTCACGCCGGACTCCTTTTACGACGGTGGCCGATACGAGGCGACCGATGACGCGATCGCCCGTGCCGAGGTGCTGATCGAGGCCGGCGCCGACATCGTCGACGTCGGCGGCGAGTCGACGCGGCCGGGGGCCGATCCGGTTCCGGCCGAGGAGGAGATCGAGCGCGTCGTCCCCGTCATCGAGGCGCTCTCGGAGTCCGACGTCGCCGTCTCGGTCGACACGCGAAAGGCCGCCGTCGCCCGGGCGGCGCTCGCGGCCGGTGCGGATATCCTCAACGACGTCTCGGGGCTCGAAGATCCCGAGATGCGCATCGTCGCGGCCGAACACGACATCCCCGTGGTCGTGATGCACTCGATCGACACGCCGGTCGACCCCGAGGCCGACATCGAGTACGACGACGTGGTTCGGGACACCATCGACGCCCTCACCGAGCGAATCCTCCTCGCGGAGAAGGCGGGACTCGACCGTTCGCAGGTAATCGTCGACCCCGGGATCGGGTTCGGGAAGTCAGCGAGCGAGAGCTTCGAGCTGTTGGATCGACTCTCGGAGTTCCGTTCGCTCGGCTGTCCAGTCCTGATCGGCCACTCGCGGAAATCCATGTTCGAGCCGATCGAGGAAAGCGGCGCCGAAAAACGGCTCGCCGCCACCGTCGCCGCCACCGCGCTCGCGGTCGAACGCGGTGCAGACATCGTCCGAGTCCACGACGTCGCCGAAAACGTCGCCGCGGTCAGAACGGCGGCCGCCACCGAGGCGTCCCGACGGTTCGAGAACCCCTGACAGTCACCGGGATTCGACGCCGCATTCCCTGAAGAGTTCGACGTACTGGCCCGTGATCGCGGCGTGGTCGAACGACTGGAACGTCTTATCGATGTCGCGAAAGCCCATCGACCACGACTCCTCGATCGCGTCGCCGAGTGAATCCATATCGGTCACGCGGATCCCGCGCTCGCGACGCTCGACGAGCTCGTGGGCGCTCGAGTCGCTTTGGATCTCGACGACGCCGACACAGCCGCAGGCGAGCGCCCACAGCAGCTCCTCGGCGAACGACGTCCGACGGGCCGTCTGGACGAACGTGTGTGCGCCTCGGTAGGCGGCGATACGTTCTTCGCGGCCGACCTCGCCGAGGAACTCGACGCGGTCGCCGAGTCGGAGGTCTCTCGCCTGTTTTTCGTACGCCGCCCGTTCGGGACCGTCCCCGATGACAGTCGCCGTCCAGTCGGTCCGGCCTCTGAGCTCCGCCAGCGCCAACAGCAGGTCCTCGAGGTTCGAGTCATCGTTGAGCCGACAGGCGTAGACGACGTCACGGCGCTCGCCCGGTTCCGTCTCGACGACCTGAGATATATCGATCCCCTGCGGGATCACGGCCGTGTTCTCTTCTGTCCCGCCGTACTCGCGGACGCGGGTTCGCTGGTGTTCGGAGGGCGTCGTTATCCGCGTCGGCAGGCTCGCGGCCCGTTCGGTCCACCGCGATTTCGGAACCGACGGCTCGTCGCCGTACCAGTCACAGACGAGCGGAACGCGCGCGAGACGGGCGCCGAGCCACGCCGAAACGACGGCCCCCGGCGGCGAGGCCGCCGCGAGAACGACGTCGGGTCTGTGGCGGGCGAGCAGCCCGGGGATCCGAGAGTAGTACAGCGCCGGATGCTCGAAGGTGACGCCTTCGTGATCGAGGCCGTTGATCTCGAGCCGTCGGCCCGAGGTTTCCCACCAGGGGAGACAGTAGATCGTGACGTCGTGGCCACGGCCGTCGAGCGCCGCCGCGATACGTCGGAGCCGGACGGCGCCGGTTCGCTCCGACTGCGGCGGCGGATCCCTGAACACGACCGCGATTCGCATACGCCGGTTGACGACGGCCTGTATAAAAAAGGGACCGGAACGGCTTCGACGTCGAGGCCGGGTCGAGCGGCCGTCAACCGGGTAGGAGATCGAACTGCGTTATCGGGACCGAAACAGCCCGTGTATACCGTCTCTACGCACACTACGAACGCCACGGAGGAGGGATACCGTCACCCGTCGGAGCGTCAAACGACCGCCTTTCGATACGGGTCCTCGTTTCTCAGCCGCCAACCGATAAACGCCGATGTACTCCCGATGGGATCCATTACTTGTAGCCGCGACTCGCCAGATGATACTCGAAAACCGTCTCCATGCCCTCGACGAGCGCGTTGAGATCAACACTTTTCGTGTCGTACTCCCGGGTTCTGAGGGCTCGGTACCGGTCAGCCCAGCGGTTTTTGAACCGCTGTTCGATCTCGAGGTCTTTGATTTTCTCGATCGCCGCCGTCTCCGATCGGTTTAGCTCTGTCGGCGTGATGATTCCTTCCTGAAGCGCTAGGACGACGACCCCGGCGGTGTAATCGCCTTCCTTGACTTCGCGCTCCCAGGTCGTCACCCAGTTGCCGATCCGAGCCATCTCTTGGAGGTCCCACAGGCAATCCCGAAGGAGGCCGAACTCCGAGAGTTCGAAACCGGGGGAATACATCAGATCCACGTCGGCGTACGGGAACATTACCATGTTGTGTGCACCGTAGTTGGTCGCACCGTTAATGTTCGCGATGCAGGGGTTCTCGTTCACGATACCGCTGTACTCCATGGCGTTGGTCGTCTGGCGGATATCGTACTCGAAAACGTCCACGAACTCGGAGTGGCGGCGCGCCCCGGAGATGCCGTCCTCGAAGGTCTCCCAGAGTCGCTCGATGAAGGCGAACTGCTCGGCGTCGACCGCCGCCGCGCTCGGATCGACGGCTGTGGAGTCGTACGGAAGCCTGCGCGCCTGTTCGAACGTCCGGCGATCGGCGTGTGTCTCGATCAGATCGTCGAGAACTGTCACGTACATCGTCAACACTGTTTTCTGGGCATGGACGTGTTCCGCGTGTTCTTCCGGTACCGACTGGAGGGTGAACTTCGGGAATAGCGAAAAGATCCACTGCCACAGAAACCGGTCCCGCTCACCGAAGTGCCGGTCGTAGTCGTCGGCCAGCGTCGCCACCGGTTCGGGCAGATCGATTCGGGTGATCCGGTCGCGAAAGTCCACATTGCTCTCGATCCGCGTCCCGTTTTTAGTTGCCATGACGATCCCCCCGACGGTTCCGCACGCGCTCGGTTGGACGGCCGAACCCACCACGAGAACCGTCCGCTCGCCGAACGGAGTCGAGAAGGAT
>CAZWZX010000181.1:0-5318 GCA_964638655.1 uncultured Natronomonas sp.
TTCCACCCCGTCAGGTAATCTGCGTCGGTTTCCTCGATATATTCGACGTAGTCGTTCAGCATCTCGGCCTCGTCCTCGAAGGCCCGGACGTCGACGTTGAGGTCGCCATCTCCGATCGGATCGTATCCGTCGATCACCTCCGGACCGGGAACGCCCTGCGGCGATTCGTACAGCCAGACCACGTACTCGTCGCGGTAGGAGTCGTGGCTCGTGAGACAGACGATCGTCTGCTCGCCGTCCTCGGGGAAGCCGCGGCGGTCGTCGACCTCGATATCGAGGGTGTGGATCCGGCTTTCGGCCTCCAGTTCGACCGGTTCGAGTTCCGTGTGATGGATCTTGAGACTACCGTCCTCGAGGAGCCGTTCGGGCGCCCGGACGCCGCTTTTGATGTCCTTGTCGATGAGCAGCCGGTTCGGAAAGAGGATGTCGGCCTCGTAATGCTCGAAGCGATCCCGCAACTGCCCGACGTCCCGCGGCGTCTGGCCGAACACCTTCAGTAGCGACTCGCCGCGGATCGATTCGTAGACGACGAGTTCCCCCTCGTCGCGTTCGCCGATGTCTCGGCCCTCGGCGGCCAAATCTCCGTACGTTTCGAGACCGGAGAGTCGGTCGTGTTCCAGTCGCGAATCGATGACGTCGCTCGCGAGAAGCGGTTCATCGGCGTCGACGGCAAACTCTAGATCGTCGATCGGGGTGTAAAAATACGGCCGGAAGCCGTGGACGCGGATGTGAACCGGTTCGTCGTCGCCTCCGGGGTTGGGGGTCCGACCGAAGACGTGCAGGACGGGGTATTCGTCGTCGCCGTTCCCTTCGATGGTGTAATCGACCTGTGTGACGACACACTCGGTCTCGCCCGTCGCGTCGGGAAAGCGGTGTTCGGACGTCTCGACGACCGCCGCGTTGCTCGTCTCGGCGCCGGCGACTGCCGCGGCCTCCTCGATCGGTCGCGTGTCCTCGGCGTCACTCGGACTGGCGAACTCCCCGAGCGTTCCCTGCTCCATAGTTTCCGTTCCTTGGCGCTCTCGGGTAAAAACCCCGGTGTTCCTCGATCGTCCGACCGCCGTTTTCCGACCGCGTTCCGTATCGACACTCGATACTGCCCGGACCGATTTATCACTATCTTTCGTAGCCGTATCCACTGACCGACAATGCCCGATCCCGATACGACGGCCGGCGGTGACGAGACCGGACAGGGAGTCGAGACGGCGGGCGCCGAGGCGATCCGATCCGTCGAGAGCTACGAGGCCGACGACGGGGTCGTCTTCTACGATTCGGACAACCCGCTCGCGTGGTTGCAATCGGACGACGTCGTCGACCTCGACGACGCCGCGTGATTTTTCTTCCCCCGGCGCTTTTATCTGCCTGTGAATCCCCTCGAGGAGGAGGAAAACGCCTGGCCGGACGAACCTGAGGAGTTCGATCCCGACAGCCTCGGCCCCGATCCACCCGACGCGACGCCGCGTCAACGGAGCTCGATGGCGACGGGCGAGGACGTCCCCGAGGGATTGTTCCGGGCCTTCTGGACGTCCGTGCTCCTGCTCAACGTGGCGATCGCCGGTCTCTCGATCGGTGCCATGCTGATCTACTTTCTCGCGGATTATCGAACCGGCACGCTGGCGTTGCTCGTCGGCGGTGTCGCCGCCTTCGGAACGGGCAAATACTACTGGGCCGTGAAAACCGGACGGTTGACCGACGACGGGGGGTCCGGGGAAGTGAAAGGAGGGGAGGAATGAAAACAGCCACACACGACGGAAAGCGGTATCTCCTCGTCAAATCCTCGGGCGAATCGAGTCTCGTTCGCGATCCCGAGACCGGTCGCGAGCGGTATCTCCCGAACGACGAGTTGACGGTGACCGGGGAGTCGCCGCTTTCCGTCGCGGCGAGTGCGGTTCCGGAGCCGCGTCGTCGCGTTCTCATCGCCGTTCACTCCGAGGCCGTTCTCGGATTGCTCCTCGAACTCGACGCGAGGGGGCCGCTGTCGGCCCGCGAGATCCTCGGGCGATACGACCTCTGTGAGTCGGACCTCCACGGTCGGATCACCGAACTCCGTGCCGCAGGATTGATCCGGAAAGCGGATATCAACGGTGAACGGGGGTACGCGACGACCGGACTCGCGAGCGAGGGCCTCGATGGACTACGATAGCGCGCTGGCGGTCGCCGATCGTTCGACGGTCGAGCGGTTCGTCGTCGGGTCCTTCCGGACGGCAATCAGGTCGTCGGCCGCGCCGACGAGTTCGTCGTCGTGGCTGACGACGATGATCTGGGCGACGCCGTGGGCGGTCATCGATTCGATCAACTCGACCAGCTTCGAGACGTGTCCGGCGTCGAGAAAGACCGTCGGCTCGTCGAGGATGAGCGGCGGCGTGGGCGCTTTCCCTTCGATCCCCTCCGAGAGGAGCCGATAGATGGCACAGCGGAGCGAGAGGTTGAAAAGCGCGCGTTCACCGCCCGAAAGCTGGTCGGGAGCCAGTTCCGTCCCGTCCTTCTGATAGACGGTAAGCTCGTAGTCGCCGTCGAGTTCGATCCGCGCGTAGGAGTCGTTCTGATAGACGAGATCGAACGTCTCGTTGAGCATCGACTCCAATCGATCGACGTTCCGACGGCGAAGTTCGGCCCGGAGGTCGGCGTAGGTCTCCTGAAGTTCGAACGCCTCTTCGTATAGTGTTTCGAGCCGCTCGACGGTCGCCGCGAGTTCAGCACGCTGCTTTTTGAGTCCATCCAGTTCGTCTAGCTCGTTTCGGACCGCACCGATCCGGTTCTGTAGTTCGTCGCGCTCCTCGCGTTTCGTCTCCAGGTACGGTTCGACCTCCGAGAGATACTTCTCGGCACGCGATTTGTTCTCTTCGGCCTCTTCGATCGCCGCCTCGTCGAACTCGGATTCGATTTCGACCTTCCGCTCGCGTTTCTCCGCGAGCCGATCCCGCCGTTGATCGTTCAGATCGGCTTTGTTTGCACGCCGCTCGCGGAGACGCTCGACGTCGCGTTCGGTCTCCTCGATCCGCTCGAGAAGTTCCTCGATCCGTTCGATCCGACCGCGTTCGTCATCGATTCGGCCCTTATCGCGGTTCAGTTCGCCGATCGCTTCGCGGGCGGTCTCGGCCGCCGCCGCCGCGTCCTCGGCTCGCTCTTCGGCAGCCGTCGCCTCGGATTCGTGCTCGTTCGCCGTCTCGCGGAGCGACTCGGCACGTTCGCGTTTGTCCTCGATCGCCGCTTCGCGTTGTTCGAGCAGAGAGCGAACGTTACCGCTGTTTTCGATCAACCGCGACAGCTCCGAGTCGTTTTCGACGAGCTCGACGGTCCGCTCGTGATCGGACTCGAGTTCATCGATCTCGGTTCGTTTGGCCTCGAGTTCGGCCTCGAGTTCCGCGACCCGCTCGCGATCGTTGGCAACGGTCTCGACGTGTGGCGATCCCTGCGTCGGTTGGCCGCATTCCGGACATTTGCCGGCCTCGAGCAGGCGTTCGACCTCGGCGACCGACTCGCGGGCGTTCTTTATCTCCGTCCGAAGTTCGGCCAACCGCTCGTTGGCGTCGTCGAGGTCCGTTCGAAGAGACTCTCGATGGGCCTGCAGTCGGTCTCGCTCGATGGGTGCGTCCTCGAGCGTCTCTCGAAGCTCCTCGATCCGTGTCTCCATCTCCGTGAGACGCTCCCTTTTCGATTCGAGCGTTTCGGTCTCGCTCTCGATTTCGGCTTCCAGTTCCGAGACATCTGAACGGTCCTCACGGGCCTGTCTGCGGTGTTCCGTCGCCCGTTCGCGTTCCGTTTCGGCCTCGTTTGCGTGCTGTTGCGCGTCGAGCCGTCGTGCTTCGATCCGTTCACGTATCTCGTCGGCCTCCGTGTCGAGTTCTTCGAGCCGTTCGGCGACCGCCTCGGAGGTAACGTCCGGATCGAAATCCGTCTTGGCGGTTGCCTCGCCGAGGTCGTCCCGGAACGTTTCGAGCTGTTCGCGGAGCGAGCGGATCCGATCCCCGATCGATTCGCGTTCACGTTCGGTCTCTGCGATCGTCGCCGTCAGTTCCTCGATCTCGGTTTCCAGCGACGAGATCTCCTCACGGCGCTCTGTGGCATCTTCGAGGGTTTCTTTGGCGGCTTCGAGCGTCTCCCGGGCCGCATCGCGCTCGCGCTCTTTGGTCTCGATCTCGTCGGTGAGTTCGTTCAGTTCCGACTCGAGGGCGTTGAGCTGTCCGTTGAGATCCTTTTTTTCCTTCTTCTCGATCGTCGCCTCGCGATCGGAGAGCAGTTCCCGTTTTCGGTCCCGGACGCGTTTAACCCCGACACGTGCGTCGCTCGCCCGTTCCCTGTAGGTTTCGAGCTTGCCGAGCTGCAACAGGTCGTCGATCATGTCCTGTCGTTCGCCCGGCGAGGCGTTGATGAGTTTGTTCACCTCGCCCTGTCGAACGTACGCGCAGTTGACGAACGCGTCGGCGTCCATCCGAAGCAGGCGTTCGACGTGGGTCTCGACGTCGGTGACGCCCTCGAGTTGGCCCTCGGGCGTCTCGAGCAGACAGGTGGTCGTCTGTGCGGTGTCGCCTCTGAGCTTCACCTCGCGCTCGACGCGGTAGTCGCCCCCGTCGTGGGTGAACCGGAGCTCGATCGCCATCGAGTCGGCGTCGTTCGCGATCGCGTCGTCGAGCGTTCCGTCGATGGCGGCCGTCCCGTACAGCGCGAAAAAGCAGGCCTCGAGCAGCGAGGACTTCCCGCTGCCGTTGACGCCGTGGATGACGGTGACGCCCGATCGCAGGGAGAGTTCGCTGTCGGCGTAGCATTTGAAGTTCCGGATCCGGACGTGTTCGAACTTCACAGGTACTCCTCCATCGAGGACTGCCCGTCGCCGTTTTCGGCGGCCGCTTCGACGACTTCCGTCCCGCTTTCGTCGGGAGCGTCGAACGTTTCGGGATCCTCGATCAACTCCTCGACCCGGCGTTCGATCTCGTCGGCGACGTTCGAATCGGCGACGGTCCCCGACCGAATCGTCTCGTCGAGGTCGCGGGCCGCCCCGCTCAGTCCCAGTTCGCGGAGCCGTTCTCTGACGGCTTCATCGGGATCGGCGAACGATACCTCGGGCGTCGACTCGTTGCCGGCGAGTTCGCGACGGTCGGTGACGCGCGCCACGAGGGCTCCCTCCTCGGTCGCGAACGTCTCGATTCGGGCCGGTGGGATCGACTCGCCGTCGCCTTCGAGCGTGACGTGAACGACGGCTCCCTCAAGGTCGTGTTCCCTGAGACGGTCTCGGACACGTTCGATCCCCTCGGTTTCACCGAGTTCGAGATCGAGAAAGACGAACGGCCTCGTTTCGATCCCCCGGCGGGCGATCCGAA
>CAZWZX010000182.1:0-5291 GCA_964638655.1 uncultured Natronomonas sp.
CTCTTGGGCGGTGGTATCGCGACCGCCCTGCTCGTCGGCTTGACCGTTCTCATCGTTTCCTGTCCCTGCGCGCTGGGACTGGCGACGCCGCTCGCGGTCGCCGCCGGGATCCGCGACGCGCTCAAGCGACACATCGTCGTCTTCGATGAGACGGTCTTCGAGCGGGTTCGGGACGCCGATACGGTCGTTTTCGACAAGACGGGGACGCTCACCACCGGCGAGATGGACGTCCTCGAGTCGACCGTCCCCGCGGACCTCCTCGAGGACGCCGCCCTTTTGGAGCGCCGTTCCGCCCATCCGGTCGGGAAGGCGATCGCCGCGCTTCTCGATGGATCGGACCCGATCGCCGCCGAGAGCGCGGACGGAACGCGAACCGACGGCGGACGCATCGAGACCCGTCCGGATCCCGGTTTGGACCCCCCAGCCGACGCCCCTCCGACGGTCGACTCCTTCGAGAGCTACGACAACGGAGTCGCGGGCGAGATCGACGGTCGGGGCGTGGTCGTCGGCCACCCGAATCTGTTCTCGGAACTCGGCTGGGAACTCCCCGGGGACATCACACGGGCGGCACGGGACGCAAGGGGCCTCGGACGGGTTCCGGTCGTCGTCGGTCGCGACGGGGTCGCCGAGGGGATCGTCGTCGTCGGGGACGAACTCCGCGAGGGGTGGGAGGAGACGTTCCGCTCGCTCGCCGACCGCGGCGTCGAGGTCGTCGTGCTGACGGGCGACGACGAGCGCGCCGCCGCGATCTTCCGGGAGCACGAGACCGTCGGACAGGTGTTCGCCGGCGTCCCTCCCGAAGGGAAGGCCGAAACGGTCGCTCGGCTGGCCGACCGCGGCGACACCGTCATGGTCGGGGACGGCACGAACGACGCACCGGCGCTCGCCCGTGCCGACCTCGGGATCGCACTCGGCGGCGGCACGGCGATGGCGGTCGACGCGGCCGACATCGCCATCGTCGACGACGATCTCCGGTCCGTCGAGGCGGTCTTCGAACTGTCGGCGGCCGCCGGCCGCCGTCTCAAACAGAACCTCGGGTGGGCGTTCTGTTACAACGGGATCGCGATCCCCCTGGCCGTGACCGGACTGTTGAACCCGCTTTTCGCCGCCGTGGCGATGGCGACCAGCAGCCTGCTCGTCGTGAGCAACTCCTCGCGAGCGCTGCTCGAAGATTTGACCGACGAGTGAGCCGGTCTCGCTACCCCGTTCCTTCCCCGGTCTCCGCCTCCCCTCTGCCCTCGTTCCCCGTCATCCACACCACCGTTCCACGCTCCGGATCGAGCCATCGGAGCGCCCTGACGATGGCCCCCGACTCGGGACCACAGATTCCTCGGACGGCCCTCGCGCCCGCCAGCCAGCCGCGGAGATACGCCGCGTCGGATTCGCCGTCGTACCCGACGAGCGCGATCGCGGGATCCTCCGCCCGCCCGAGCGCGTACCCATCGAGCCCGAAGACGAGATACGTCCGCACGGAGAGGTCCCGATCGACGACGTACAGCGCCTCGTGTTCGATCGGATCGACGTATGCTCCCAGATCGACGAACGACAGGTCCGTCTCGATCGGATCCGTTTCGACTGCGCTCTCGGGTCGCTTCTGTAGTTCACCTCCCGTCGGGGTGAGCAGATCGCCGGCTCTTTCGTTCGCCCACTCGTCGTCCGGGGCTTCCCCGAACGGCGTCTCCGGTGTGATCTCGTCCGGATCGACGCCCCAGTGTGCGTAGTGGAGATCGTAGCCGTCCCTGTCGTATGCGACGAGCGTCCGGTGGCCCATACGCCGCTTGCCCCCGTATTCGGTTATAAACTCTCGTTCGGACCTCGGGGGACGGCCGTATCAAGCGTACCCGTCGGGGACCTCGAGTTTGCGGCTCGGCCCGAGTCCCTGCAGTACCTCGATAGCGGTCGTAAAGTCCGCCGCGGTGAGCTGGCCGACGAACCGGCCGTCCTCGACGACGAGCACCCGGTCGCCGCGCGCGCCGCTCATCGCCACGAGCGCCTCGAAGGCGTCCGCGTCCGGATCGACCGACGGCGGTGCGGCGCCCATCACGTCGGCGATAGTCGTCGTTTCGCGGTCGTCCGCCGAGACCCGACGGACCGATTCGAGCGTCACCATGCCCGTGACCGTGTCCCGGTCCATGACCGGGTAGGCGGTCGTTCGCTCCGAGAGAACGCGGTCGAGAAACTCCGCTACGGTCGTCTCCGGCGTCACGGTTCGGACGTCGCTCGACATCAGCTCTCGAACGGTGAGCCCCCGGAGGACGTCCCGGAGGACGGTCGTTCGCGATTCGGCCCCCGCGGCGATGTAGACGAACATCGCGATGAGCAACAAAAGCGGGGCCAAGGCGAGGACCGCAAAGACCGCCATCAGCACCGCCATGAACTTGCCGACGCTCGCGGCGGTCTGGGTCGCCTCCGCGTACGGACGGTTCCGGGCGAGCAGCGCACGGAGCACTCGACCGCCGTCCATCGGGAACGCCGGGAGGAGGTTGAAGACCGCGAGCGTCACGTTGATCACGGCGAGACAGCCGACGACGAAAAGGAGCATCGGCTGTGCGGGCACGACAAAGAGCAGTCCATAGCAGACCGCACCGACGAGCACGCTCATCGCCGGGCCGGCCAACGCGACGTAGAGTTCGACGTCCCAATCCTCCGGAAGGTTCTCCATGTGAGCCATCCCGCCGAAGATCCACAGCGTGATCGAACTGATCGTCACGCCGTATCGCCGTGCCGTCCACGAGTGACCGAGTTCGTGGAGCAACACGCCGACGAAGAGACCGACGGCGGTCGCGACGCCGACGATTTCGGGCGTCGATCCCGACTGGATGACGGCGACGTCGATCGTCCGTGGTGAGATCCCGTTGACGACTTCGGCGTAGAAAGCCAGTTGTGCCTCGCGGCTGATGAGCCACGCCAAAAGCGGGAGGAAGACGACGAGCGTGATGTTCAACCGGATCGGGATGCCCGTGATCCGACCGATCTCGAAGCTACGCATACTGTTACCGTCTCCGTCCGACGTAAAAAGGCTGTGGACCCGTCGCCTTTCGACGGTTACTCGTTCGAGTCGGCTGCCGGCGCGTTCCGCTTGACGCTGTTGATGCCGTCCTCGGCGGCGCTTCGCGAGGAGTACCCCTCGCCGGAGTCGGCGACGATGTTTCCGTTTCGGTGTCTGAGTCGCCATCGATACTCGCCCGCTTTGTCCTCGTAGAGTTCGAACGCGGCCTGCTCTATGTCCAACACGTCCGCGTCCGGGGCGTACCCCTGAACCCGCTCTATCGCATCGCGTGCGCTCGATTTACTGCTGTATCCCTCCCCGGAGTCGGCGATGACGTTGCCGTTGTCGTGGCGGAGTCGCCATCTGTGCTCGCCCGCTTTGTCCTCGTAGAGTTCGAATGTCGCTTTGCTCATTGTTTTGAGAATGTGTGTCTCGTTCGGCTCACTGTTCTTCGATCCCTGCCTTGCCGGCGTTGCTCCGGACGCTATCGACGCCTTGCCGGGCCTTTTGCCTGCTGGCGTACCCCTCGCCGGAGTCGGCGAGTATCTCGCCGTTCTCGTGGACGAGCCGCCAGCGCCACTCGCCGCCGTTGTCGCGGTAGATCTCGAAGCCGGCCGGATCGATCTTGAGGTAATCGGCCGATTCGGCGTGGTTCCGAACGCCGGCCATCGCCCGTTTGGCGTTGCTTTTCGAGGCGTATCCCTCGCCGGAGTCGGCGATAATATTGCCGTTGTCGTGACGGAGCCGCCACCGGTACTCACCGGCGTTGTCCTCGTAGAGTTCGAACGCGGCCTGGCTCTCGATCGCGATCGGCTCGGTTTCCGTTTCCGACTCGACGACTTGGGGATCGTCGGGTTCGATCTTCATGATCCCCGCACCCAACGCGTTGCGGATCACGCTGTGCATCCCCTGCTGACACTTCTGTCGGCTCGAGTACGCTTGCCCGCCCGTCGCGATGACGTTGCCGTTGCGGTGTCGGAGCCGCCAGCGGTGGCCGCCGCCTCTGTCCTGATAGATCTCGAATCGGGCCCGCGACTGTTTGAGCGATTCCAGCTCGGCTGTAGCGGCTTCCGAGGCGGCCCGCGCCTCGTCCAGTTCCGCCTGTGTCTCTTTCAGTTCCGTTTGCGTTTCTTCTCGTTCTGTCTGTGCTTGTTCGTCCGCCCGTGCCTCGGCCTCCCGGGCCGCCCGTTCGCTCGCCGTCTCGGTCTCGGCCCGCGAGAGCATCGGCACGAACACCGACGCGAGACCGATGACGACGATCCCGACCGTATAGAGCGCGATAACGCCCGTGTGGCCGGTATCGGTCGGCCACCCGGAGGCCGGATACACCGTGATGAACCACACGATCGCGGCCAGACAAACGATGACCCCGAGGCCGACGATCCGGGTCGCGAGCTTTCGGAGCGGGAGTCTGATAGCGATCCCGCCGAGCAGCAGCGGAATCCCTACCCCGGCGAACACGACGCCCACTTCCCGCAGTAGCCAGTAGGTTCCGCCCTCGCTCGCCGGCGGGCGCGTGAACGTCGAACTATACAAAAACAGCGCGATGCCGACGACGCTCGCCAACAGTCCGAGGACGAACAGCCAGTAGCCGTACACCTCGTCGTTCGTCGACGGCTCCGTAATTCGATCGCTGTAAAACGACACCAGCGCGTTTCCGTCGGTCGATCCTTGTGCGATAACTCATTGGTCAACGCTATGATTAATAAACCTTCACACGGTGTTTGATACGCCGTTTTCCCGTCTAAAAGCGACTGTGTTAAGCGAACGGTGCGTCGATTCAGTCGATCTGAACTGATATCTTACTGTCAAAATGATGGTCTAGCGGGCCGCTACCCGGCATGTGGGTTTTTAATTTCTCGGGTCGCCGCTTTCGGGAGCCGCGATCGCAGCTCGTGAATATTCCGTTGAGTACGCCCTTCGGCTGGGGCCGTCGGCTCGTTCCGTCTCTCGAGAACGAAAACGCCGTCCTGCGGTTACTTGCCGCGGTTGTTGTTCGCCCGGATGCTCGGGCGGGTGTGTTCGGTACCTTTTCCGCGCTTCTGTTGGCCTCGGCCGCGCTGTCCGGCGGAGGTCCGGCCACGGTAGGTCCGACCGCGGTGGCTGTCGTCGCAGATCCAGTTCAGATCGTCGTCGTTCTCGATCGCGCCGTGTTCGGGGTCCAGAAGGATCACTTCGAACCACTTCTGGGAGCCATCCTCACCGACCCAGTAGCTGTTCAGAACCCGGAGGTTCTTGAACTTCCGTCCCGCGCGCTCCTCGGCGATGCGCTGGAGGTTCTTCCGGCGGGTGATCTTGTTGA
>CAZWZX010000183.1:0-5275 GCA_964638655.1 uncultured Natronomonas sp.
GGAGTACGAGTGGGTCTTCGAGGTCGATGGCGACGAGGTCGATACGCGCGAAGCGACTGTCACCGCGACCCCGATCCCGCTCAACCTCGATCCGCTCCGTGCGTCCCTTGAGGACGCGCCCGGTGGGACGCCCACCCTCGATCAGACGTCCGAGGAGACCTTCCAGTTGGTAAACGACATGGACGAGCGGATCCGGGCCAACGAAGTTCCGCAGGACGACATCACGACCGTCCTCACGTTCGGAGACGGCGTCGTCCGGTATCTCGAGGCGATCGCCGCCACCGACGAGCTGATCGACGCCGGAGACCACGACGCGGCTCAAGAGGAACTGGTCCGGGCTGCGGTCGCCTTCGATACGATGACTACCTACGGGGAGGCCATCGAGGACACCCAGCTCCGAGATCAGGGAAGCTCCATCCGTGAAACGGCCGACAGCGAACTCCAGTCGCGGATCGAGATACAGGAGTCACACTACGAGGACCTACTCGAATCGGGTGAGACGTCGCCGATCGAGGAGGCGACCATTCAGCGGGAGCTGGCTCGCGTCGCAGCGTTGCAAGGCGACACCGAACGGGCCGAGTCGCTTGAATCCGACGCCGAAGCGTCCTTCGAGACGTACAGCACGCTCGTCGCTCAGGGCGAGACTGATCGCCAGGAGGCGATCGGAATCTGGGAGGGGATGGAGTCGGAGATCTTCGTGACGGTGCTCGGTCAACAGCTCGTTCTCAATCCGACTCACTACGACGAGTTCGAGTCGCGGTCGGCGGCGCTCTCCTCGGCGTACGCCGACGCCGAAGCGTCCTTCGGCGAGGCGGGCGAGACGACCCGGGCTGAGACGGTCTCCGAGGAACGATCCCAACACGAGAGTGCCCTGACCGTCGCCCGATGGTCGCTTTTCGCCGCTATCGGGCTCTCTGTGATCATCTTCGTTTCGCTCATCGCCCACACGGCGCGCGGGATGTACTGGTACGTTCGGGACTCCGAGGAATCGGTCAGCGGCGATTTCCTCGTATGAACCTCAAACCCCGGGCGGCATCACCGTTAAGGCGTTTCCGGTCCCGTTCATCGAAACCCGGTGAAGAGCCGCTTCGGAACGTCGAAGGCTCCCTCGGAGTCCCCCGTTGACGATTCGATCGTCCATGACGATCGGTGTTCGTCCGTCCATTCGTCGTCCGTCCCGAGTGCCGGCCCGGAGACGCGAAACGTTTCGGACCGTTCCTCGCCGCTTTCGGCCGTGTACGACGTACGGATCTCGAACTGCGTCGTTCCCGCACCCGTTTTCAAGTCGACGTAGTGCTCGATTCGCTCGCCGGGAGAAAGCGCTTCGCGATGGGCCTGTGAGTACAGCATCTCGTTTATCGGCTCTCCCGTGGCCTCGAGCGAAACCTCCGAGAGCGATCCGTTCCCGTCGTTCTCGAAGACGAGAACGACCGTTCCGTACTCGCCGGCGACCTGTGTCGAGGAACCGATCCGCTTTTCGAAGGCGTCTACGCCGCTTTTCGCCCCCTCCCGTACCGCGGCGAGCGTTTCGATAGCGGTCGAGGTACCGTCGGCGTCGGTGACGAAGACCGTCACTGGAACGGACGATTCGGACTGTTTCGGCGCCCGATCTACCGTTCCAGCCGCCGTCGTTCGCTCGCCGGCGTGAAGCGTTCGGCCTTCGATCCCCGTCGGTCCGCCGTCGATTTCGAGTCCCTTGAGTCGTCGATCCGACTCGGTCCCGTTCTCGAGTTCGACCTCGTAGCTCCCGGAGCGGTCGACGACACCGCGGACCGTAACGGCCCGATCCGTGACGTCGACACGTTCGGCGGCGGCGCGATCGAGTACTTCGGTGTCGACCTGTACGGTCGCCTCCGGGAGCGTCCCGGCCCGGTCGTCGGTCGAAAGAAAGACCGTTCGCCGTTCGGCGGCCCACGTCTCGCCGGGGGCGGTCGGTCCGGTTTCGAGCCGTTCCTCTTGGATGTTGACGGTCGGATCGATGACGTCGGCCGTTCCGTTCTCGACGACGAGCCGTTCCTCGAAGGCGTGACCGACGGCAACGCTGTCGTCGGGCGTCTCCCGGGTGATCGAAACGCCAGTGTCGTCGCGACGGTCTGGGGGATCGGCCGGCCTATCCCCCGTACCGTGTGATTCGCTCCGGCTGGCGGCGTCTCGATCGTTTCGGGGCGTCCGTTCGCGTTCTTCTCCGTCTTTGTCCGGTCTCGTCGACGAGGAGTGTTCGGTCGGTCCCCCCGTGGACCGTGAGCGCTGTGTGGATCGCTCGGATCGGCTCGACGGTTTCGACAGGTCGGCGAGCGGCCCCTGTTCGGTCATTCGAGCCCGTTCGGAGACCCCGAGCTTCGAGAGCCCGATCCGAGCGATCCCGGCCTCGTACGCCGGTAACACGACGAGCAACGACCCGTCCTCGATCTCGACGGGGGACCGGACCCGGTCCGCGCCGGGGGCCTCGATGACCAACTCGTCCGACCAGACGACCCGCTCGTCTGCGGAGATCTCACCGTGGATCGAATCGCGTTTCTGATCTAGTTCGATCGATGGCTGTTCCGGAAGCCGACAGGTGAGGGCGAGCTCGGTCCGGCGGTTTCCCCGAACGACCTCCATCCCAACGGTGATTGTTCGTCCCGGCTCGTACGGTTTGGTGATGGTTCGGGACCACGTCTCTCCCGGGGCGATGTCCGATCCCTGTTCGCCCGTTTCCAGAACGCTGACCGAATCCAGCGGGACGTTCCCGGTGTTTTCGACCGAGAGGCTGAGTATCGCTCCGGAGTGGGAGACCTTCTTCGGTTGGAGATTCGCCTCCGCTGGGACGGTGCTTTGGGCAGCGTCCGAGACTTCTATCTGACGAATCGCGACGGTTCGGTCCTCGACTCGGGCTTCGAACTCGGTCTCTCCGTCGGTTCGAACCGCTTCGACCGGGAAATCCGTTCGAACCGGATCGCGAGGATCGAGTTCCAGACTGCGCTCGTCGGGCGAAAGATCCGAGTGCTCGAGACGTCCGCTGAGCGATATTTCGTGGGCGGTATCGCCCAGGTTCGTCACGTTCAGATCGATCGTCCCGCCGACGCCGACCGAATCAGTGAGGATCTCGACGTCTAGCAGTTCCTCGTCGGGAACGTGAACGTCGACAGATCCGCTCCGGACCGAACAGACAACGGAACCGTCCAGGCTGGCGTGCACCTCGCCGCTCGAGAGGCTCTCGACCGAGCCGATCGAGCCGCCGGGACCGATCGATTTGACGCCGTCGTCGGTGCTGAGAAGCAACGCGCCGTCGCCACCGGGAGGGATCTGGCGGACCGGAAGCTCCGTCTCCCAGCGTCCGTCGCCGGTCCGCGCGTCGAACCCCTTGAGCTGTCCGTTCTGTAACGCCGCGATCAACACGTCCTCACAGCACCCGACGGCCCGGATCGCCGTGTTGAGGTTCCGGTCGAACACCTCCTCGCCGGTCGCGTCGACACACCGGAGAAACGACCACGTCGAGGAGACGAAGCCGCTTTCGATCCCGATGAACTGATCGTCACGGGGCTGACCCGGACGGCGCCGCTCGACGGTGACCGACTCCTGGCCGGTTTCGAGATCGATCGTCCGCAAGCGCTCCGGCTCCAGGACGCCCGCGATCGGCTCGTCCGGAAGTGTCGCGACGGCGTGTGGGGAGTCGAACGTCCGGCTCCAGACGCGGGCGCCGTCACGCGTATATGTGGTCATCCGGTTCGACGAGAGAACCACGACGCGTTCGCCCAGCGCGATGTCGACGATCGGCTCGTCGTGCTCGAACCCCGTCCGGTCGATTCCCGAGACGATCGTTATCCGCTGTCCAGACGCGACGGCGACGCTGTCTCGGCCGACACCGACCGCATCGACGCGGGCGCGGTCGAACGATCCGATCTTTCTGTACTCGGTCATTCACCCTCACCACCGTCGCCGCCCCCGGCCCCGAGTAGCTGTTCCATCGGCGACGGGCCGCCGCCGATATCGATTCCGAGCACTTGTGCCTGTCTCTCGACGTATCGCTGCATCTCCGGATACCCCTCGATATCGTCGAGTTGGTTCCTGACGCTCGTGACGTACTGTCGGATCGTCTTGGGCTCGGTGTCTTCGAGCCGCGAGAGGAAGTAGTCGGTGTCAGGGGAGATCGGGTTCCGATCGGGCCTGTGGACGCTCTCGACTAGATCGCGCTGGAACTCGCTCCCGAGCACCCGATCGGTGATCTCGGCGGGCGTGTATCCGACGGACGCTTCGCCGAGCCGTTCGTAATCGATTCGATCGGCGCCTTCGATCGATTCGAGGCTCTTTTGCCAGACTTCGGACATGACGTCCTCGTCCGGCTGTGGAATGAACTGTTGGATCGGAAAGCGTCTGGTCGCCGCCGGATCGATAGTCCAGGGCATGTTCGTCGCCCCGATCACGAGGAGGTTGTCCTCTATCTCGTTCATTTCTTGCAGAAAGGCATTGGTCAAAGAGCGCTCGTGTCGCTGGAGCGAGTCGTCGCTTCGATCGGGGATCAGCGTCTCGACCTCGTCGAAAAACAGGACCGCGAACCCCTCCTGAGCGATGCCGTGAGCCTTCTCGAAGATCGCCTCGACGCGCTTTTCGGACTCGCCCGAGTACTTCGAGAGAACGTCGCTTCCCTTGACCTCGAGGAACTTCACGTCGCCGTAGTTCTCCTCGATTCCGGCGTTGTACTTGGCCTCGTAGGCGATCGCCTCCGAAACGAGCGTCTTTCCACACCCGGGCGGGCCGTACATGAGCATACTGTTGCCACGGCTGGCAAAGCCGTCCCCGTAGCGTTCGATCACTTCGTTTCGGACCTCGTGATCGAAAAGCGCCAACAGCATCTCCGCGGTCTGTTTGACCTCCGAGAGCCCGGCGACGTCGTCCTCGAAGTTGACTGTCGGTTTCTTCGGATCGAGCGAGACGGTGACCTCCTCTTCGTCCCCCTTGCCCGGACCGCTACCTCCGCCGCGCCGTCCCCGATCGCGAGCCGACTGGATCTCCCGGAGCTGTCCGGCGTCGATGAACTCGATGTCCGTCGCCTCCGTCACCCGAAGCGTCGTGTATCCGCTCGGCTCCATCCCGGCGATCTCGAACGTCACCAGATCGTTCCCTTCGGGGACGACCTCCTCGATCGGATGTAACAGATACTCGTTCCGTCGCAAGAACGGCTCGAGCGCTTCAGCGGTGATCTCGTTGGTGAATATCTTGACCGAGTCACAGACCTCGATCTGGCGTTTCGAAACGCCGGGATCGACGAAGAAATCCGCACCGCCACGGTCGATCC
>CAZWZX010000184.1:0-5273 GCA_964638655.1 uncultured Natronomonas sp.
GTCTTCTACAGAAGAAACTGTTCGCGGGCCTGGGGGTGGTCCTAAACCCGCCGGTTTTGGTGATCACGAGAATGGGTGATTCTCGAACGACTTGACCCCGAGGGTGAATCCCGTCATGGTTTGGAACAAATTTAAACGGTCTTACCTATAACCCACCGACAGCGACCAGAAATAGTTATCTCAAAGTATGGAAATGAAGGCCTCATTTCCTTCGCTGGTCGTTCGGTAGTTTGGGAATGCGACTCCTCTCAAAACCCCGCTGCTATGGTGGGTGCGACGGGAGTTGTCGTGTCGTGGTGGAGCCACAGACCCTCACGGACACATCGACGTGTTCGGGTGTTCAATTCCAACCGACCCAGCCGGGAAGGTCGAGGGGAATTAAATTCACCTGCGGACGCAGTGCGGCCCAAGACGGTGAAGCCTCGGGGTCGTACGGAAGACGATGTCTTCCGTGATGACGAGAGACGAAGTCTCTCGAACCACTTGACCCCGAGGTACTTCACGCCCGACTTCCGGCAGTCTGGGCGTCCCTGCTACAGTAGCAACCGGAACTACTTATATGCCGTCGAGCCGGTCCAACACCGCGTCGGCGTCGTACGATAGCGACAGCGCGCGCGAGCGTCCCCGACCCTCCACGCTCGTGTACTCCGTTTCGATGAGCCCGAGCTGTTCGAGCTTGTTGATTATCTCCGAGTATCGGGTGTAGCCGAGTTCGGTCGCCTCGCTGAACGCTTCGTAAACGTCGCCGGCCCGCTCGCCGTCGTGGTCCGCGAGCACCCGAACCAGCGCCGCTTCGGAGTCCGAGAGCCCGCGGAGATGCCGCGATAGATGGACGTGTTTGGCCTTCTCATAGGCCGATTCGACGTCCTCGAGGGCGACCTCGGTCGAGCCCCGCATCTCCGCGTTCAGTCCGGCCCGACGGAGGAGGTCGATCCCCACTCGGAGGTCACCCCCGCTGTCGGCGGTGTACCCGGCGACCTGGTCCAGTACCCGCGGGCCGACGGCGCCCTCGCGGAACCCGCGTTCGACCCGCTCTGTGAGGATGTCCGCTATCTCGCTCTCGCCGTAGGAACCGAAATAGACCTCCTCCGGCCGGAACACCGACTGGACGCGTCCGTCAAGCTCTTCGATGACGTCGAGATCGAGATCCGAGGAGACCACGATGACACCGATCTTGGCCCCCGAGTGGGCCTCGTGGGCCCGCAACAGCGAGTACAGCGTCTCGGAGGCTTCCCCCTCATAAAAGAGGTAGTTGACGTCGTCCAGCGCGACGGTGAGCACCTCGTCTTCCTCGACGAGGTGATCGGTGATCTGTCCGAACAGCTTCTTGAAGGAGATCCCGGACGTCGGGGGTTCGTACTCGAAGAGCCCCTCGAACAGCCGCGAGAAGACGGCGTAGCGGGTCGAGTCGACCTGGCAGTTCACCCGGATCGCCTCGACGTCGGTCACGCCCGCGAGTTCGTCGAACAGCTTTTGGACCGCCGTCGTCTTGCCGGTTCCCGGCGGGCCTCTGGCCATCACGTTCAGCGGTCGCGATCCCCGGACGGCCGGTCTGAGGGCGTATTTGAGCGTCTCCATCTGCTCGTCGCGGTGCAGGAACGCCTCGGGCAAATAATCGAGCTCGAGGACGTGCTCGTCGCGGAAGACCGACTCGTCCCACGAGAGCATGTCGTCGTCCGCCATTTCACTTTCACCACGCTGGCGGGCGTGTTAAGCCTTCGGGCGGGGGAGGATCGATCGGGTTCGACAGGCGCTCAGGAGGCCGGGTCACGAACGGGGACGAGCCCCTGCGCCATGAGTCGGCGGGCGATCACGACGAGTCCGTTCCCGAATCCCTCGCCGAAGATCGCCCGTTCATCCTTCGAATCGGGCATGATCGAACTCACCAGGATCGTCGAGCGGTCGATCAGGAGCAGCCGACCGATCGCCGTGTCGTCTTCGGCCGTGTGCTCGCCGTGTAACCATTCCAGACCCGAAACGAACGTCGTCGCGTTCGGGACGGCCGTCTGTATCTCGTCCTGCAGCGACGGCGTCAACGCTCCGATGACCAACTCGACGTCCGTGCCGACCTCGTTGAGCGTGTCGATGAGATCGTCGGTCAACAGCGATTTATCGCCGATGACGAGCACGATCTCGTCCGTCGCCTTCCCGATGAGTTTGTCCGTCCGATTCTCGACCGCGTCCTGTCCCGCCATCGCCCACACCTCCTGGACGGGTGATTCGTTCTCCCCCTCAACGATCTCGACTGTATCGAGAGCACCCTGAAGTCGCTCGACGCGGTCTTCGTACTGATCGCGGAGCGTTTCGGTCGCCTCGTCCAGCGAGACTGCGCGAAACCGCTGTGGGCTCGAGTGCTGGATCTCAACCAGCCCTTGCGCTTCAAGGACCCGTATCGCGTCGTACACCCGCGTCCGGGGTACCTCCGCCAGGTCGCTGAGCCGCTTGGCGGTTCCCGTATCGAGACGGGTCAACCCGACGAAGCAGCGAGCCTCGTATTCTTTCAAGCCGAGTTGTTGGAGGACTTCGATCGCTTCCTCCACCTTTGCATCTGTGTCCATGTGTCCCAACTTCCTGGGGGATCCCAGGCTTTCACAGATCATTACCGTCCGAGATAGATAGTTTTTGTCACTCCAAATATGACCGATTGGCCTACCAGAAACGAAACCCGGTCGCCAAAAGGTGTGTTTCGTCCCTCTCCCGTGGGCGCGTCAAACCGAGTGTAATAACTGTAGTGACAACGAGATATACGTCTCACAAATCGTATAGCTGTCTAAAAAACCGTTCACAAAGATTGTAACCCGTTTAATCAGAAAAAAGATATAAGGGATCGGTGACAACAGTTTACCGGTACGCAGCTCAGTTCTGTGTCCCAACCACCGCACTGCTGCGTACCCAGCCCGGCCACGTGACGTGGCCGGGTTCATACTTCTGGATAACGCGCTTCCGGACAGCGGCAGATCTAATGGGTACCGAATCCCCTGCGGATCCACAGTCGGCCGCTATCGAGCAACTGGAACGGTTCGGGTCGAGTAGCCACGCCGCGCGGAGGATGTCAACGCCGTAGACGGGCCGAAACCCCTCGTGAGCGCGCTCGTCAACGGCGAGAGGGTCTCCGTTGAAAAATACAACCGCCGGTGAACGGTGTTCGCCCGGCTTATTTTCAATCGAACTTCTCCAGGAGTTTCCCGTAGAACTCGCTCCCCTCGCTTTCGGCCAGCTTCTCGACGATGAGCTCGGGCGTCGACCTCGCCAGGTGGTCCTTGACGGGCGAGCGGTTGACCTGCAGTTCGCCGTCTTCGAGTCCGATCGCCTCGATCCCGTCGACGGTCACGTCGATCGCGGCGACGTCCCTGATCTCGCCGGCCAGGTGCGAGACGAACACCGCCGTCGAGTCGCTCTCGGTCAGCGCTTCGAGTATCCCCGCGATGATCACCGCGCTCGCGCCCGGCTCCGTTATCGATTCGAGTTCGTCGACCAACACCAGCCGGGTCCGATCGCCCTCGACGAGCGAGCCGAACTCCCGGAGCGTCGCCTCGAAGGCACCGGCGTCGAGGGTCCCCTGCGTTTTGGCCTGATAGTGAAGCGCCTCGAAGCGCTCGAGACGTGCCCGCTCTGCCGGCACGGGCAGTCCCATCTGGGCCAACACGACGATCGTCCCCAGGAGATCCAGCGTCGAGGTCTTCCCGCCGCTGTTGACGCCGGAGAGCAGCGAGACCCCCTCGACGCCGTAATCGACCGGCTCGACGGACTCGAAGGGAACGTCCAAAAGCGGCGACCGGCCGCCCCCGATCTCGACGCCTCTCCCCTCGAACGTCGGGAACGTACACTCGAAATCGCGGGCGAACCGCGAGACGGCGAGTTCGACGTCCAACTCGAGGGCCGCATCGACGAGCGTCTCGGCGGGATCGCGCATCGTCCGAAGCTCCCCGGCGAGCTCCCGTTTCAACCGCGTCGAGCGGCGATCGCGCTCCGCGGTCAAGTCCCCGCGAAGTCGCTCTATCACGCGCTCGTCGTGTTCGACCGGGAACGTCGGTTCCTCGCCGAAGGCCTGTCTCGCCACCGATTCGTGATCCGGGAGATCGAGCGCGTCGACGAGACGGTCCCGCGCCGCCTCGACCGATTCGGCGAACTCGTCGGCCAGCTCCCGTTCGAGCAGCGAATCGACCCCGGCTCCCCGCTCGACGAGCGACAGCAGGTCCGCCCCTTCGATCGTCACGTCGCGCTCTTCGATCGCCGCCCGGAGCCGATCGTTCGCGACGCTTTCGGCCATCGAAACCGCCGTATCGAGGTCGTCGATCGCCGCCTCCAGTCGCGTTAGCTGTTCGTCCCCGGTGACGGTCCCGTCCGCATCGAGCCCTTCGAGGGCGTCCTCGAGCGCGTCGAGATCGCACGGCGGCTCCAGCCCCGCACTCCGGTGGACGGCCGCGGCCGCCCGGAGCCGCGAGCGGTTCCGGGCGAAGAACCCGAGCGTTCGCTCGGGGACGATCTCAGCCGGCGCTTCGAGGACCCCCGGTCGGACCCGGACGTCGCCGTCGATCTCGATCCCCGAAAACGCCTCGTCAAGGACGATGACCGTCGAATACCCCCGAGCGAGATCCGCGATCCCGCGGGTGTCCTCGACCAACTCGACGCTCAGCTCCGGAACGACGTCCTGTGCCTTCGAAAACGTCTCGACGTCGTTCGTCGCCAGACATCGGTCCCTGATACGGACGTCACGCGCCGTCTCGAGCGGTTCGACCCCCGAAAGCGCCTCGAGCACTTCGGCTGTCGGCTCCCGATTTACGGCGGCCTCGGCGAACTCACGGACCTCCGCGATCCGATCCGTCGACGCGCTCGGGTAGAGCGTCTCGAGCCGTCGTTTGCCGTACCCCGTCACGGCGCGCTCTTTGAGCAACTCGAGTACGGACTCATAGAGTTCCCGAGCCCGCTCGGTCGCGAGGAACTCGCTCGAATCGTCGTGACGGTGTCGGATCGCGGCCCGAGCGATCCGCGCGGCACGCCCCTCGGAGACCCCCGGCGCCCGCGCGATCCGGGCGACGTCACCGGCCTTCAGCGCCGCTCTCGGATCGTCGAGTTCGGCCAACCGCTCGGCCGTCTTCGCACCGACGCCGTCGATCTCCTCCAGTTCCGACAGCTCCTCCGTCATCGCTTACATGAAGTCCGCGATCCCGCTCTGTTTGTTCGTGTCGTCCTCGAACACCGACTCGACGGCCCGATCGAGGATCTCGAGGCGCTGTTTCGTGTACTCCCGACAGCCGTACTCCTCGGCGACC
>CAZWZX010000185.1:0-1912 GCA_964638655.1 uncultured Natronomonas sp.
GATCGGGATCCCGCTCCCGTCGATCATGATCCCGGTCTGGCCGGTCGGGACGAAACCGGCATCGAGGCCGGCCTCGCGAGCCGACTCGACGAGCTCGAGCGTCGTCGTCATCTTGCCGCTCGAGCAGTCGGTGCCGACCGTCAGGACGATCTCACAGTCGAGATCGCGGGCGATCCCCTCCGCGACGGTGAGATCGTCCGGTGGATCGCGGACGTCGCGCAACTCGACGCCGTGCTCCGCCGCGAGGTCGGCGAGTTCCACGTCGTCGTTGAGGAAGTAATGCAGGCCAGAGACGACGTCCGCACCGCGTTCGATCGCTCCCCGGACGTCCGGGCGCCACGACTCATCGAAGCCGCCGCCGATCGGGGCGATGCCGATATAGAGCGCGTCGAACGCCGGAGCGTCGGAAACGCTTTCGACGACGGGGACGTCGGCCGCCTCGATATCGGGGAGATGGTCGCCGACCGTCGTCCCCGCGGCGTCGCGATCGAGGACTGCGACGACGTCCTGCTCGCCGTACCGCATGACGCCGACGGCGGTCTTGGCGCGGTCGGGAAACTTCTCGTGGGCGAGGATTGCGATACGCATGGTCGCACCGAGACGTTCGTGGGTAATAAAAACACCACAGCGATCGCGGCCTCGATCCGTCTCAGATCCCGTAGAGTCTGACCGACCAGAAATCGTCGAAGGCATCCGAAAGCGCCGCCTTCGGCTTTCCCGTCGCGTCGACCGCGGCGGTCGCGTCGGCGTCGAACCGGCCGATCAACCGGCGGTCGCCGACGACGTACAGCCGTTCGGCCTCGGTATCGTCGAGCGCGGCGTGGCATTTCTCGACGTGCTCGTCGATCTGTTCGTCGCGGATCCGCTCGAACCGCGACTGGGAGAACCCGCCCTTCGAGTGATCGCTCTTGACGTCGCTTTCGAACCCGCTGAAAGAGACGCGCTCGTCGCCCCGGTAGACGCCGACCGCGAACGTGTCCGAGCGGACCAACGCGAGCGCGAACCGACCGGTCGGGCGGACCCACGATCGATCTATCTTCGGTGTCGCCGAGTACTCACAGAACGGTTCGGGGGCGACCGGCGGCCGGAGAGCGACGGAGAGTATCCCAGCGTCGTCGGCGAAGACGAGACAGGGTTCGGCGCGCGAAACGAGCGTGGCTCTGTCGCCGAGCAACTCTCGAAGCTCCTCGGGGACGAAGCCCTCGACGAAGGCCGTCAACACGCTCTCGGGGTCGCCCTCGAAGGACTCCAACCGAGAGAGCACCGAATCGACGCGCCGACCGCGGAGCGTCTCCTCGCGACGGAAGCCGACTTCGGTGTCGTCCGACTCGACGTCGAGCCGGCCCTCGAGATCCGCGATCCGGTCCTCGAGGCGGTTGATACGCTCCTCGGCGGTCTGTTTCGCGCTGACGGCGTCGGCCCGGCGCTCGCTTTCGGCCTCCAGACGGGCCTCGAGTCTTTCCCGTTCTTCGGCGAGTTCCTCGATCCGCTCTTTCAGTTCCGTGCGACCGAGGAGGTCATCGAGCATCGGCGGATCGACGAGCGGGCACGCCTAAAACCCAGCGGAGCCATCGGTGCCGAACTCGAGGAGTTGTCTGGCGCGGTCGGCTTTCGCGAGCAACACTTCCTGAAGCGTCGGGGGGTTGTCGACCGGGGTCGCCGAGAGGACTCGCTCCGGGAGCGCGAGCGTCCGGCCGGGGATATCTTCGGCCCCGTGTACCGCGAGATGCGTCGAGCCGATCTTCATGACCAGCGGGCCGAAATTCGACTCGTACAGCGTTTCGTTGACCCGCTCGTGGTGGCTTCGGTGTATTGCTGCGTGGTCCCCGTCGTACGGCTCGACGTAGAGCCGTCCGAGGTAGTATCCGCTTGAGAACTGTTCGAACATGCCGCTATACCCATGTTAACATGC
>CAZWZX010000185.1:2012-5223 GCA_964638655.1 uncultured Natronomonas sp.
CGAGATCCACGACGTATTGAACCTTTTAGAAGCGTCTTTGAACGCTTTCAGGCGATTAGAGTCGGTCTGAGCCGCATTGAACGGTTCGAACGGAACCGGGTTTTTATATTCGACAGCGTCGAACCCGAAACCGAATGAGACGGATCGCGGTCGGCATCGGCGTCGTCGCTCTCTCTTTTGCCCTCGTCGGATCGTTCGCCGTCGGCGTCGGAGCGGCCGAAAGCAACGGCGGCGAGACCAACGCCTCGTTCGGCGCCGAAATTTCGTCGTTCATGCAGGCCAGCGACACCGAAACGACGGCGGAGATCGACGACGGGACGTTCGACATCGCGATGAACCGATCGACCGATCCCGAGCAACGCCGGGCCCTCATCGAGAACCGGACCGATCGACTCGAGGAGCGGAACCGCGAGCTACGTGCACAGCGCGATGAGATCGGTGAAGAGCGGAGCGTGCGATCCCACGCCGTCGCGACACGGGTCGCTGTCGGTGCGAGCGGTCTCGAGCGGGCGGCGAACAGGACCGAGCGGGCGGCACGGGAGACCGGGACGGACCTCGGACGGATCGGCGCGCTCCGATCGAGCGCGCGCGAACTCCACGGTCCGGACATCGTGGGACTCACCCCCGGCGTCGCCGGACCGCCCGGTGAGAACGTCCGGGGGCCGCCCGATGCGGGTCCGGGCGGTAACCGCTCGATGGGAGAGCAGTCGGGAGCCCCGAACCCGACGGCTAACCGCTCCGGTGTTGCGGAGGGAAACGGGAGCGAGGATCCGCCCGACGCGGGAGACAGCGGTGAACGTTCCGGGTCGTCGGGCGAAAGCGACGATCGGGGCGGTTCCGGACCGCCGGACGGGGTGGGCGGTGCGGATCGCTCCGATGGATCCGACAGTGAGAGATCGGACTCCGACTCGAACGGAGGTGGGGGCGATGGGGAAAGCTTCGGACCGCCGCCGAGCGACGAGTCGGGTCCGCCCGATCGCTCGGATGGGGGGGATCCACCGAGCGATGACGGATCCGATGGCCAAGACCGCGAAAACCCGGACGAAGCCAGCGATAACGGCCCGCATGAGGCCTCAAGCGGTGATCGAGGCGATCGAGGACGGTAACGTTCCGTCGCGTTATCCTTTTTCGTTCTCGGACCCTACCGACGTTCGATGGACTCCGCGGCACTCCTAGATCTCCTCGGAAACGAGAACCGCAGACGGATCCTGCGGCTGTTGTCGCGGAAACCCTGTTACGTCACCGAGATCAGCGAGTATCTCGGTGTCAGTCCGAAGGCCGTCATCGATCACCTCCGAAAGCTCGAGGACGCGGGGCTGGTCGAGTCCCACGTCGACGACGGCCGCCGCAAATACTTCTCTATCGCGCGGAACCTCCGTCTCGAGGTGAACGTCTCGCCCTACGAGTTCGGGACGAAAAGTGCCTACTCGGCCTCACCGAACCTCGATATCACCTCCTGGCGACACGTTTCGCTCCACGTCGGCCGGGATAGCGACCGCGCCACCGCGGCGAATGACAGCGAACCCGGGGCGTCCACCGGTGACGACGGAACCGCGGGGGACTCCGAGGGGGACATACTGCCGGATCTCGTCGATCTCACGTCCGATCTCGAACAGCTCGAGCGGCTCGAAAACGAGCTCTCGATGGCCCAACGGTGGGTTCAGGGCCGGCTGACGGAGACGCTCGATCGGATCAGCGCCCACTTCGAGGGCGTCGACGGCCGGTTTTACGGCGATTTGCTCCGGGGGCTGACGGACGGCCCCGCGACGGCCGAGGAGCTGGCCGGTCGCGTCGACGCGCCGCCGGACGTGGTGACCGACGCGCTCGAGGGGCTTTCGGCACACGGCGTCGTCGAACGGCGGGACGACCACTGGGTGCTTCTCACGGAGGATTCCTGATCGGAACCGGAGGGCGCCGGGAACCGCTATATATCCCGCGTCAGCCCGTCGCGCAGGTCCCGGCCGAAGTAGGTTCCGAGCCCGCCGACGACGGCTCCGAGGGCGCCCGCAAGCACCGCGAGTGACACGCCGAACCCGCCGAGGAACGCGACGACGGCGAAATCTAACAACGTGCTCGAGGCGGCTGCGATCCCGCCCGCGAGCGCGGTCTCGGCGTAGCGGCGTTCCTCGACCACCAGTCCGAACAGGAACGTCGCCAGAAAGACGCCCAACAGGCCGGCGCCGGGGATCGGAACGAACGTGCTCGCGGCGAACAGTCCCCCAACCGACAGCAAGAGTGCGGCGAGGAACGATCGCGGCGAAAACAGCGCTCCGGCGCGGGTCGAGACGCGGCTCCGGAGGCCGTCGCGACCCGCGTCGGGATCCGTTTCCTCCGTGCGACCGGCGACGTCGTCGAGTTCGAACTCCGCCGTGAACTCCTCCTCGGAGCGATCGCGCGTCCGGGTCCGATCGCTGCTCATATTCGGGGTACGGGCGCGAGCGGTATCGGTCTTTCCCAGTCGCGATCATATTCGGCACGGACAACGGACGACTCACCGTGCCGTCGAAGGAATCGCCATCCAGAGAATGTCGACGAGTCGATAATAAAGGCTGCACACTAGTTTTGTTAGACCCCCGGGAATACAACAGAATTCAAACAAACGCGCCAACAACTATTGACCCACGGTACCGACATCGTGCCATGTCGAGCGGGACCGTCGATATCGACGAGTTCGAGAATACCGACGCCGACTACGATGGGGAGCCGCTCGGGGGACGAGTCACGTTCTTCCGTGGTCGCTCGCAACGCTCAACAGTTCTGCAGAGGTGGAGTACTATCTGACCACTCTCGTCGACGCCCGTACCGGAGACGTGACGACACAGCCGGTCGGCTACATCTCTTCGTAATATCAAATCCCGTGAGTGATCCGTTCGCCGACGTCGAGCCCGTTTCTGAGCGCCGCATGAAGGCGTCCCTCGCCGGCCACCCAGTCGCCGAGACAGTAGAGGTTCGCCGCTTCGGCCGACGACAGCGGCCCGCGTCGAACCCCGGAGTCGGGAAGTGCGTACAGCCAGCCCTGGTGATCCCTCCACTCGGGCGAGCGGAGCCGGTCGTCACCGACGATATCCGCGGCGTGATCGGCCAGCGCCGCCACGTTCCGCGCCGGGTCGGCGTCGTAATGCGCACTCGACCACTCGTCGCTGGCCTGCACGACGAGGAGCGACTCGCCGTCGGGGACGTGGCCCGGCTTGCACTCCTCGCGGGAGATCCA
>CAZWZX010000186.1:0-5202 GCA_964638655.1 uncultured Natronomonas sp.
TTCGGTAGGGGACCTCATGTGCCTGTCGGATCCGCTCGGATCGTGCCGGGGATTCTCAGTTCGGTAACTGACCCGACGGCTCATCGAGGTGTCGCTTCGGAAAGGAACACGGACTGGAAGGGAATACGACCGGCTGTCGAACCACTCCGATACGGGTAAAGGAACTACTAAGTATATGTGGAACGGTAGCACGGATACGAACGGGGCTGAGAGCTACGGACATGTCGACGGGAAAGAACCGAAAGCGTCGACCGACCGTCCACGGGCGAAGGGGGCATCGCCGCTTGGATACCGAAAACGCCTGGCGGCGAGCCAACGTCACGATCCGGTTTTACGGGATCGCGTTTCTCCTGGGGACGAAACTCGCGGACGTCGTCACGACGGTCGTCGGCGTACGGTACGTCCCGACGATCACGGAGGCGAACCCGGTCGCCGACTGGGTGTTCATCGAGTGGGGTCTTTTTACCGGTCTGACGGTGCTCGGCTTCGGGTCCGTACTCCTCGCCGTCTGTGCGGCCGAACTGTTCGGGAGGGAACTCAAGCGGCGCTTCGGGTTGCCGAAGACCGCGCTGTTCGCACAGGCGTCGATCTATTTGATGCTGTCGGCGCTTTTCGCCGTGGTATCCGTACTGAACGGCCTGTTGATAGCCGATCAACTCGCGCACGTGCTCGGTGACACACTGGCGATACCGGACGGGTGACTGATCACGGGTGGAAACAATGTACGAACGAGACAGCGACACACGACCGAACGCGGCACAGGTGGGGAACGGATCTTCGACGTCGAAGCGTCTCGCGGGGATCGAAGCCGTCGAGACGATCGCCGACCGCGTCGACATCGACCGGGTCGACGCCGAGCTTCCGGAGGAGTGGGACGTCAGATCGGATCTCGTTCAGTCCGGCCCCGAACCGCTCGCCGAGACGCTGCTGTTCCGGCGTTCGCTCGCGGATCCACAGCTCACGTTGCGGCCCGCCGATCCGTCAGAACCGGGGAAGAGAATCGAGTTTTGCGAGCGGAGCGGACCGAAAGTAACGGAGGAGCGAACGATGACCGTCGATCGGCTCACGGAGGCGATCCGGGTCGCCGTCAACCGAGTTCACCAACTCGACGGATAGCGCGATCAGCGCCCGGTGTCGTATTTGTACGTCGCCGAGTCGGGATCGATGCCGAAATCCTCGGGCGTCTCTTCGGGCTCGTCGTCGGGGGCGTCCTCCGCGGCCCGTTTGAACCGCTCTCTGAGCCGATCGGGCATCCGGAAAGAGTCGATGTCGATGGCCATCGGGACCGCCTCGGGGTCGAGCGACTCCCGTTTGGCCCCGAGTCGTTCGTTCAACTGCTCGGGCAGCTCGTCGACGGCGACGGCCTCGAAGCCGAACTGTGCGAGGTACTCGTGGGTGCTCGTCAGCGAGTACACCCGCTCGAACCCTTCGGCCTCGGCCCCGTCGACGAGTCGCTCGATCACGTGGGCGCCGACGCCCTGTCCGCGCCAGCCGTCGAGAACGCCGATGCTCGTCAACTCACAGATCTCTTCGCCGTCGTCGGCGTGGAGCCGGATGCGGCCGAAGCCGGCGCGAGTGTTCGACTCCTCGTCGACCGCGATGACGTAATCGCGGGACCGAAACGCCGTCTCGTCCAGGCCCATCGCCTCGATGTGATCCAGAAGCCAGGCCTCGTCACGGTTGCGTGCGTCCCGGACGTACATGAACACCAGTTCTCGCGGGAGATGCAAAACGGTTGCCGTTCTGGGCCCGACTCACGCCCGCACGTGCTCCTCGAGGAACTCGACGATCGCCGAGTACGCCTCGATCCGGTTTTCGCGCTTGGAGATCCCGTGACCCTCGTCCCCGAAGATCAGTTTCCGGACCGGGACGCCCACCTCGCTCGCCCGTTCGGCGATCTGTTCGGCCTCCTCGAGGGGCACCCGGGGATCGTTCGCGCCGTGGAGGACGAAAAGCGGCGCCTCGATCCGGTCGACGGCGTGGATCGGCGAGATCGATTCGAGCAGATCCCGATCCTCCTCCAGCGACCCGTACTCGGCTTCCCTGAGTTCGCGCCGCCACGACCCCGTGTTCTCGAGGAACGTGACGAAGTTCGCGATCCCGACGATATCGATACCGGCGGCCCACCGGTCGGGATACTCCGTCAGCGCCGAAAGCACCATGAAACCGCCGTATGAGCCGCCCTTGGCGATCAGTCGGTCGCCGTCGATCTCGGAGCGATCCGCGAGAGACGCCGCGGCGGCCTCCAGGTCCGCGACGGCGTCCATCCGCTTTTCGACGTCGTCGAGGGCGGCGTAGGCCCGTCCGTATCCGGTCGATCCCCTGACGTTCGGCTCGAAGACTGCGTAGCCGTGCGCCAGGAAGTACTGTTTTACCGCCGAAAAGGATGGCCGTCTCTGGCTTTCGGGCCCGCCGTGAATATCGACGATCGCCGGATATCCGTCCCCGGGGTCGGAGGGCGGGACGGAGAGGAAACCGGGGATCTCCCGGCCGTCGAACGACTCATATCGGACGAGTTCGGACTCGACGAACGTCGACCGGGGGATCCCTGCGGTGGGGGCGTCCGTCCAGCGTTCGGCGGCTCCCGTCGCGACGTCGACGACGTAGACGTTCGTGTTCACCGTGTCCGCGCTGACGGTCACGGCGAATCGCTCGGCTCCGTCGTCGAAGCTGACGCCGCCCGCGACGCCTTCGGGAAGGTCTGGCGTCGGCAGAGCGTCGATCTCCGTCGGACCGACCAGATCGCCGACGGCCAACTCGGTGTACCCCCCGGCGTTTCGCGAGTAGACGAGCCGACCGGTGTCGTCGTCTATGGCGACGCCGTCGACGTTGTACTCGCCGCCACCCTCGACTGTCGAGAGATCGCCGGTTTCGGCGTCGAGTCTGACCAAAGAGAGGGTATCGGATCCGCGGTCGCTACAGCAGTAGACGGCGTCCCCGTCGGGTCCCCACGAGAGGCTCCGATACCGCACCTCGTCGTCGTCGCGGGTGAGATCGGTTAGTTCGCCCGAACCGATATCGAGCACGTAGACGTCGGTATCGAAGTTCGACCGGGCCTCGTGGACCAAAAGCTTCGATCCGCCGGGGCTCCAACCGCCCACGGAGAGCCAGCCGTCGCCCTCGAAAAGGAGTTCCGCGTCCTCGGGGTCCGCTCCCCGGTCCTGAACGTACACGTCGAAAACCGACTGTTCACGCCGGTTCGAGGAGAAGGCGAAGCGGTCGCCGTCGGGGCTCCACCCACCCCAGCGGTGTTTCGCGTCGGTCGGCGTCAGCGGCGTGATCCGCCCCGCCGCGTCGATGCGGAACAACCCCTGTCGCTCGTCACCCCCCTCGTCCATTCCGAAGACCGTCTCCGGGCGTTCCGGGGAAGGGGCAGCGAATGTCACCCGTTCGTCGTAGAACGTTCGCTGTGTCGGCCACCCGCCCGGCCCCTCGAGCGTCCACAGCTGTGGCGTGCCGGTCGTATCCATCCGAAACGAGAGGGTTCCGTCGGATCTGAATGCGGCTCCGAAGGCGCTTCGGACGTTCAGGTAGCGTTCGATGTTGTACTCGTACACACCCGCGTGTTGGGGCGGCGGATATTATATAAAGTCCGACCCGGGCGCCTCGACGGAGGCCGCCCGGGTGAACGTCGCCGGAAACATGCCGGCGTCCGATCGCCCGACCGCGGCCGAAGCTACGCCGAGTCGACCGTTCCCCGCGGGAGCGTGATCGTCACTTCGGTGCCACGCGGATCGACGTCGGAAACGTCGATCGAGCCGTCCGACCGCCTGACGATCCAGTAGACCAGCCACAGTCCGAGCCCGCTGCCGTGATAGAGGTCGTCGATCGCCCGCCCGGTCAGGAGCACGTCCCGGTCCATCTCCGGGATCCCGGGGCCGTCATCGATAACGCGTATGTCGACAGTCTCGTCGGCAACCTCGACCAGGACCGCGACGGACGGTCGCTTTCGGTCGCTGTGCTCGATCGAGTTCGCCACCAGTTCCTCGATCGCTTCCCGGATCTTCAGGGTCGTCTCGGCGACGGCGCTGTCCGGGGTGTCGACTTCGATCCGCGCGTTCGGTCTGGCCTCGCCGACCTCACCGGCGATCGATCGAACCGAAGCGGCGACGTCGATCGACGCCGTGGTCGGGTCGTCGCTGAGTAGATCGGTGATCGCGCGGGATTTCTCACCGGTCGACATCAGGTCGTCCGCCTGGGCGACGATCCGGTCGGCGACGTCGGCGAGGTCGCCGTCGGCCTCCGAGGCGACCTGTTCTGCCAACCCACGAACGACCGTCAGATCGTTCCGGAGGTTGTGTCTGAGGATGTTGTCCATCACTCGCAGTTGTCGGGTCCGTTCCTCCAGATCCGTCACGTCCCGGCAGATCGCGATCGTCCCGGCCAGCTCGCCGTCCTCATCGTAGTACGGATACCGACTCGTATTGAACGTCGCCACTTTCTCCGACAGCTCGAACGTCGGCGAAACCGAGTACCGGACCGACTGTTCGGTATCGAGCACCTCGGATTTCTTTCTCCGAATCGTCTTCGCCGTCTCCTCGTCCATGAACAGGTGTTCGCCCTCTCCGACCAGCTCCGACTCGGGAACGCCGGCGAAATCGACCAGCGCCTCGTTTACGAGCTCGAACGACCCCGTCTCGTCCTGAAGCATGATCGGGTCCTCCAGCCGTTGGACGATATCCCGATGACGTTTGAGCCGGTCCTGTAGCTCCTTGCGCTCGGTGATATCCGTCTGCACTGCGACGAACGCCGTCACCGAACCGCCGTCGTCCGTTATCGGCGCGATCGTCTGAAACGCAGTGTAGAGATCACCGTCCTTCCGTCGGTCGACGATCTCCCCACGCCAGACCGAACCCTCGGAGATCGTATCCCACATGCGATCGTAATACTCCGTCGACATCTTGCCGGAGTTCAGAACGTCCGGTGTCTCCCCGAGCACCTTCGAGCGGTCGTATCCCGTGATTTCCTCGAAAGCGGGGTTGGCGTACTCGATGATACCGTCCGGGTCAGTGATGAAGATCGCATGCCCGGAAGCCTCGACGGCCTCACGGAACCGACGGAGTTCGTCAGTTTTCTCGCATAGCTCGAGGGACTGATTCCGGAGTCGAAGCAGCGCCTGGATCCGCCACTCGAGTTCGGCCTGTCGCATCGGGAGCGAGACGACCTCGTCGACCGTCGACCACAGGACGTTGTCGGCGATCT
>CAZWZX010000187.1:0-1152 GCA_964638655.1 uncultured Natronomonas sp.
CTACTGTGTAGTCGCTGTTTTCCGGGTTTTCTTCTCTGAACTACCGACTGGTAGTTGTGATCGTTCTATTAGGCATAATTTTAGACAGTGTCTGGTATTAGAATACTGCTGTATTCGACGTTTTGCTCTCTGTCTTGTGAAATTGCCCAACGTCAGATCCTATGCCTTTTATATCGCTGTATACCGTTTATGAACGGTCGGATCGGGGCGACGGAACGGGAAAAGTACAATTCCCTGGGGGGTCAAGCACCCCGTATGAGCCTCTCGCTGGAAGACGACTGCCCGAAGTGCGACGCGTCCGAGTTTTATAAGTCGGCAAGCATGCGGATCCATCTCGGCATCAAAAAGAAGTGGCGCTGTACCGGCTGTGAGTACGGTTTCGTTACGATCAACGGGATCGACACTTCGGCCTAAGCCGACCTCGAATCAGTGCGTCCGCTGTACGGATACCGGTATAGCAAACGGCGGGCGCAAGCCCCGCGACGTTAGTCGTGTGATACGCACGGCACAGCTTGATCGGCCGACTGTCATCTACCTGTATACTGACCTTCTCGCGTAAGGGTTCGGGCTAAGCCGGTCCTCCGGGGCAACGTACCTTACTTCGCGGTAGGTACTCCGGTTTGTGTGATCCTCGTTGGCGTTTATTTCGTAGGATGTCGAAGCGGTTGTGGCGGGCCGCCATCGGCGATTGTTCCACCCGAGGCAAACGGAGGAACAGCGATCCGATCGCGGCGTCACTCTCGTTTTTAAAGAACACGCGATTGACCTCGCGGTCCGTGTTTTCCTCAAACCGCGGTAATAACACCGGGACACGTCTCTGTTCCGATGCGTGTTCTCGCAGTCGCCGCACTCCGAACGCGTCTTCGATATCACCGTCATATACCCCACAAACGCCGCCTTCGGGAGTCGTTCGACGAGATCGTGCGCTATGCGACCCGTGTGTGATTTTTACGGGAACGGACGAGATCTACGTCGAGATGGGCTATGAAAAGTTGAGGCGATCAAAGGGAAACCCGGGTTGACGTGGAAGGGGATGTTGTTACGGGGAGCACGGCAGATGGGAGACGCCGACGCGGTTTGACCGTGGGAAATCCACGTCGGTCTTTGGCGCGTGGGCTGGTTCGCAGTTATCGACTTCATCCCGCCGGTAAA
>CAZWZX010000187.1:1252-4298 GCA_964638655.1 uncultured Natronomonas sp.
CGCTCTTTCGGATGGGTCGTCCGTACTGCACCGCATTTATAAACCGTATAGTGAGATAACAAACGTATCGAACCTCGTATTCGCCCTCCGGATTTGTGGTCGGTCGAGACACCAGCTACTTGTCGTTCAAAGACAACAGCGCGGGCTACGGTTTCGCCGAGTAGAGGCATTGAGACACGGAAAGCGCCACAGATAGCGGATATCGGTCGGCGAAAAACGATGTGCACCACTACGTACGGATACGCCTATCGTCAGTCGACGGTGAACACTGCGGGACCGTTCTTGGTACGCACGGCGTTCGCGACCAGTACTAAACGATCGTTCCGAGCTCGCCGGCGAGGGTTTCGGCCACGGTCGCCGTTTCGTCCTCCCGTTCGGCGGGGTTTTCGAGCATGACGGTCTCGCTGGGGAAGAGTTTTTCACCGACCCGGAGCCCGTGGTCTCGCGCCGTCGACCCGGTAACGGTCAGGTAGATCCCGACCCCGGCGGATGCGATGGCGGCTTCGGCCTCGCGTTCGCCGGGGTATCGGAACGACAGCCCCTCCATCGCGTCGGTCCCGAGAACCGCCCGAACCAACCGTTCGTACCGTGGTGAGATCACGATCGGCCCCTCGTAGGACGCGAGGAACTCCCTCGTCGGTGATTCGTCGCGATCGGGGGTCGAGAGAAGCGTGTGATGGACCGTATCGCCGAGACCCGCGGCGACACGGACGTCGGTATCCCGCGGATCGATCCGATCGTTGAGTTCACTGAGCGATGAGAGGGGATCGGATTCGATCCCGACGACCTCCTCCAAGACGAGATCGGCGCTGTCGAATCCGAGAGCGAACTCGTGTTTGCGGAGCGCCCGGAACGGCTCTTCGCGGCCGACGAGATGGATCTCGTGTGTTCCGAGTTCGACCCGTAAGCTGTCGAAGACGATCCGTCTCGGCATCTCCGGCCGAGAGTCACGGAGCAGCGTGTACTCCGGCGCGTATCGGTCGGTACTGCTGTACGCTGCCAGCCGATCGTAGACGCCGTTGTCGGCCGATTGATCGCCTTTCGTGACGGCTTTTTCGTATCGGAGGGTCGAAGCGATCGAATCGGCCCGTTCGTCGATCCCCGAAACGGTCGCGACCCGCCCCAACACCGCCTCGAGCGGTCGGCCCTTTCGCGGAACGGCGATACGGATTGTCGTCATTGTCGGTTCAACATGGCCGAGAAATAAAACGCGAGCGGTTTCCGGTGTCGAAGTCAGTCCGAATCGGTCGGATCAGCCTCGCCCGAACGCTCCCCGCTGGCTTCCGTCCCGTCCCCGTTAGCACCGTCCGCGGCGTCGGTCTTCGGATCGTCACCCACCACAACGGTATTCCCCGACCTGTCATCGGGTTCGTCCTCCTCGCTTGACTCCTCTGGCCCGGAGTCCGTCGTGTCGCCTCCGTCCGCGGACGCCCCACCTCCGAGCCCGCCGAGCGCGTTCGTCAATCGATCGCGCATCTCAGCGACGTCGACGAGTTCGTCCGAAACGTCTTCGAGATCGGACCGGATCTCCTCGCGGGCTTCACTCCCGTCCCCGAGACGCTGTGAAATCATCTCCAGTTCCGATCGGATGCCCTCGAGTTCGGAATCGACCCGTTCGTCGATCATTGACTCGATTTCTTCGGGGCGATCGTCGATTGTCGATCTGAGCTCCGCAACCTGACCTTCGAGTTCGCCGATCCGTTCGTCGGCGTCCTCGTATTTCTTTTTCGTTTCGGAGAGCAGCGTCTGTGCGTCGCCCTCCTCGTCCAGGAACGCTTCGATGGCGTCGGTGTACGCTTCGAGATCGGCGAGACTCGACTGGAGGTGTTCGATCCGTGCCTCGACGCTCGCGCTCGCGAGATCGAGGCCGAGAGCGTCGCGAAGCACCACGAGATCCTCGTTGTCGATATCCCCGTCGCGGATCTCGTCGGCCAGTGCCTCGACGAGCGAGTGGTCGCCGGCCGGGGGTGACGCCGCACCGTTCTCCTCATTCGGGGTAGTTTCGACCGGGTTGGGCGGCTCGGCTTCGGTCTCACCGTCCTCGAGGACTCGGTCGAGGGGGGGTTCCGGTATCGATTCAGATGGATCGGTCGTCGCTTCCGTATCGACACCGGTCGTATCCTCTCCGCTTTCGTCTTCGCCGCCGTCCGTTCCGGCGGCTTCTTCGGGAGTCGTTACGCCGTCGACTGCCGCCGCCGCGAGCGCCGAATCGACATCCCCGTTCGACAGCGGCGGTTCGACGGACTCCAGTGTCGGCTCACTCATGAACTTGGCTGCGATATCGGCGTCACCACCACGCAACCCGTAGACAGTAGTGTACTCCTCGCCGGCCGGGAGGTCACGCTGGAAGACGATCTTCCCACCCTCGATGTCCCAGAACTCGGCGCCGTACTTCGGATGAAAGCCGATGTTTTCGGGGGCGACGTCGTCCGGGACGGTATCGACGAGGCGGACCGAGACGCCGGTGTCACGGTCCGAGCGTATCGTGAACGCGATCGCGGGGACGGGGAAATCGTCCGGTTCGAACGATTTCTCGACGGTGACGGCGTCGCTCGTTACCGTTATCGTTTCCCCGAGTTCGGTGTCCGTCATACACGGTAATTCGATGGGAGATAAATAAAGCTACGCGACGGGTTCGATCCCCGAATCGCCCGTCGTGGGGTCTCAGACAGTCGTCCGATCCCCTATCTCGAGGATCTCGAGCGTTCTCGGGAACTCGAATCCGCGGACGTGGTCGTGAAGCGCCGTCGGGTCCGCGGTGAGCCCCTTCCACATGTCCCAGTGTGTCGGTAACAGCCGATCCGCCCGGAGCTGGTTCGCCGCTTCGGCCGCCGCGTTCTCGTCGGCGTACCACTCCGTGTACGACGGCTCGCGGGTCTCCTTGTCGAGGATCATCCCGGCGGAGCCGAAGGCGGCGACCGCGAGGTCGATGTCGTACGTTTCGCCGATCGTCTCGAAGGCGCCGCTCGGCCGGGCGTCGCCGCCATGGAAGAACGTTTTCGATCCGTGTTCGATGACGTACGAGACCGGGGACTCGGCGTCGGGG
>CAZWZX010000187.1:4308-5140 GCA_964638655.1 uncultured Natronomonas sp.
TCGACGTGGATCGAGAGCGCTCCGATCTCGATGGAATCTCCCTCGGAAACGCGAGCGATCTGCCCGTCGGTCTCGTACTCGTCGGCCCATCCCTCGGCGATATCGGCAGCGGCGGCCGGTCCGTAGAACGTGGCGTCGGTTCCCTCGAGGATCGGTGCCTGCGAAGGGCCGTGGGTGTGGTCGGTGTGTTCGTGGGTCGCGAAGACGGCGTCGGCCTCGGTGACGTCGGTCGGGTCGAACGGAACCGGAATCATCCGGACCGTCCGCGGCGGATCGCCGGTTCCGAGATACGGGTCGATGAAGACGGTCGTCCCGTCCCCGGCTTTCAGAACGAAGCCGTTACAGCCGAGAAACCAGATTTCGAGGCCGTCCGGATCGGCCTCGGCGATAGCGTTCGGGAGCCACTCCCCCCAGTCTGAGTGAACGGTCATGTGCGTATCTGTACGGCCCCGATTGAAAAGGAAGCCGGTTATCCGACTCGATCACCCTTCCGGAGTCTCGAGGCCGACCGGCCGGTCGGAACGGTCCGGATGCCACCGCCGTCTGAACTCGAAGCGCGCGCCGTGTGGCTCGGCGTCCGTGAGTTCGAGCTCCCACCCGTGTGCGTCGGCGACGGCCTCGATGATCGCGAGCCCGATCCCGGTTCCGCCCTCGAGTGTCGAGTAACCGAACTCGAAGACGTTCTCACGCTCCCCCTCGGGGATCCCCGGCCCGTCGTCCTCGACGTAGAACCCCCGATCGAGGGAGCCGACGCGAACGGTGATTACTCCGCCGCCGTGTTCCACGCTGTCGTCGGATTTCATCCGACTGCTCGTCGAGCCGTGCTCGACGC
>CAZWZX010000188.1:0-5107 GCA_964638655.1 uncultured Natronomonas sp.
GGACACCGCGGTCGTCTTCGTTCACGGAGCGACCTACGCCGGTCGTGCGGCGTTCGATCCCCGCGGCGCGCCCGAGCACTCGTGGCTGGTATGGGCGGCAAACGCCGGACGGGCGGCGTTCGCGGTCGATCTCCGCGGCTACGGCGACAGCGACCGTCCGCCCGGAATGGATCCGAGAGACGGACGCGAACCGACACCGGCGCGTGCCTCCGAGGCGACGGCGGACGTCGTCGCCGCCATCCGTTTCGTCCGAGATCGGCACTCGTGTCCCGTTCACCTCGTCGGTACCTCGTGGGGGACGATGATCGCCGGCCGGCTACTGGCCGGAGACAACGCCCCGAACGTCGCCTCGCTCACGCTCTATGCTCCGGTCTTCGAGCCGGATCCCTCGATTTTGGACGGGATGGGGACAGCTCCCGAGCCGTCCCGAACGGGGACGCGAGCGGAGGCGAAAGCGAGATGGGACGGACAGGTTCCGACCGAGCCACCGACCGCGATCAGGGGCGGGACGGCCGGTTCGGACCCGGTGTTCGAGGCGTTCTGGGATTCGCTCACATCGTCGCGACAGGGCGTCGACGGCGACGACGCGATCGTCGCTCCGAACGGAACGCTCGTCGATCTCGCCGAAGCCGCCGCCGGGACGGCCCCCTACGATCCCGAGACGATCGACGCTTCCACGCTCGTCGTCCGGGGCTCGCTCGATCCGACCGCCACGAGGGCGGACGCGCTCCGACTCTACGATCGGCTCTCCGTTCCGGACGGCGAAGCGATCTACACAGAGATCGACGGCGGGACGCATTTCCTCCATCTCGAGCGGCGGCGGAGAGCGCTCTATCGGGCAGTCGATTCGTTCCAGTCGGGGATCGTCGCCGCAGATACATGAAAGACCGTTCCGAGAGACTCCGAACCGCCCGTTTCTTGCCGCCGCCTGTCGAAGGACCGACCGATGATACACGCGGACGGCCGAAACGTCCTCCTCGTCGTCCTCGATACCGTCCGGAAGGACCACCTCACCCCGTACGGTTACGAACGGCCGACGACACCGACGCTCGGAGCCTTCGCGGACGAAGCCCGCCTGTACGAGGAGGCGATCACACAGGCCCCCTGGACGCTGCCCGCTCACGCGTCGCTTTTCACCGGCCGGTATCCTTCCGAACACACGGCGACGCAGGAATCGCCGTCCCTCCCCCGCGAAACCGGGACGCTCGCGTCGGCGCTTTCGGCGTCCGGGTACAGAACTGCGTGCTACTCTTCGAACGCCTGGATCACGCCCTACACCCGTCTGACGGCCGGGTTCGACGAACACGACAGTTTCTTCGAGGCGCTGCCCGGCGGGACGGTCCCGGCGGCCGCGGCGGCCCTCTGGGGGCGGCTCACCGAGGGCCGGTTCCGGCCGCTGGCCGATCGGCTCGTCGAGGCCGGCAACGCGCTCCACGAACGGCTGGCCGGAAGCGACGACTCGAGGACGCCGGCCGTGATCGACCGGACGCAAGCGTTCATCGAAGGTACGGACGGCCGGTGGTTCGGGTTCCTCAACCTGATGGACGCCCACCTGCCGTACCGTCCGCCCGAACGGTACCGGGAGCGGTTCGCCCCGGACGTCGACCCGGATTCGGTCTGTCAGAACTCGAAGGTCCACAACTCGGGCGCTCGGACGGTCCCCGAGGCGGAGTTCGATTCGATCCGTGGGCTGTACGACGCCGAAATCCGTCACATGGACGCCGAACTCGGCCGGCTGTTCGAGTACTTGAAACGGACCGGCCGGTGGGAGGAGACCGTCGTGATCGTCTGTGCGGACCACGGCGAACTGCACGGCGAGTTCGGCCTCTACGGCCACGAATTCGCCGTCTACGACCCGCTGGTGAACGTTCCGCTTTTGATCAAACACCCCGATCTGGAGGCTGGGCGGGACGATCGGGTCGTCGAGTTGCTCGATCTCTACGATACGGTGCTGGAGAGCGCCGCGGCGACGGACGGACCGGACCGACTCGGCGGGCGAGCCTTCGAACCGGGCCGATCGCTGCTTTCTCCCGGCCGGCCGATTCCGGACGGCGAGTACGCCTTCGTCGAGTACCACCGTCCGATCGTCGAGCGCCGACAACTGAAGACGAAAGCCAAGCGGGCGGGGATCGAGATCGAAACCGGATCGCGGTTCGACTCTCGGATGTGTGCCGTCCGGAGCGCCGACGCGAAGTACGTCCACAACGAGCGCTTCTCCGACGAGGCGTACGAACTCGGCGACGGGCAAACCGAGCGGGAACCGATCGATCCCGACGGTCCCGTGGCGACCGAGCTTTCGAGCGTCCTCGAGCGGTTCGACGAGCGTGTCAGTTCGGCGTGTATGGGCCCGACGGAAGAGGAACGCGACGACGATGGGAGGGTGGCGCTCGGGGAGATGGACGGCGCGACCCGCCGCCGTCTTCGCGAATTAGGTTACCTGTAGCCGGCGGCCGAAAGCTACCGAAGGTTCCGGCCGGTCTCCCAGGCCCGGAGGAGCCGCGCCATCGTCGCGTTGACCGGTGCGTCGACCCCGTTGGCTTCGGCACGGCGTTCGACGTGGCCGTTGATCGAGTCCACCTCGGTCCGGCGATCGGCGAGCACGTCGGCGTGCATCGACGACGTGTTCTCGGCGGTCGCCCCGGCGACGCGGGCGAGCGAGCGCTCGGCCGTCTCTTCCGCCAGCGAGACGCCTTCGGCTTGGGCGACCACCGCCGTCTCTCGGGCCGCTTCGCTCGCGACGGCTTTTGCGTCGCCGTCGAGTACGGCCCCGTTCTCCAGGCGGGCCAGCGCTGTCGTCGCGTTCAGACCGGCGTTGATCGCGAGTTTCTCCCAGAGCCGTTCGGGCATGTCTTCCGCGACGGTCGTGGGGATCTCGGCGGTCTCGAAGGCGTTCCCGACCCGCCCGGCGAGCGACGAGGCGCCGCCGCCGACTGGACCGAGCGTCACGCGGCCGACACCGTTGCATCTGACTTCGCCCGGTCCGACGTGAACCGCCCCGTAGGTGCAGGTGCCCGCGAGCACCGTCGCGTCGAGTCGATCGGCGAGGATCGACTCGTTTCCGAGGCCGTTCTGGACGGAGAGACACGCCCTGAGTTCACAGTCGGCAAGTGCATCCGCCGCGGTCTCGGTGTCGAACGATTTCACGCAGACGACCGCGAGATCGGCCGAATCCGGCGGCTCGGTCCGGGCGTCGGGTCGAACGGTCGTCTCGATCCCGCCGGTGATCCGGAGCCCGTCCGTCCGGATCGCCCGCACGTGGGGCTCGCGACCGACGAGCGTTACGTCGTGGGCGCGAGCGAGCAGCCCGCCGAGGAGAGTTCCGAGGCTCCCCGCGCCGAAGAGAACGATCTCCATACCGGCCGTTCCCCACCGGGACGCAAAACAGTACTGCCCGGCCGGCTGCCTCCGTCCGTGCGATCCCATACTGCGCGTCTTTCCGGGCGATACCAAAGCAGTCCTAAAGGGGCGGCGTGTACCCCGGATCGTGTCGGTAAGGGATACTGAACCGGGAGCTGTCGATCGTCGGGGACGGGCGCTGGGAACGCTCGCGTTCGGCACGATCGCGCTTTTGGCCGGGCAGTTCGTCGTCTCGCCGCTGTTGCCGAGGATCACCGAGGCGTTCTCGATCACCGCCGGGGTGGCCGGAGCGGCGCTGACCGCGATGTGGGCCTGTGCGGCCCTCTCGATGTATCCCGGCGGCCGCCTCTCGGACACGCTCGGCCGCCGGCCGGTGTTGGTGACGGCGCTCGGCGTCGCCGCCGCGGGTCTCGGAATCGCGGCGGTCGCGCCGAACTTCCCGGTGTTCGTCTCGGGATTGATGTTGCTCGGAGTCGGGATCGGGCTCTACGAGCCGACGAGCATGGCGACGGTCGCGGACCTGTTCACGGCCAAGCGGGGACGGGCCTACGGCGTTATCTCCGCCTCGTACAACGTCGGTAGCGGCGCCGCCGCCGGGGTCGCGATCGTCGCGCTGTGGCTCGGGAACTGGCGGCTCTCGTTTCTGCCGATCGCCGCCGCGGCGGCCCTCGCCGCGTTCGGCGCACACCGACTGCTCACGGCGAGTTACGCACCGCGATGGGTCCGGCTGCGACCGGCCGAGTCGTTTCGCCGCGTCTTCGTGACGAAAGAGCTCCGGTATCTGCTCGTGCTGTTCTGTTTCAACATGTTCCTCTGGCAGGGATCGATCAGCTTCTTCCCGACTCTGCTCCAGACGGATCTCGGCGTCTCGCCGACGCTTTCGACGCTCGCGTTCGCGTCCATATTCGTCACCGGGCTGCTCGTGAGCCCGACCGTCGGCGTCCTCGGCGACCGGATCGGTCACCGACGGATCGGGCTGTTCACCCCCGTTATCGGCCTTCTCGGGCTCGGGCTCGTCCTCGGCGTCCCCACGACGGCCGGGCTCGCGATCGGGACGATCCTCTTTGCGGTCGGAATGGTCACGTTCTGGCCGGTCATGACCGCCGATCTGGTCGGCGTTCTCTCCGACGAGACGATGGGGGCGGACTACGGCATCACGCGGGCGGTCTTTTACGGTGCCGGCAGCCTCGGACCGACGTACGTCGGCGTCGTCGGCGAGCGATTCACCTTCGTCGCGGCCTATGCGGGGCTCGGCGTCTGTTTCGCCTGTTCGGCCCTGCTCTTCGTTCAGTTGGCGCGAATGAGCGACCGAGCGGAGTGAGCGCGAAGATACGACCGGGCGGGATGATCTCCACGTGCGTGCGAAGGGAACCCCGGTGCTGTCGGCCGGCAGTCCTCGCTTCGACTCCGTTGACCGGTAAAAAAACCGAAGCGATCGATTATTATATTAAAGATGACACTTTTCCGTGTCGGTATCTCACGCTTTATCTATCCGGTAATCGCCCCCGAAACAGTCTTGAAAGTGACGGCCACGGACGCATCTCGACGACGATTCGGTTCCGATCGCCCTGGTGGCGTCGCACTACATAGCTCCCGGAAGGGCGCCTCTCTTTCGGTGAATACCGGATCCAGACGATCGACAACTGACGGCCGTCCGGGTACGTTATGTATGGGAAAAAGAATATGTATAAAACCGTAAAATCCGGGAACCGTCCCGGATTCAGATATCCCGCCCGCCGTCGACCTCCAG
>CAZWZX010000189.1:0-5067 GCA_964638655.1 uncultured Natronomonas sp.
GAAGAGTCTCGATACGCCGCTGGACACACAGCTCGCCGACGAGGCGAGTTCGATCGCCCGATTGACGGGGACCGAGGATTTCGCCCGCGGTCACGCGGCCTTCGGCGGGGACGAACCGCCCGAGTTTACCGGCGAGTGAACGGATACGGTCGATCCGGGAGGGTTGAAATAACTGCCCGATGAACTCGTGGTATGGAGCTACTCGTTTTGCGGGAGGGGGCTCACGGGCGATCGACGGCGTCGTACGCCGAAACGCTTCGAGAACGGCTCGATGAACACACCGTCCGGCACGCGGCGACTCCGGCGGAGGAACGGCGATGGATCGAGTCCGCCGACATCGTGACCGGAACCTCGATCGACCGGGCGCTTCTCGAACGGGCCGAGAAACTCCGATTGTTCGCGTGTTCGTTCGCGGGGACCAGCCACCTGCCGCTCGACGCGCTCGCCGATCTCGGTGTCGAGGTGACGAACGCATCCGGCGTCCACGCGCCGAACGCGTCCGAACACGTCATCGGAGCCATACTGGCGTTCTCCCGGCGCCTTCACGAGGCGGCTCGCGCGGACAACTGGCAGCCCGCCTCGCCGGGGGAACTGTCGGGATCCACGGTAGCGATCGTCGGATTGGGGGCGATCGGACGGGCGGTCGCCGACCGTCTGGAGCCCTTCGACGTGACGACGCTCGGGATACGGCGCGATCCCGACGCCGGCGGGCCGACCGACGAGCTGTTCGGCCCCGACAGCCTCCACACTGCGCTCGCACGGAGCGAGTTCGTCGTTCTCTCCTGTCCGCTCACCGACGCGACCCGCGGGCTGATCGGCGAAGAGGAGATAGCGACGCTTCCGCGCGATGCGGTGCTCGTCAACGTCGCACGGGGGGAAGTCATCGAAACCGACGCGCTCGTAAACGGGCTCCGGCGGGGACAGTTGGGGGGAGCGGCGCTCGATGTGACCGACCCCGAACCGCTCCCTGACGGGCATCCGCTCTGGGATCTCGATGAGGTGCTCGTTACGCCGCATACGGCCGGCTCGACGCCGGAGTATTACGACCGACTCGTGGATATTCTCACAGACAACGTCGGACGGCTCGAGGCGGGCGAACCGCTCCGAAATCGGATCCGAATCGGCGATCGCTGAGGGGAGAGATACGACGGGGACGACTACTGGAAGCCGATCCGGCCGCCGCTTTGGCGTCGCCCGTCCGGACTTCCGCCCCGGAACTGGTCTTCGACCTGATCGTAGTACTCCCGGATGTCGTCGGTGATCGTCGGCCGCACGGACTCCAGCGCCTGCCGGAAATGCCGCATGTCGACTTCCTCGGCCGTGTCTTCCTCGCGAAGCGCCTGAATGGCCGCCTCCCGGGCGATCGATTCGAGATCGGAGCCGACGTAGCCGCTGGTGATCTCGGCCAGTTCTCGGAGGCTGACGTCCGGGGCCAGCGGCGTCTCCTCGGTGTGTATCCGGAGGATCTGCTCGCGGCCTTCGGTGTCGGGTTCGCCGATCATCACGAGCCGATCAAACCGCCCCGAGCGGATCAACGCGGGATCGATCATGTCCGGTCGGTTGGTCGCGCCGATGACCATCACGTCCTCCATGTCCTCTAGCCCGTCGAGTTCAGTCAACAGCTGGTTGACCACCCGTTCGGAGACGTTCGAACCGGTATCGGTCCCCCGACCGGGCGCGAGCGAATCGAGCTCGTCGAAGAAGATCACCGTCGGCGAGACCTGCCTGGCCTTCCTGAACGTCTGTCGGATCGCCTTCTCGCTTTCGCCGACCCACTTCGAGAGCAACTGGGGACCGCGGACGGAGATGAAGTTGGCGTTCGTCTCGTTGGCGACGGCTTTGGCCATCAGCGTCTTCCCGGTTCCGGGCGGTCCGTAGAGCAACACGCCGGCGGGCGGTGAGATACCCATCCGCTCGAACTTCTCGGGGCTGTTCATCGGCCACTCGACGGACTCTTTGACCTGCCCTTTCGCATCCGTGAGTCCGCCGACGTCGTCCCAGGAGACCTTCGGGAGTTCGACGAGCACCTCGCGCATCGCCGAGGGTTCGACCTCGTTCAGCGCGCCGCGGAAGTCCCCGCGTTTGATGATCATCCGATCGATGAGGCTCGGCGGGATGTCCTCCTCGTCGAGATCGATCTCGGGGAGGTATCGCCGCAGCGCCTTCATAGCGGCCTCCTTCGTCAGGCTCTCGATGTCGGCGCCGACGAAGCCGTGCGTCTCGTCGGCCATGCTGTCGAGCGAGACGTCGTCGGCCAGCGGCATCCCGCGGGTGTGGATCTGGAGGATCTCCTTGCGGCCGGTCTCGTCGGGAACGCCGATCTCGATCTCCCGATCGAACCGACCGGGACGACGGAGCGCCGGGTCGACCGAGTCGACTCGGTTCGTCGCCCCGATGACGATGACCTGCCCTCTCGATTCGAGCCCGTCCATCATCGTCAGAAGCTGGGCCACGACGCGGCGTTCGACCTCGCCGGTCACGTCCTCGCGTTTGGGCGCGATCGAGTCGAGCTCGTCGATGAAGATGATCGACGGCGACTCCTCGGTCGCGTCCTCGAAGATCTCTCTGAGCTGCTGTTCGCTCTCACCGTAGTACTTCGAGATGATCTCCGGGCCGGCGATGGAGAAGAAACTCGCCGAAGTCTCGTTCGCGACGGCCTTCGCGAGAAGCGTCTTGCCGGTCCCGGGCGGTCCGTGCAAAAGCACCCCCTGCGGCGGCTCGATGCCGAGCTTCTTGAAGATCTGGGGGTGTTTCATCGGTAGCTCGACCATCTCGCGGACGCGCTGGATCTCGCCCTGCAGACCGCCGATGTCCTCGTAGGTGATCCCGCCGCCGGTCTTCTCGAAGCCCGAGATCGGCTCCTCGCGGAGTTCGACCTCCGTGTCCTCGGTGATGAGACAGACGCCCTCCGGTTCGGTCTCGACGGCGATGAGAGGGATCGCCTGCCCGGGCGAGCGCATGAACGGGTGGTTCGTCGAGGACATGACGGGGACGATGTCGCGTTCGACTACGGGCCGTTTGAGTATCTGTCGTTTGACCATCCCGGCCGCGTCGGAGCCGAACTGGACGGACGCCTCCTCCGGCGGGGCGAGAACGAGCCGGTCAGCCTTCGTCGCCTCCGCCTTCCGGATCGTCACCCGCTCGCCGATCCCCACGTCGGCGTTCTGTCTGGTGAACCCGTCGATCCGGACGGTGTCGGTGTTCCAGTCCTGGCGGTCGGCGCGCCAGACCTTCGCCGCGGTCGTGTTCGCCCCCTCGATCTCGATGATGTCGCCCGGCGACAGCTTGAGATGGAGGAGCGTGTCGGGGTCGAGGCGCGCGATGCCCCGCCCGGAGTCGTTGGGGTAGGCCTTCGCGACCTCGAGTTGAACCTCGTTCATTCTGTTATATACTCTTAGTCCGCCCGGAGATATGCCTTTTGCTCATCACACCCGCTCTCGCGGATCCGTTCGGCATCGATCGGGTCGAACGTCTCCCGTGCCGAGAGACGAAGGCAGAAACGCCCTCGGCATCGATAGAACATCAACGCACGACGGCTACTCGGCGAATTCCGCATTCTGTTCGTTCAAAAACTGAACGAGCGGTTCAACCTCGAAGAACCTCGGTCCTTTCGAGACAGTCCCCGAATCACTGTCCCACGTGATGTATTCGGCGTCGGCTAATTTCGGTAGGTCAGTATGAACCAGTTGAACTCGGACGTTCTCGTCGTTCATGCGCCGTTCGAGGGCGGCGAGACTGATCTCGGTGTTGTCCCCTGACAGCGTCGTTAGAACAACGCGTCTCGTGGGCTTTCCGAGTGCGTCCATCATCGAGTCGATGGCCTCCGAAGGAACGGTGCGTTCCTCGTCAGTATCGATACGCGTCCCCCGAATCGGCGTCTTCCCTCGCGAGGCCAACGTGTACTCTACCCACCGGCCGTACATCTCCACGAGGGCTTTCTCTTTGTCCCTGATCGGCTCATCACGGGCGGCGGTGTTCGCAAAACAGAGCGTTCCGTAGAGTTCGTCCTCGATCGAGACCGTCGTCCCGAGATAACTCCCTAGCTCGAACCTTTGATACGCCGGATCGTCGCCCCACCCTTCAGCGAGGGCGTCACTGACGACCACCGTTCCCCCCGGATCCGCGATGGTCTTCCGACAGTAGGTATCGGAGAGTGGGACGGTGGTGTCCGGTCGTAGAATCTCGTGGGAACCGTATGTGATTTCGAAGCGCTCCGTTTCGTCTTTCAGGTCGATGCGCGACAGAAACGCGTAACTCAGATCGAACTCTGCGGTTTCGTGTTCGAATAGCTGTTCGAGTCTGGTCCTCGGATCGAGATCGGGGGCCAACAACGTTCGCCATAGGTGCTGAAAATGCGTCAGTTCCCCGCCCCCCTCGGATGTGCAGATGCTGTGTGTCATTGAACGATCACGCGGCCGCGGTGGGTGCCGTACTCTCTTCGATGGCTTCGAAGTACTACGTGTTGTGATAACAAACAACTGATGGCCGACGTTCCGAGCTGGCGCCCGGGGATCCCACTCGGTGAGTGCTCCGTCTTCGAAAGACGGCCCGGAAACGTCCGGTTGGCTACGATAGCTCCGATCAGTTCCGACTCCGGTATTGTTTTGACCGTCCGTTCGGTATCGCCGTGCGAATGATAGAGCGGCTGGCGAGACAGCTCCGGAAGGAAGAACGCGACCTCCTCGTCCTGGAGACGGTGCTCCGTCATCATCCGGTCGGTATCTCGCGGATCTCGGAGCTGACCGGGATCGACGAACACAAAACGAGGTACTCGCTTCGAATGCTCGAGGACGCCGAACTCGTCGAGCCGACGCCCGATGGGGCGGTCCCGGCCGACGACATCGCCAGCCGTCTCGATGAGATCCACAGCGGGATCGACGGACTCATAAACCGGGTCGATGGGTTGAAACGGATCGACCTCGGGCTCTGATAAACCCTGAGTGGATCTCGAAGAAACCCGTTCCCGCTTCCGGAGCTTTTAAACGACTCGCTGGCCGAACTGTACGTAATGGCTTTTGAGGAACTACTGAACGATCCGGTGATTCAGAAGTACCTCCACGAGCTCGT
>CAZWZX010000190.1:0-5036 GCA_964638655.1 uncultured Natronomonas sp.
TCCTCAGACAGGAGATCGCGATCAAGGACAAGAACTTCGTCCAGGCGATGGCCGACTCCTGGCGGCTCACGAAGGGACACCGCATCGAAGTGTTCCTCATCGGGTTCGTGTTGGTGGTCGTTTCACGGCTCGAACAGGTCAGCTCCGCCGTCTTCGGTCTCGTCTCGACGACCGTAGGCGTACTCGTCGCGGCAGCGGTCGGCGGACTGTTGGCGGCGTTCGGCGCCGCGGTCGTGACCCGAGCGTACGTCCAGATAGACGACGAAGCCGGCGAGGCGATCGGAGCGGAACCGGAAGCCGAGAAAGATCCCTACGACGCGGCGCTCGGTGCCGACGATCTCTCGCGGTAGCCGAACGCTGTTTTTAACCGGATCGGCGGCCCAGTACGGACAATGGCCGAGCCCCGCGTACCCGGACGCGACGACGACGAACTGGAGCTTCCCTGCGGCGAGACGGTTCGCCCGGTCGATCTCGATATGGGTCTCCGGGAGCTACACTGCGAGTGCGGAGCGACGCACGCCGTCGTCGTCGACGCTCACCCGATCTCGCGGTTCGTCCCCGAATCGGTCGTCGAGGTGTTGCGGACCGCCATCGAGACGGCCGACGAGTTCCCCGAGTTCGGTCTCGCCCACGTCATGGGGATGGTCACAGAGGAGTTCCCCGACTCCGTCGCGGTCGCCGACGTCTCCGAGGACGGGCGGGTCGGCTACGCCCTCCTGTGGGTGAGTGATTTCGACGCCCGTCGCCTCCACGAGGTCGTCGTCGAACTGCTCGTCGAGTTGATGGAACACGCCGCGAGTCACGGTGACGCCGAAACGGCCGCACAGTTCGAACGGGAGATGCTCGAGTTCGACGTCGAGGCGTTCGTCGAGCAGTACCGCCGCGAACGCGAGTTCGATTCGGAGTTCGACACGCCGATCTGAGCGTCGAGCGCGAGGGTTTGTCTCACGACACTCGCACCTGCGTCCGACAGACGAATCCGACACCGTCTATCGGTTTTTGTCGAACTTGCGTCTGACATTTGTCTGACGGATACTTATGGTATGGGAGGCCTTGTGTATGTGTATGCGCATACGCCGGGGTGAGTTCGAACGGATCCGAACCGTGCTCTCGGAGGCCGACCCTGACGAGCCCTTGACCGCCCGTGAGATCCTCGATATTCTCGAGGAACACGGCGAGGAGTTCGACAGCGCCCACCGGGTTGCGACGGTGCTCGGCCGGGAGGCCGAAATCGGCGAGGTCGAAGTCATCCGCGATCAGCCGTATCGCTACCGGCTCGGGAACGAGCGAAACTGACCGGCGCCGATCGTCGCTTCACTGCTCCCCGTCTCGGGGACTGTCGGTTCCCCCCGTACTGCGCTTCCGTACTGTTTAGGTCGTGGCCGACGAGTCGGCTCTATGGACATCGATTCGGTTTTCCCGGAAATACGCACCATCGAGGACGGGACGCTCAGAGCGAACGTCGCCTCGGCGTGGAAGAACGCGGCCGACGAAAACGATATCGCGATCGAGGACCTCCGGACGGTTCCGTGGTTCCCGCCGGCACAGCGATCGCTCGGCCTCGAGGCCGACGAGGCGACGCTCGTGGGCCACGTCCGAGACGTCACGGCCTGTGCCGTCGGACTCGTCGATTCGCTCGCCGGACGTCGAACGGCGCTCGATATCGATCTCGACGTCGTCGTCGCCGGCGCGCTCGTCCACGACGTCTCGAAGCTCTACGAGTTCGACGGGATGGAGTCGACCGAAATCGACGACCTGCTCGGCCATCCGTACTTCGGGGTCGCCGTCGCGGCGAACGCGGGTCTCCCCGCCGAGATCCTCCATATCGTCCTCTCACACAGCCACCGCACGGCCGTCGAACCGGCGACGCTGGAGGCCGAGATCGTTCGCCGGGCCGACGAAGTGGCCGCCGCGGAGATCCGTGCGGCAGTCGTCGAGGATCTGCGGGAGCTATGAGCGACGATTCCGACGGATCGGACCGCCAACAGCGGCAGATCCGACTCGTGAGCTACGGGACCGCCTTCTCGGGGGCGTTGATCCTCCTCGTCGACTTCGTCAGTACGCAGCCGTACGGGATTCTCTTTTTCGGTCTCGGCGGCCTCGCGCTCGCAACGCTCGTCTTCGAACGAACGCAGGGCGCCGCCGTGGGACTGTCGCTCGGCCTGCTCACCGGCTCGGTCGCCGTCTGGCTGTGGCCGATCGTCGATGGCGGATCGTATACGGTTCTCGCCGTTCTGTTGATCGTCGTTAGCGTTCTCAACACCGTGTTGCTTCCGCCCTTTTATCGCCTCGGTGAACGGCTCGCCGAGCGGTAAGTCCCCACGTCCCATCCCGCGGGGCAGTGAGGTACTTTCAAGAGCCGTCACGGCGAAGTTCCCCAATAGAGATGAACATCGCAGATATCGCCACCGACGAGTACGTCGAGGTGGACGCCGACGAGCGGCTCGGAAAGGTACGGTCCATCTTCGACCGTGAGAACCCGAAAGGGATCATCGTGACCGAAGACGGCGGGTACACGGGGATCATCACGGAACGACAGCTCCTCCAATCACACATCGAGGACGACGCCAAGGTGGGTGTGTTGGCCCGAAGCAACGTCCCACGCGTCGGCCGTGAGGACGGGATCCGTGAGGTCGCACGAATGCTCGTCGAAGGGGGAACGAAGGTCGCGCCGGTTTTCGAAAACGACTCTCTTTGGGGTATCGTCACCGAGGACGCGCTCCTCCGAGCCGTGCTCGACAACCTCGACGTGCTCACCGTTGACCAGATCTACACGGACGAGGTCATCCTGCTGCGCGAGGACGATCACCTCGGGAAGGCGATCAACTATCTCCGGGAGAACGACATCTCCCGGATTCCGGTCCTCAACGAGAACGGTCGGCTCTCCGGTATGGTGACGACCCACGATATCGCCGACTTCGCCGTCCGCACGATGGAGCGCCAACAGAAGGGCGACCGCTCGGGCGATACGGACCGAATGCTCGATCTACCGGTGTACGACCTGATGAACAGCCCGGTCGAGACGATCACCGCGAGCGAATCGGTGACGACGGCCGTCGAGCGGATGTTCGAACACGACTACGCCGGGCTCGTCGTCACGCCGGACGACGACGACACCACGGTCGCGGGGATCCTGACGAAGACGGACGTGCTGCGTGCGCTGACATACACCGAAGAGGAGAGCATGGACGTCCAGATCACCAACATCGATCTCCTCGAGACTATCACGCGCGATTCGATCCAGAACGCGATCACCAAGGTCGCCGACAAGTACCGGGATATGCAGGTCCACCACGCTCACGTCCGGTTCAGCGAACACAAAGAGCGGCTCCGCGGGACGCCTCTGATCCACTGTCAGATCAGACTCCGGACGAACCGCGGGCAGGTCGCCGGCTCCGGCGAAGGGTACGGCTCCGAGACGGCCTTCCGCGTCGCGCTCGATAAGCTCGAACGGAACGTCCTCGAGATGAAGGGGATCCGGGCCGACGCGGAGTACGAGGGTCAGCTCCTCCGCAAACTGAACGAGCTATAGTACCACTGGAGGTCAATGTACACCCGACCGGGGGTGTACGTCGCTCCAGTTGCTGTTGTATAATCAGTATCGCCCTCGCGGTTCTTTGGTGAGTAGAGTAGATCGCGAATTCGTTTGCCAGCGATTCTAACGACCGATTACCGCATGGGGCTTGTTTCGGGAAGCGAGATCAACAATCGCCTCCGGAAGAACCTCCTTTACAATAATCGGGCAATGGGAACTTCAGGGCGAATTTTATCCTCTCGGCCCGGTCGCGCGTTACCGTTATCTCCCCGCCATGTTCTTTGAGGAACCCCTGAATAATGTAGAGTTCTGGGGTGCTCATTTCCGAACCTTCGAAGCCGAATACGTCCGCTGTATCGGGGGCGGGTTCTCCGTCAGATGTGGCTTGTCCGTTTGTCGTTACCTGAAGCGAAAAGTCATCACTTCCTTGATCCGCCGTAACCAGTAGCTGGGATGTTTGAGTTCCTTCGCGTCGAACGATCATCTCGATCAGAATTCGGATTATGGACCCGAGCACCATGTCGGGGACGACAGGCATCGATGAGTCCTCATCTCCGACGGTGATCGAGACGTCCTTATCGGTCCATCCGACGTTTTGTACTGCGCTTTCGATTATTTCATCCAGTTTCATCGATCGATCCGGCTCCGTCTGCTGCAGTATATCGGCGAATTTCCCGGTAGCTTCGGCTCGACCGGACACGTCCCACGATCGCTCTTTGAGCGTTCGCAAGTGGGCCTCCCCTTCGCTGTTCACGTGCTCTTCGAGGAGTTCGGTGTATCCAGTCACTATCTGTAGGTCGTCCCGGATGTGGTGACGAAACATCCGGTTGAGTATCTCGAGGTCATCGCACTGCTTTTCGAGAGCGAACTGGTGTTTTTTCTGGTCGGTTATGTCCTGATTCACTGCGACGAACTTCTCCGGGCCGTCATCCTCGACGAATATTGGAGCGATCGTTTGCTCGGCCACGTACAGTTCGCCGCCTTTTCGCCGGTTTGTGATCTCGCTCTCCCATACCTTTCCGTCGAGAATCGTTTCCCAGAGATCCGCGTAGAACTCCGTCGGGTGTTCCCCGGAGTTTAGGATCCGTGGTGTTCGGCCGATCGCCTCCTCGGGCGTATATCCAGTGGTCTCGGTGAAACTCGGGTTTACGTACTCTATCACACCATCGCTATCGGTGATATATATCGAGTGCCCCGAATGTTCTACAGCCAATCGAAACAACTGAAGGCTCCGTTGGGAACGATAGTTGCCGACGCTGTTCTCGATCCGGTTTCGCAGAATCCGATACTGGTTCTGACTCCCGGATTTCTGTAGATAATCGGTGACACCGGCGGAGATCGCTTCACTTGCGATCTCTTCGCTTCCCTTTCCAGTAAAGAGGATAAAGGGGAGATCGGAATGTGTCTTCCGCACTTCCCCGAGGAATTCGAGTCCGTTCATCCCCGGCATATCGTAGTCACTGACGATACAGTCCGGGGGCTCTTCGGCGATGTAATCGAG
>CAZWZX010000191.1:0-4969 GCA_964638655.1 uncultured Natronomonas sp.
CCGCTGCTGGATCCCGTTATCACTGCCGTCTGATCGGCCAATCTCTCTGACATACGGGGGAACTCACGCCCCGTGTAAAAACCGTTTCGTGTGGATCGATCGCCCCGTCAGTCGGCCAACTCGTCGAACCGGGCAGCCAGATCGAGATCTTTCTCCGTTATCCCGCCGGCGTCGTGTGTCGTCAGTCGGACCTCGACCTCGCGCCAGCCGATCGTCATCTCGGGGTGATGGAACGCCTCCTCGGCGAGTCCGCCCGCGCCGCCGGCGAAGCCGACGCCCTCGAGATAGGAGTCGAACTCGAAGGTGCGGACGATCTCATCGCCCTCGCGGTGCCACTCGTCGGGGAGTCGGGTCTCTATCTCGTCGTCCGAAAGGGGATCGCTCATGGTCGTCGTATCGGCCCGGAAACGCTTAAGCGTTCGTCGGGATCGGAACGGACGGTCGATCGATAGCCGTCTCGTCGGGGCTCTACGAATACTCCCGTCAGTCGTCGGCTTCGCCGGTCGCAGTCGGGTCGTCGTCGATGTACGGCAGCGACGCGGCCGTCTCCGCGATCGCCTCCGAGTTCGATTTCATCAGGGCGGTCGTATCCCAGATCCCGTCGACGAGCGCCTTCCGCTGTGCGTCGTCGACCTCGACCTCGATGGTGTTCCCGTCGTAGGCCACGGTCTCGTCCCCGACGTCGATCTCGATCTCGCCGTCGGGGTTCGAATCGACCCACGACTGCAGCGTCTCGATCGAGTCGGTGTCGGCGGTGAGCGTCGGAATACCGAGCGCCAGACAGTTCCCGGCGAAGATCTCGGCGAAGGACTCGCCGACGATGGCGTCGATCCCCCACCGCTGGAGCGCCTGTGGGGCGTGCTCTCGAGAGGAACCACAGCCGAAGTTGGCGTTGACGACCAACACGTTGGCGTCCCGGAACCGCTCCTCGTTGAACGGGTGGTCCTTCTCGTTGTCGTCGCCGTCGAAGCGCTGATCGAAGAAGGCGAACTCCCCGAGCCCGTCGAAGGTGATGACCTTCAGGAACCTGGCCGGGATGATCTGATCGGTGTCGATGTCGTTGCCTCTGACCGGAATTCCGGTCCCCTCGACGCGGTCGACGCTCGGGACTTCCTCGGTCATGCTTTCACCTCGGCTTTCGGCAGTTCACGGACGTCCGTGACTTCGCCGGCGACCGCGGCGGCGGCGACCATCTTCGGGCTCATCAGGACCGTTCGTCCGTCCTTCGAGCCCTGCCGTCCGACGAAGTTCCGGTTCGAGGAGGAGGCCGATGCCTCGTCGCCAACGAGTTGGTCGTCGTTCATGCCGAGACACATCGAACAGCCCGGGTTCCGCCACTCGAAGCCCGCCTGCTTGAATATCTCGTCGAGTCCCTCGCGCTCGGCGGCCGTCTTGACGCGCTGGCTGCCCGGAACGACCAGGGCACGGACGGAGTCGTCGACCTCTCGGCCCTTGACGATCTCCGCGCCCGCCCGGAGATCCGACAGTCGGGCGTTCGTACAGGAGCCGAGGAACGCGACGTCGATGTTGTACCCTTCCATCGTGTCGCCGGGCTCGACGCGCATGTGCTTTTGTGCCCGTCGGGCCGTCTCGCGTTGATCCTCCGGGAGCGAGTCGGGATCCGGAATCTCCTCGGAGATCCCGATCCCCTGCCCCGGCGTCGTTCCCCACGTGACGATCGGCTCGATCTTCGAGCCGTCGATCGTCACCACGTCGTCGTACTCGGCGTCGGCGTCGGAGGCGATCGACTCCCAGTAGCGTTTCATCTCCTCGAAGCGCTCGGGATCGTCCTCGAACTCGTCGGTGTTTTCGAGCCACTCGTAGGTCGTCTCGTCGGGATTGACGTAGCCCGCACGGGCGCCGCCCTCGATCGACATGTTACAGATCGACATCCGACCTTCCATGCCGAGGTTCTCGATGACGTCGCCGGCGTACTCGTAGACGTAGCCGACGCCGCCGTCGGTGCCGAGCCGACGGATGATCGTCAGGACGACGTCCTTTGCGGTGACGTCCTCGCCGAGTTCGCCCGTCACCTCGATCTTTCGGACTTTCTTTTTCTCCATGGCGACGGTCTGTGTCGCGAAGACGTCCCGCATCTGGGAAGTTCCGATCCCGAACGCCAAGGCGCCGAACGCGCCGTGCGTCGAGGTGTGGCTGTCGCCGCAGACGATCGTCTTCCCCGGCTGGGTCAGCCCCTGCTCCGGCCCGATGACGTGAACGATCCCCTGGTTCCCCGTCGAGGGGTCGTCGAACTCGATGCCCGTCCGCTCGATGTTCGCCTCGAGTTCGGCGTACATCTCTTCGGCCGCCTCGTTGTCGAACGGTCGCTCGAGGTCGTCCGTCGGTACGATGTGATCGACGGTGGCGTGCGTCAGATCGGGCCGAGCGACCTCGAGACCGCGCTCCCGGAGCATCCCCAGCGCCTGTGGACTCGTCACCTCGTGGATGAGATGGAGACCGATGAACAGCTGGTCCTGTCCGGTCGGAAGCGTCGTCACCCTGTGTCTCTCCCAGACCTTGTCGTACAGCGTCCCCTCGCTCATCGGTCCGCACCTCTGTCGAACGTTCGCTGGGTCCCCTCCGCGCCCTCCGGGGTGGCGTGTTCGACGTCGGCGAGCGTTTCGCTGTCGTCGTCGCCGTCCTCCGTTACCGCTTCGGGCTCGCCGCCGTCGGCGGCGATCGTTTTACCTCGACTGTACGTCTGTGTCTCGCCGAACGCCCGGTCCGTGTAGGGGTCGGTGTGGCTTATCTCGCCCAGTGTCTTTCCGCTCTCTGTCATGTTTTCATTCCTCGCCCCACGCGAACAGCGCGCGCAGGTCTTCGCCGACGGCCTCGATCTCGTGGTTCTGCTCGGCCTCCCGGAGCCGCTTGTAGCTCGGTCTTCCGGTCTGGTTCTCCGAGATCCACTCGCGGGCGAACGTCCCGTCCTGGACCCCCTCGAGGACCTCCTCCATCGACTCGCGAACCCTCTCGTCGATCACGACGTCGCCTCGGGTCAACCCGCCGTACTCGGCGGTGTCGGAGACGGAGTTCCACATCTCCATGTTCCCGCCCTCGTACATCAGATCGACGATGAGTTTGAGCTCGTTCAGACACTCGAAATACGCCATTTCGGGGCTGTAGCCGTTCTCGACGAGCGTGTCGTAGCCGGCCTTGACGAGTTCGGTGACGCCGCCACAGAGGACGGCCTGCTCGCCGAAGATGTCCGATTCGGTCTCCTCGCGGAACGTGGTCTCGATGACTCCGGCCCGGGTACAGCCGATCCCTTTCGCGTACGCGAGCGCGATCTCTTCGGCCTCGCCCGTCGCGTCCTGATAGACCGCGAACAGCCCCGGCGTCCCCTCGTCGTTCTCGTAGTTCCGCCGGACGAGATGCCCCGGCGATTTCGGCGCGATCATCGTGACGTCGATCCCCTCGTCCGGTTCGATCTGGCCGTAGTGGATGTTGAACCCGTGGGCGAACTGCAGCACGTCGCCCTCGGTGATCACGTCCCTGATGTTCTCGTACAGCGCCGGCTGCACCGTATCCGGGACGAGAACGCTCACGATATCGCCCTGTTCGGCCGCGTCCCTGGGCGTCGTCACGTCGAGTCCGTCGGCTTCCGCGGCGGCCCGCGAGGAGGAGTCCTCGCGGAGCCCCACGACCACGTCCACCCCGGATTCATCGAGGTTCAGGGCGTGCGCGTGGCCCTGGCTGCCGTATCCGAGTACGGCTACGGTCTTGTCGTCGAGTACGGTACTGTCCGCGTCGTCGTCGTAGTAGATGGTAGTGTCTGTCATTGTCCGTTAGGTGTGTCGTTCGTCGACCCGCGCGGTTTCCTCGGCGCCGCGGGCGAGCGCCGCCTGTCCGGTGCGTGCGATCTCCCGGATGTTGAACTGTTCGAACGCGTCGATCGCGTCGTCGATCTTCTCCTCCGAGCCGGTGATTTGAACGGTCACCGTCTCCGGTCCCGCATCGAGCGCTTCGCCGTCGTACATCTCGGTGATGGCCTGTACCTTGTCCGGTTCGTCGCCGTCCACCTTCAGGATGACGAGTTCCCGGGCGACCGGGTTACCGTCCAGTTCCCGGACGTGAACGACCGGAACGAGCTTGTTCAGCTGCTTTCCGATCTGGTCGATCCCGGGGTCGGGCTCCTCGACGACGAGGGTGATCCGGGAGTACCCGTCGTTCTGCGTCGGACCGACGGTCAGCGATTCGATGTTGAACTGCCGCCTGTGGAACAGCCCCGAGACCTTCGCGAGCACGCCCGGCTCGTTCTCGACGTACGCGGAGATGATCGTCCGGCGCGGATCCGGCTCGGCCTCGACCTCGGGATCGATGCGGATACCCTGGGAGTTTCGCCGCCCGATCGGACGACGGCGCTCCTCCGGGCGCGGCCCCTTGAGCCCGCGCCGCTGGACGTTCTCTCTGCGGCTCATAGCTGGTCCTCCGTCAGCGCGAACAGCCCGTTGTCGCCGCCGCCCGGCACCATCGGGTAGACCTTCTCGTGGGGATCGATGTGGACGTCGATGACGCTCGGACCGTCGTAGGCGAGCGCCTCCTCGATGACCGGGTCGACCTCCTCGTCGGTGTCGATCCGGAACCCGCGGGCGCCGAACGCCTCGGCGAGGGTGTCGAACTCGGGGATCCACGGATACTCCGACGCCATGTGTCGCTGTCCGAAGAAGACGTCCTGCCACTGCCGGACCATGCCGATCGCCTCGTTGTTGAGCACGGCGATCGTGATGTCCAGATCCTCCCGGACGGCCACGGACAGCTCCTGACACGTCATCAAAAAGGAGCCGTCGCCGTCGAAACAGACGACCTCTCGGTCGGGGGCCGCCAGTTTCGCACCGATGGCCGCCGGAAGCCCATAGCCCATCGTCCCGAGGCCGTGAGAGGTGACCCACGTTCGGGGCTCGGTCCACGTCCAGTACTGCCAGGCCCACATCTGGTGTTGACCGACGCCCGTGGTGACGATCGTGTCGTC
>CAZWZX010000192.1:0-4950 GCA_964638655.1 uncultured Natronomonas sp.
AAAAACCGTTCCGGGACATCCCGGAAGTCAACTCCTCGATCTCTCCGAACAGGGTTCGTTCGATCGGATCGTTCTCGGCGGCGGGGAGACCAGCCCGCTCGGGAAGGTCCAGCTCGGGGAGATCGCGGAGTTCGTCCTCCTGAACGCCCGAACGACGGTGACTCTTATCCGATGACTCGCGAGTATCCCGACGAAGTGGCCGGACCGTATGGCCCACCGCCCTCCGAGTTCGAGGATCACGAAGGTCGCCGGATTTCGATACAGCGATACGACGACGGAGTCGAAACGCTCGTCGAGATGTATCGAACGTTCAATCCGGAGGACCGCGCACAGGGGATCCCGCCGGCGAAGGAGCCACAGATCAGGAGCTGGCTCGAGCAGCTGCTCGAGTCGGACTGCGTCAACGTGGTCGCCCGACACGACGAGGAACCGATCGGACACGCGCTCTTGGTCCCCGACGGAGAGGGCGCCTCGGAGCTGGCGATCTTCGTACTCCGTGAGTATCAGGGCGCGGGGATCGGAACGGAGCTCATCAAACGACTGCTCGGTGCCGGACGGGCCGAAGGGATCGATCACGTCTGGCTGACCGTCGAGCGGTGGAACCAGCCCGCCGTCGTCCTCTATCGGAAGGTCGGGTTCGTCTCGACCGGAAACGAGAGCTTCGAACTGGAGATGGCTGCGAGGCTGTCCGAGACGGACGACGACGAGGAGTGAGTTCGGCGCCCCCCTTGCCGTTCGAGTTATTCCTCCGGAAGTACAAAGCCGACGCCGGCGATGATGGCGGCAGCAGCGAGAACCGTCACACCCAGGACGACGTAGCTATCGTCCGGGTTGAGTCCGCCGATCGCCGCAGCGATGTCCACCACGAAGACGGTGACGAACAGGCTCAATATTGCGAACACGAGCATAACGATGCCCGCGATCAATGCGCTTGCCAACGAACCGGACGCGTCTAAAACACCCATACCATCGATCCGGTCGACGCCGATACGGAGACATTCACTCCTCGAAGAGTTCGACCCGATCGATTAAACTGACAAAACCGGCTGGGAAGCGTAGGCGAGGACGTACTCGGACGCTTTTTCGATGACCGCATCGGAATCGCCGGTGACGGGCTCTCGTGGAACGACAATAAACTCGACCTCGAGCGCTTCGGCGACGTCGAGGATCACGCTTCCGGGATGTTGTGCCAACCGGTTTATAGAAAAACCGCAGGCCGAGGAGTGCTCGACCGGAACGTTTCCCGCGATCGTCCGAACGGCCTGCATAACCTCCTCGCCCTGCTCGGCGACTGCACCGGATTCGACGGTTCCGTCCTCGATGGTGGCTGCGGCGCTCTCTCCCAGCAGATACAACGCATGAACACATGCCTCATACCGTTCGGCGATAGCGAGAGCGTACTCGATCGCCTCCATCGCGGCCTGTGTCCCATCGACCGGGGCGAGGACCGTCTCGATCTCCATAGGCTCCGTTGTGAACCGTCGGTAATAGTGGTTACCGTCGGGTTTGTCGGCCGGAAGCCGGATGAATTTATGTCTTCCGCGGATCGAAGGGACGTATGTTCGAGACGGTGGTCGTGGCAACCGACGGGTCCGAAAGCGTTTCGAGGGCGATCGAGTGTGCGCTGGATCTCGCGGACAGGTTCGATGCTGCCGTTCACGCGCTGTACGTGATGGACGAGAGTCAGGTCGAGTCGCTCCCCGAACGGCTTCACGACGATATCCGGGCTGCACTCGACGAACGGGGGGAGGCTGCGCTGGAAACCGTCGTCGAAGCGAACGAGGCGTCCGGTTCGCCGGTCGATATCGAAACGTCCGTCCGGGTCGGGCACCCGGCCCGACAGATCGTCAGCTACGTTCGGGGGATCGAGGCCGACTGCGTCGCGATGGGAACCCGCGGACGGAGCGGTGAGCACTCGTTCGTCCTCGGGAGCGTCGCCGAGCGAGTCGTCCGCACGTGTCCCGCTCCGGTTCTGACGGTCCGACAGCTGGGGTAGCCGATCGGGCGATTGAACAGGGGAGTTATACGTCCCGAAACCGCTCGGTGGAGTATGGACGATCACCTCATCGACGGTGAGACGATCCCGCTGTATCGACGATCCCTGCTCCCCGGTCGGGGCTTTTTTGTCCCCGATTCGGTCGAGGACACGGAGGCCGAACAGCGGGCCCGCGAAACTCTCTCCGGCGCGAAGCGGATCGTCATCGCCGATCCCGACGCGGACGGGCTGGGGTGTGTCGCCCTGCTCCGGGCCGCGTTCGATACGGCGGCGTTGCTTCCGGCCGGCCCACACGAAATCGACGAAGCGCTCGGATACGTCCTCGAGTACGGCGAGCCCGGGCTCGAACTGTACGTCTGCGATCTCTGCCCCGATTCGGAGTCGGACATCGAATCGCTCCCGGCCATCGGCGAATCGGCTACGCGGGTCAGGTGGTTCGATCACCACCGGTGGGACGATCAACTCGCAGAGACAGTTTCCGAACATACCGACCTGGTCGTCGGCGAGTCGGATCAGGTCTGTACGACCGACGTCGCCCTCGAGGAGATCGACCACGAGTTCGAAGAGCGATACGCGGATCTGGCGGCCGTAACGAGGGACCACGACCTCTGGCTGCGGGAGGATCCGCGGAGCGACGATCTCGCCGATTACGCCTACTGGGCCGAGCCCGAGGAGTACATCGCGACAGTTCTCGAACACGGGGCCGACCTCCCTCCGGACGTCGAAGCGTTCCTCGAGGAGCAACGCGTCGAGAAGGAGGCGCTCATCGAGGAAGCGATCTCGCGTGCGGAGTACAGAGAGATCGACGGTTGGACCGTCGGGATCACGTACGGCCGATGTTCTCAGAACGAAGTCGCGGAGGCGATGCGAAACGACGGCGCGGACGCCTCGGTCATCGTCAAGCCGGCCGGATCGGCGTCGATCCGAGGGACGGATCGCTTCGAACGGTGTCACGAGGTCGCCCGCCGACTCAACGGTGGCGGCCATCCGAAGGCGGCCGGCTGTAAACCGGATATCTACGACGACATGCTCGATTACGCCCACCACTGGACGACCCACGGTGCCGTCACGAAGCGGCTGATCCTCGAGGCGTTTCACTCCCTCGAACGGGACGAATAGCCGCCACGGGTGACTACGGGTACCGTTAGGCTTTACCCGTATCTCCCGGTATCCGGTACATGGATCAACTGCAGCGGTCGTTGCTGGAGGCGCCGATCGTCGAGAAGGAGGGGTACCACTACTTCGTCCACCCGATCAGCGACGGCGTTCCGATGCTCGAGCCGAGCCTGCTTCGGGAGATCGTCATCAAGATCATCCGGAAGGCCCGCCTCGAGAACGTCGACAAGATCGTCACGCCGGCGGCGATGGGGATTCACATCTCGACCGCCGTCTCGCTGATGACGGATATCCCGCTCGTGGTCATCCGGAAACGCGAGTACGGGCTCGACGGCGAGAAGCCGCTGTTTCAACGGACCGGCTACTCCGAGAACCAGATGTTCATAAACGACGTCGACGAGGGCGATAACGTGCTCGTTCTCGACGACGTGCTCTCGACCGGCGGGACGCTGGCGGCGATCTGTGCGGCCCTCGGGGAGATCGGCGCGAACGTCGTCGACGTCGTCGCCGTGATCAAAAAGGAAGACGGCGAGAACGAACTCGAAAGCTCCGAGTACAGCGCGAAGACGCTCATCAACGTCGTCATCGAGGGCGGCGAGGTCGTCATCGTCGATCCAACGGGAGACGACTGAGACGACCGAACGCAAAAACATAGCGGGAGGACGATTTGAACGTCCGGTCTCCGGGTTATGAGCCCGGCGGAATCTCCTGGCTATCCCATCCCGCTACCTCTTCGTAATCGGGTGCATCAATTAAGGGTTGTGATTGACCCGCCGTCCGTTGAATCCGCCCGCGAATCGTCGATGATCGACGTGAACCGTCCGTGCCCCCGGGCGATCGCCTTGTCCCGTCGGTTGGGACGATCGGTCGAGAACTCGAACGGAGCCGTCGAGTCGATCCCACCACTTACCCGTCTGCCGCGAGAAGGGAGCCACGTACCAGCCATGTGCCCACAGGAGTTACGGTCAGACATCGACGAGATCGAGACGATCAGTCGGTGTCAGGCCTGTGAGTCAGCGCTCCGATCGGCGGGCAGGGAGTCCGTCGGGTTCGTGCTTCTCGAAGCGCTCACGGTCCCGGTCGTCGGCTGTTCGGAGCACCTCGAGCAGTTTCGAGCGGCCTGTGGGCATACGACCCAACACCGGGCAGAACTTCTGCACCACAGACCGGCCGGCGGGATCTCGTGTCCGGGCTGTCGGCTCTCCCCGCACAACCCGGAGCAGCCGGTGGTTCAGGTCAGTCAGGGCGCAGTCGGTGTTCTCGCGTGTCCGAGACACCGCTCGGAGATCATCGAACGATACCACTCGGGGCTGCGAACGCGACGCCAGTTGACTGAGTCCCTGTAGATGTCACGGCCATCCGGCGGCGTCGGCTATCGACCTTGTTTACTGTCTGAAACAGTCCCACTCGGACCCCGCCACACTTTTGAATCCACCACCCGCGAAGCGACGTGCTCGATCCGTGTACCGGCCGGACAACGACATCGTTATCACGGTTCGGGTCCTAGAAAGAGGAATGGTTTCCTCCAGTAACCCCCCCGAGCGTCAGCTGCCTCACAAGGCAACGCTATTTTGTCCGAGTTGTACACACGAAAGTCGCGTCAACGGGGACTGGATCCTCCACGTCCACGCCGCCTCTCTCGATTACGAATGCCCCGAATGTGGAGAGACGATCGAGTCCCGTTCGGATGACCTGGCCGCGGTTTCCCCCGTATAGAGAAGCGGCTCAACTCGGAACCGCTGACTGAGTAAACGTCTGTCGTCCGTCTGACGGGGGTTTATTTTCTCCCCCATGTTACTAGTTCACTCATGACATGAAATCTGATCGCCCCGTCGGGA
>CAZWZX010000193.1:0-4944 GCA_964638655.1 uncultured Natronomonas sp.
TGACGCCCGACGACACGATCGTGACGACCGGCGTCGGCCAACACCAGATGTGGGCGATGCAGTACTGGACCTACCGACATCCGCGGACGTGGGTCTCCTCACACGGGCTCGGAACGATGGGCTATGGCCTCCCGGCGGCCATCGGTGCCCGGCTCGCAGCTGACGACGATCAGTCCGTCGTCTGCTTCGACGGCGACGGCTCCTTTTTGATGACTATGCAGGAGCTGGCGGTCGCCGTCCGCGAGGAGCTTGACATCACCGTTATCGTGCTGAACAACGCCGCCGTTGGGATGGTCAGACAGTGGCAGGACGCCTTCTTCGACGGCCGTCGGATGGCCTCGGAGTACCCCTGGGTTCCCGGGTTCGACGTCCTCGCCGAGGGCTTCGGCGCCCGCGGGTTCCGGATCGAGACCTACGACGAGGTCGACGAGACGCTCCGGGCGGCCTACGAGTACGACGGCCCGAGCGTCGTCGACGCCCACGTCGATCCCGAGGAGGACGTCTACCCGATCGTCCCCAGCGGCGGCGACAACACGAAGTTCGCGATGAACGAGGCCCAACTGGAGGAACTATGACCGGCGAGATGGACAGTCTCGGCCCCCACGAACGCGCTCAGCCGTCCGGACGCCGCAATCCTGACGGGACCAGAGCCGAGACGACAGAGGGAACCCCCGGTCGGATGGGGGGGCGGCGGGCGGTCCTTTCGGCGCTCGTCATCAACGAACCGGGCGTCACCGCCAAAGTGACCGGGCTGTTCGCGCGCCGTCAGATCAACATCGAGCGGATCGTCGGCGAGCCTATCGGCGACGGCGAGCGATCCCGGATCACCTTCGTCGTCGAACCGCCCCATCCGGGTGTCGAACAGGTCAGACGACAGCTCGAGAAGCTGTTGCCGGTCCTCTCCGTCGAGGAACTCGACCTCGAAGCTGCGGCGGAGCTCACCGCGGCCGTCGACGAACCGTGATCCGCTGAAGCGAGGTCGTCGCCCTGTTGGGTCGGAACGGGGCCGGGAAGACGACGACACTGCGGTCGATCACCGGAACGGTTCCCCGCCGGGAAGGAACCATCAACTTCCGGGGCGAGAGCATCGCCGACGACACCATCGACGAAATCAGCAACAAAGGGATCAAACTCGTCCCCGAGGGACGGCGGATCTTCCCGACGCTTACCGTCCAGGAGAACCTCATGCTGGCGCGCGACTCGTGTAAGGGAGCCGACGCCCGGCCGATCGAGGAGATGTACGAGATCTTCCCGATCCTCGACGATCTCCGTCAGAACAACGGCCGGAACCTCAGCGGCGGCGAACAGCAGATGCTCTCGATCGCACGAGCACTCGTACAGAACCCCGATCTGCTGTTGCTCGACGAGCCGACGGAGGGGCTGGCCCCGGTCATCGTCGAGGACTTAGAGGAGATCCTCGAAGACATCGTCACCGAAGACGTGACCGTCCTTATCACCGAGCAGAACGTGGAGTTCGCGCTCGATCTCTCCGAACGAGCTTACATCATCGAAAGCGGCGAGAACGCCTGGGACGGGACGATCGACGAACTCCGCGAACGGGAGGATCTGCTCGAGAAGTATCTCTCCGTCGGCGCCGAGTGACGAGAGAGGGGCATCGATCCGAACGATCGGTCGCGGAACCGACGAGTACCGGAGATCGGCGAAATTTTTTTTGACCCATCGGCTGTTTTAACATCGATGCGGTATCCAGATCCGTCAAATCGGACGCGTGTCGTTGTCTCGCCAGGGCGTACGGTACTCGGAGTGGGCGCCGTAGAGAAGGTGGGTACGTACGCCGACCGCCACGGAACGAAGGCGCTGGTCGTCGCCAGCCAGCAGATCTACGATATCCACGGCGAACGGATCGTCGGGAGCCTCGAGGAGGCGGGGATAGAGACAGCCGTCTACAGCGACGTCCGTCCGGACCCGACCGTCGAGAACGTCGAGGACGCCTTCGAAGTCTGGAACGAAGAGGACTGCGACGTCATCCTGACGCTCGGCGGTGGCTCCTCCATCGACACGGGAAAATCGCTCGGGATCCTCGCGACCAACGACGGCGGTATCCGGAGCTTCGGCGTCGATAAGGCCGGCTACGAGGGCGTCTCAAACCCGATTCCGCCGCTCATCACGGTGAACACGACGGCCGGGACGGGGAGTGAGACGACCAGAACGGCGGTGTTGACGGACGAATCGACCGCGACGAAGTTCATCATCGTCTCGGAGAACATCGTCCCGGACGTGGCCATCGAGGATCCGGAGCTGACGGTCTCGCTCCCGAAGAGCCACACGGCCTTCACCGGGATCGACGCGTTCACTCACGCGATCGAGGCGTTCACGTCTGTCAAATCCTACAGCGTCACCAACAACTACGCCCGGGACGCAATGGACCGTATCGTCGACGCGCTGCCCGTCGCCTGGTCGAACGGGGAGGACATCGAGGCCCGAACCGAGATGATGATCGGCCAGTTCAAGGCCGGCAAAGCGTTCGGTAACTCCTCCGTCGCGCTGATCCACGGGATGGCCCGCCCGCTCGGCGCACAGCTACACATCCCACACGGTCTCGCGAACGGCCTCATCCTGCCGTACGTCGTGGATTTCAACGGGATGGCCGCCCCCACAAAGTACGCGGAGGTGGCGCGAATACTCGGCGTCGCCGACGAGAACGAATCGCCACGAACCGCCGCCAGAAAGGCGAGCGAGGGCATCGAGCAGCTCTGTGAGGACATCTCGCTCACCGGCTACCTCGACGAGTTCGGGGACGTCCCCTCGCGTGAAGAGTATCTCGAGGTGGTTCCGGAGATGACCCAGGACGCCTTCGATTCGGGCTCCCCCGACAACAACCCCCGGAAGCCGACTCGGGACGAGCTCGAAGCGCTGTTCGTTCGGGTGTACGACGACGCGCTCGCGCCGGACAGCCGGCGCCGGTCCTGAGAGGGCGGGTCGGTCGACTTCGAACGGTTCGCCGCCCCGAGATCGCTCTACGGATCTCGAGGTTCGAGGTGGCCGGCAGTGCTCATCGGAACCCGGAACGTGACGACGCTGCCGCGAGGGTCGTTTTCGCGATAATCCATCGCGCCGCCCAGTGCCGTGGTCGTCCAGTACATCAGCCACAGACCGATACCGGTGATATGCGCGACCGGCGTCTCTTCGCCGGCCGTGATCACGTCCCAAAACTCTCCGGGGATCCCCGGGCCGTCGTCGGCGATCTCGATCACGATTTCCTCGCCGTCCTCGCTTTGCCGGACGGCGACGTCGACGGTCGGCGTTTCGGTGTCGTTGTGGACCACGGCGTTTTCAAGCGCCTCGTCGATCGCCAACTGCAGGAGGCTCCCGTTTTCGATCTCCGCTCCGGGGGCGACGTCCATCGTGAGATCGATCTCCGCCTCGGGGTGCTGTTCGCGCCGCGCCTCGACGAACCCGGGGATCGCGTCCACGGTGAGCGTGTGTTGGGTGTGGCGGCGGTGAAAGAGCTCCCGTATCGTCCGCGTCTCGTCGGAGAGCCGTCGCAATTCCTCGGCGTGTTCTTTGATCGTCCGGATCGCGGCCCGGTGTTCGGAACCGTCGACCTGTTCGGTGAGCAGGTCGGCGAAGCCGGCGATCGCGGTCACCGAGTTCCGCACGTTGTGTCGCAGGACGCGATCCATCACGTTCAACACCTGCTCGATGAACTGTGCGTCGGTGATGTCCTCCTCGATGGCGACGAAGTGAGTGATCGTCCCGTTCGGGTCCGTTACCGGAACGATCTTCTGTGTCGTTCGGTACCGCTCGCCGGATTTTCGTCTGTTGGTGAGTTCGGCCTCCCAGATCTCACCCGCAGTGATCGTCTCCCACAGCTCCTCGTAGAAGGCGTCGTCCTGAGTGTCCGATTTCAGGAGCCGGGGATTCTCGCCGATCGCCTCCCCAGCGGTGTAACCGGTCACGCGCTCGAACGCCGGGTTCACGTACTCGATGACCCCCTCGGCGTCGGTGATGAAGACGGCCTGTTCGATCTCGTCGGCCTGCATCTCGAAGAGGCTCCGTTCGCGCTCCGAGAGTTTCCGATCGGTGACGTCCTCCTGGTATCCGAGAAAGTGCGTCAGCTGCCCGCGTTCGTCCCGAACTGGCGTGACCGTCAGCCGGTTCCAGAACATCGGCCCGTCCTTGCGGTAGTTTCTCAGTTCGGCGGTGATCGGCTCGCCGGCGTCGATCGCCGCCCGTATCTCGGCGACTGTGTCCTCGTCGGTTGCCTCGCCCTGTAGGAACCGACAGTTCCGTCCCAGGATTTCCTCGCGGTCGTATCCACTCAACTCACAGAAGCCGTCGTTGACGTAGATGAGCGGCTCGTCCGGCCGCGTGGCGTCGGCGATCGTGATCCCGATCGGGGAGGCGTCCATCGTCTCGGAGGTAAGACCCGACGGAAGCGTGGTATCGATCGCGAAAAACGTCGTTTTGATCCGCCGTTCGCCAGCCCACTCGATCGGCGAGTTGACGGCGACGGCCTCCGATCGGCCGGCGGCCGTTTCGACGCCGATCGTCGACGCGAGCGCCCGGGTATCGTCCGCCACCAGCCGATCGAACTGATCGACGAGGAGACCCGCCGACGGTTCATCGACGAATCGGGAAAGCGGCTCGCCGACTATCTCTTCCAGGGCGTCGCCGCCGAGGAGCCGAACCGCGGCGGCGTTCGCGTGGACGATCCGGTCGTTGGCGTGGACGACGACCGGATCGACACGATCGAACCGACCTGTTCGAGTCACGGAGTATCGGAGGTACACGAGCCGCTGATAGATCCCTTCGGGGAAAGGGGCAAAACCCGACGGGGACCGGACGGATCCCGCCGCCGACATCCGAAACCCTTTTTGATAGCCTGCGCCTCGTCGCAAGTGCGAGCCGCCTTAGCTCAGACTGGGAGAGCACTCGACTGAAGATCGAGCTGTCCCCGGTTCAAATCCGGGAGGTGGCATT
>CAZWZX010000194.1:0-4911 GCA_964638655.1 uncultured Natronomonas sp.
GCTGTCGAGGATCTACCCGCGCCCGAGGGGTACGTCGACGAGGTCGCCGAGGCGGGGCTGGCCAACGAGAAGATCGATCAGCGCGGTCGACTGGAGTTTCCCGCGCTCAAGGACGGCGAATCGGGCGGCGGCGTCGTCACCAACAACGCCGCCGAGGGTATCATCGACGAGGACCCGAACGAGATCGAGGTGCTGATCTCCTACTGGAACAACTTCGCGTTCTCGAACCCCGAGAGCCAGCGCTGGGAGGAGGCGCTTTCGAAGGTCCCGTTCCACGCGACGATCGAGACCCACGCCAGCGAGACTGCGTGGTTCGCCGACATCGTCCTGCCGGCCACCCACCACCAGTTCGAGCGCTGGGGACAGCTCCGCAGCACCGGGGCCGGCTACCGGACGATCAACCTCCATACTCCCGTGATGGCCGACGATCCCGAGGATCCGCGGGACGTCCTCGAGAACGGCCGGCTGTGGGACGTCAAAAGCTCGGAGACGGAGATTCCGTATCTGCTGGCCGAGGCGCTGGCCGACAGGGGCTTCGACAACGTGCTCCGGTTCTTCGAGAACGAGTACCCCGATCCCGAAACCGGGCGGTCGATCCGCGAGGAGTACCCCGGCGACGGCTTCGAGAGCCGTGAACTCCGGGCACAGGCGTTCTCCCGGAACGCTATCAAGCTCAGGACCCGACCGATCTGGGACCCCGAATACCGGGAGACCGAGTACGAGTGGCCCGGCGGCGAGGGGTTCGACGACTGGACCGAGTTCCGCGAGCGGGGAATCTGGCACAGCGAGAAATGGGAGTACAGGCACCGCTGGCCCTCGGAGGGCGGCGAGTTCGCTACCGACACGGGCGTCTTCGAGTTCGACGGCGAGACGCTCCGGAACGCGCTTCAGCGCCACGCCGACCGCCACGACGCGGACGTCGATACAGTCCTCGAGGTGTGCAACTATCAGGGCCGCATCGACGATCCCGACGCGCCCGACGCCTTCGTTCCCCACTACGAGGAACCCTACGACATGGGCAACAGCGATGAGTACCCGTTCAAGTTCGTCGATTACAAGGACCGGCTCAACCGCGAGGGGCGGGCGGCCAACACCACGTGGCTCCACGAGTTCAGGGACGTCAATCCCGGCGACGAGCCCTGGGCGGACGTCGCCAAGCTCAACCCACGGGACGGGAGGCGGCTCGGTATCGAAACCGGCGACGAGATCGTGATCCGCTCGCCGGCCGGCGAGATCGAGACGACAGCCAAGCTCTGGGAAGGCGTCCGCCCCGGTACCGTCGCGAAGACGTGGGGTCAGGGCCACTGGGCCTACGGAAGCGAGGCCGCCGAGGAGTTCGGCGAGGCGGCACGGGGGAGCCACAACAACCGGATCATCGGCGCGGAGTACGACCGGTTCAGCGGGAGTTCGGTCTTCTACGGCGACGTGCAGGTCAGCGTCGAGAAACGGTAGGCGGGCCGAAACACCGAAAACGCGGTGTCGACACCGGGCGTTCCGGACGCCCGGTGACTGGAGGAAACGATATATCCATGACGAACCCGACAACGATGAACGAACAGGTCGGATCCGAGAACGGTTACGTGGCCGAGAGACGCCGGTCGGCGACGTACCGGCTGCTCGGCGAGCTGTATCACGAGCCCGACGAGAAACAGCTAGAACGGCTCGCGGCGGCGCATCCCGGAGCGGTCGGTATCGATACCGAGCGACTCGTCGATGCGGCGGGTGACGTCCAATCACTGCGGCTCGATCGCGCACGGCTGTTCGTGGGCCCGTTCGAACTCGCCGCGCCGCCGTACGAGTCGGTGTACGTCGACAGCGGGGACCGCGTGATGACCGAATCGACGGAGACGGTCCGGGCCGAGTACCGGCGGGCGGGGGTCGACGTGGACCTCGACGAGCCGGCCGATCACGTCGCGGCCGAACTGGAGTTCGTCTCCCTGCTCGTTGCGACGGAACTGGAGGCGATCGAGGCGAAAGAGTTCGAGGCCGCCGAACACTACCTCGAGCGCCAGTACGAGTTCCTCTCGGCACATCTCGGCCGGTGGATTTCGGAGCTCGCCGACGACGTGCGGGAGCACGCCGACACCGGGTTCTATCGGGCGTTGGCCGACGAGACACGGCGGTTCGTCGAGGCGGACGGACACCTGCTCTCGGACCGGCTGGACCGGCTCGAAACGACCGACGACGACGTGCTCGACGTGTTGGATGCGCTGAAGGCACCCGGGACGGTAGACGAATACGAGTCCGGGACGACCGGCGGGGGTGAGAACCGATGACCGTCGATGGGGCTCGGCTCCGTGAGCGTCTGCGCGCGGTCGAGGACCCCGTGCTCGGTGCGGATATCGTCTCGCTCGGCCTGATCGGCGACATCCGAATCGAGGGCAGTGTCGCGACGGTTTCGGTCGCGTTCGATGCCCCGTATTCCGGTGACGAGCGGGCGATGGGCGACCGGATCCGCGAGGAGATCGGAGCGCTCGGGCTCGAACCGGACGTGACGGCGAGTCCCTCGCGGTCCGATCCCGACAGCCCGCTCCCGGACGTCAGAAACGTCGTCGCGATCGCCTCCGGGAAGGGCGGCGTCGGCAAGACGACGATCGCGACGAACCTCGCGACCGCGCTCGCACGGACGGGTGCCCGCGTCGGCCTGCTCGATGCCGACATCTACGGACCGAACGTGCCGGGGATGATCGGGATCGAGGCCCGCCCCGGGCTGACCGAGGACGGAAAGATCGTGCCGCCCGAAGCCGACGGGATCAAACTGATGAGCATGGCGTTTCTCTCGGAGGACGACACCGACCCGGCGATGTTACGCGGCCCGATGATCGACCGGCTACTCTCGGAACTCATCGAGGAGACCGAATGGGGCGAGCTGGACTACCTGCTCGTCGACCTGCCGCCGGGGACCGGCGACGAACAGCTCACGCTGCTACAGAGCGTCCCGGTGACCGGAGCGGTCGTCGTCACGACGCCCGAGGACATCGCCCTCGAGGACGTCCGCAAGGGGATCAGAATGTTCCTCGATCGGGGGACACCGGTTCTCGGGGTCGTCGAGAACATGAGCTCGTTCACCTGTCCGGACTCCGGCGACGTCTACGACGTCTTCGGGAGCGGCGGCGGCCGAACGATCGCCGACGAGTACGACGTTCCGCTGTTGGCGGAGATCCCGATCGACCCCGAGATACGTTCGGGCGGCGACGGGGACAAGCCGGTCACGGTGCTGCAGGGGACGGCCGCGGCCGATCGGTTTCTCGAACTCCGGGACGCGGTCATAGACCGGATCGGAGCGCTCACCAGAGCGCGGACGGCCGGGCTCGATCCCGACGACCCGGGGGAGCCGACGGTACCGTCCCCCGAGATCGAACGCGAGCCCGGTCGAGGTGGGTGATTCGGGCGGACGTGGGGGTCCGGAGCGCCCCGTTCGAACGGCCGGCGCCGTCCTCGGTGACGTCGAACGGTTCTACCCCATTTTTTCCGACTGCGGCACACTTATCAACGTAAATTCCCTGTCTCCGGGTGTGACTGACGACCCGGATCCCGTGGCGTCCGACGCTTCGGGGGCGACCTACCGCCTCTACGCCGAGTTCCGCATCGTGCCGTCGGACACCGTTTCCTGTCCGCTCGACGACGGCGACGGGATCGACGACGTCAACCAGAGTTTCCTCGGTGACGAATGTCACCTACAGACGACCACCCGGGCGGACGACTCGACCGGTTCGAACCCGGAGGTCGTTCACTGGAAAGAGCGACCTGGTCCGGCGTGTCACTGTCGGGTCTTTCTCGAGTTCGATTGCGTTCCACAGATAACCGAACTCGGCGACGGACACCTCATCGTCGAGACGTATCTCCCCGACCGCGAACGGCTCACGGCCCTGGTCGAGGAGCTCAGAGCCGTCACCGACGCGGTATCGCTGCGGCGCCTCACGCGGACCGGGGCGACCGATCCCGACCGTTCGGATCCCGTGACGCTCGATCTCTCCGAAGTCACGGAAAAGCAGCGCGAAGCCGTCTCGCTGGCGATCGCGTCCGGATACTACCGGACGCCGCGGGAGGCGGGAATGGGTGAACTCGCGGACGAACTCGGTATCTCGAAATCGGCGATGTCGCGGCGGTTGAACGCGGTCGAATCGAAGCTCGCGGTCGCCGCGTTCGGGTAACCGATCCGTCGTCGATCGTACCCCGAAAGCCGCCGACTCACCCGCTCGGACACTTAAAAACATGAACTATTGAGAGATATCCCCATGCAGTGGCGCAGACAATTCCTAACGTACGATCGTGCGTGCTCGGGTTACGGGGACGGGCGTCTCACCGAAGAGGTACTCAAACATGACGACACCCTATCGATACGAGATCGAGTTCGACGTTCTAGATCCGTGCCGGGCCGAGTACGACAGCTGGCTGTCACAGAACGGCCTCGAGTGGGCAACACACGGATCGGTCGCGTCGTTCGAGGTACGGTACAACACGAACGGACTCTCGCCGGAAGTGAAGCTCTGTTTCGGATTCGTCTCGCTGGAGGCGTGGAAGACGTTCGTCGACAGCGAGGTGCACACCGATGCGATCGAGTCGCTCCGGGCGGTTACGACCGGGCTGGACGGGAGTCTCTGGGAACGCGGCAGCATCAGGCTCGATGACGGGGACGTCTCCGAGTGCGGTCGGCTGTCACGGTCGGAAAACGACCACAGGGCGGTCGGCGAGCTACTGTAGTCACCCGCCCCGGACGCGGTACCAGACACGTTCGCCGACGGGCGAGGCCCCCTCGTCGATATCCAGCCGACCCACGAAGAGATCGCGAACGGCGAACGTGACGACGAGCTCGACCGTCCCGCCGTCGTCGGGACGAACCGTGACGACGCAGTGACCCTCGCGCTCGCCGATCGACTCGACGACGCCGCCCGACCCCCGGTCGCTGTC
>CAZWZX010000195.1:0-4896 GCA_964638655.1 uncultured Natronomonas sp.
CCTCGCCATCGACCAGAAGGAACATCCGCTGGAGGTTGTTCGTCGGTTTGCCCATCTCGTCGCGGAGCTTCGCCATCGCGAGTTCGGCGGCGCCGCTTTCGATGATCACCGACATCTTGAGGCTGCCCTCCTCTAAACCGTGTTCGTTCTCGATGATGGTGAAGAACTCGTCGGCCTTCTTCCAGTCGTCGATGTCGCCGACCTCAGGGATGACGAACCCATCGAGGTGTTCGACGGCGCCGTTGTCCGGGTCGGTGATCTCGAGCATCCGCTGAAACCCCTGATAGCGTGTCGAGGGGCTGTCGCGGTGCCAGACGACGCGGGGGTGGACCTCGCCCGGGAAGTCGGCGCCGTCCGCCGAGAGGACGTCGATGATGTTCTGTGCGCCCTCATCGCGCATGTTCGGCGCGGTGGCGTCCTCGTTGTCCGGCACCCAGACGTCCGGGGCCTTCATTCCCCGGAGCCCGACGGCGCCTTTTAGCATCTTCGCCGAATCCTCCTCGCCCTCGACGGCCGTCGGGGTGGTGAAGAACGTCCGGACGAACTTTCGGTCGTGGGTTCGCTTGTCGATCTCAGTCATATCGGTCGTCCGTGTACACTCCCCGGTGATTCTTAAAACTGCGCGAAACACAACTCGAGGACGCGAGCGGATGTCCCCTTCGAGGACGTTTCGATCACAGCGCCCGAATCCGTCGCCTCGATTTATATGTCTCGGTCCACAATTGGTGGTATGGACTCCGTAGACACCGAACAAGGTGGCGCGCCATCCCGACTCGGGCGGGTGTTGCTCGGACTCGGACTCGCGATGCAAGCCTCGGAGGACTTCCGCGATATGGAGGACACCGTCGAGTACGCCGAGTCCGCGGGCGTCCCGATGCCCGACGTCATGGCCCCACTCGCCTCGGGGATGATGTTCGTCGCCGGGATCGGGATCGCCCTCTGGCGGCTGCCGCGGCTCTCGACTGGCGCCGCCGTGACGTTTTTGACCGTCGTCACGGCGACGATGCACGACTTCTGGAACGCCGACGAGGGCGACCGGTCGGGCGAGCGCCTCGCCTTTTTCGGGAACCTCGCGATGATCGGCGGGGCGATCGTCTTTCTCAGAGAAGCCTACAGATGAACGTCTACCGGCAGTTCTTTTAGGAGCCGAACCGGATCGAAGCGTATGGTAGCGCTCGGACTGGTGGTCGCACAGTTCAACAAACAGCGGCCGATCACCCGCGAGATGGAATCCAGCGCCCGCGAGGCGGCGGCGGCGGCCGACGCCGAAATCGTCGAGACGATCGAGGTGCCGGGATCGTACGACGCGCCGCTTGCGGCCGACCGACTCGCACGGCGCGAGGACATCGACGCCGTCGTCGTCCTCGGTGCGATCGTCACGGGCGATACGGATCACGATCGGGTGATCGCCGACGCGGCCGCCCAGGGGCTGACGGACGTCTCTTTGCGACGCGATACGCCGGTTTCGCTCGGTATCACCGGGCCGGGGATGAGCCAGGCCGAGGCCGAAGAGCGGATCGAATACGGCGCCAGCGCCGTCCGAAGCGCTATTTCTCTCGCGGAGGAACTCGAAGAACAATGACAATGGAATTCACAGACCGTGTCGGGCGGGTCGAACCGAGCGCGACGCTCGCGATCAGCAACGCAGCGTCGAAACTAGAGGCCGACGGGATCGACGTCGTCGATCTCTCCGTCGGGGAGCCGGACTTCCCGACGCCGGAGAACGTCGTCGAAGCGGGGAAAGCGGCCCTCGACGCCGGGAAAACCGGGTATACGCCGTCGAACGGGATCCCCGAACTGAAAAAGGCGATCGTCGACAAACTCGACGCCGACGGGCTCGAACACACCACTGACGAGATCATCGTCACGCCGGGGGCGAAACAGGCGCTCTACGAGACGTTTCAGACGCTCGTCGACGACGGCGACGAGGTCGTCCTTCTGGACCCGGCGTGGGTCAGCTACGAGGCGATGACGAAGCTCGCCGGCGGCGAGCTCTCTCGGGTCGATCTCTCCGGATCCGACTTCCGGCTCGAGCCGGCGCTGGAGGAACTCGGGGAGACCGTCTCGTCCGAGACGGAGCTTCTGGTCATCAACTCGCCGTCGAACCCCTCCGGGGCCGTCTTCTCCGACGCGGCACTCGAGGGCGTCCGCGATCTGGCCGTCGATCACGACCTGACGGTCATCTCCGACGAGATCTACGACGCGATCACCTACGACACCGATCAGACATCGCTCGGCTCCCTCGAGGGGATGGGCGATCGGACGGTCACGATCAACGGGTTCTCGAAGGCCTACTCGATGACCGGCTGGCGGCTCGGCTATCTCGCCGCCCCCGAGGCGCTCGTCGAGCAGGCCGGGAAGCTCCACTCGCACTCGGTGTCGTGTGCGGCGAACTTCGTCCAGCACGCCGGCGTCGAAGCGCTCGAAGACACCGACGAGGCGGTCACCGAAATGCGGGACGCCTTCGAGGAGCGTCGGGACATGCTGGTCGATCTCTTCGCCGAGCACGGCATCGACGTTCCCGTTCCCGACGGCGCCTTCTACATGATGCTCCCCGTCGAGGGCGACGACACCGAATGGTGTGAGGGCGCCATCGAGGAGGCCCACGTCGCCACGGTCCCGGGCAGCGCATTCGGAACGCCCGGCTACGCGCGGCTGTCGTATGCGGCCAGCGAAGAGCGGCTTCGCGAGGGCGTCGATCGGCTCGCGGACGGCGGCTATCTCTAGCCCGATCGGTTGGGGGCCGAATCGAGCGCAACCTGACTCCGGGACGGGAGATCCGCCACTGGGCTAGGTTTACATGAACCGTTGCACAACTCTCGAACATGTCTGGTAAAGATACGCGACCGAGAACGCGCAGTACCCGGCGGCAGGTCCTCGCCGCCATGGGTGGCGTGGGTTCGACCGCGTTGGCCGGCTGCGCTGGGATATTCGACGACGATGCCGATCCGGACGCGAACGATTTCACCGCGTCGCTCGGTGCCGAACCGGACGACTTCGATCCGACGGTCATCGGCGACGCGACGTCGAACTCGGCGGTCGGAACGTTGTGTTACGAGACGCTGATCGATCACGATTTCGATCTCGACGAGTTCGAGCCGGCGCTGGCGGTCGAGTGGGAACTCCTCGAGGAGGAGCCGACGACCTGGCGGTTCGAACTCCGTGGCGGCGTCAAGTACCACCACGGCGAGGAGTTCGTCGCCGAGGACGTGGCGTTCTCGATCGAGCGCATGCGCGGCACGGTCAACGCGGCGACGGTCGCAGCCATCGAGGAAGTCGACGTCGTCGACGATCTCGAAATCGAGATCCGATGGGCCGGTCCGTACGCACCCGCTCTCACGGACGTCAGCGGGATCCCGATCGTTCCGCACGGTCACGATGGCATCGGCGAAGCGCCCGCCGAGGACGATCACCCCTTCGAGGAGGAAAGCATCGGAACCGGTCCGTGGGTGCTGGAATCCTACGAACCCGAAGACCGCGTCGAGTTGTCCCCGTTCGACGGCTACTGGCACGACGAGGGGAACCCCTGGGACAGCGTCACGTTCCAGATCATCCCCGAGCAGGTCTCCCAGGAGGAGGCGATGCGGGCGGGCGAGCTAGATATGATCGACAACCCCGCCCCGTTCGATCTCGAACAGTGGGACGGAGAGGACGCCGAACCCCTCGTCGGCGACGCGGTCGGGTTCGATTTCGTGACGTTTCCCGTGGGTGTCGAACCGTACAACAACGAGAAGTTCCGGCGCGGCATGACGAAGCTCATTCCGCGCGACGAGATCGTCGAGGCGATCTTCGGCGGGAACGCGACCCCGCTGGCCGGGCCGATCAGCCCGGGACTCGGGGCGTACTGGGACGAAGAACACGAACGGGAACTGGCCGACGAGTTCGTCGGCGAGGACCCCGAGGAGGGGGTTCGGTTGATGCAAGAAGCCCTCGAAGAGGAGGGATTCGACGACGACGATCTGCCGATCGAAGTGGAGTTCATCACGAACGTCAACCGAACTCGCGAGCGCTGGATGGAGGAGATCCAGGCGACGATGGACGATCTGGAGTTCATCGACGCCGATCTCGACGTCCAGGACTTCGACGCATTGGTGGACTTCCTTTTGAACCCCGAGGGGGCGGCCCGGAGCGTCGACGTCGTGGGGATCGGCTGGACCGGCGGCTCCGATCCCGACGGACACGTCGAGTCCCTGCTACACTCCGACTTCCACGTTCCCGACGGGTTCAACTGGAACCTCTATGAGAACGGGGAAGTCGACGAGTTGATCGAGGCCGGCCAGACGACGGTCGATATCGACGAGCGTGTGCAGGTGTATCGAGAGCTACAGAGGGTTCTCGCCGAGGACGTTCCCGCGGCCTATATGTGGACGGGGGACCAGATCGACGTCGTGGACACGAGCCGCGTCGAGGGGTGGGAGCCGTATCCGAACTCGAATTTCCGATACTGGGCGCTGTACCGGCCGAGCGTCGGCGTCATCGCCCGTTCGACGTGACGGAACGTCCCGGGGTTCTATACACTACATGGGCCTCCACCGATTTATCCTGAAACGGTTGCTCGCGACCGTCCCGATACTGATCGGTGTCACGGTCATCACGTTCGGGATGGTCCAGATCATCCCCGGCGATCCGGTCGATCTGATCACGATGTTTCAGGACGTCGATGCGGAGACCGAGCGAGCCCTCCGCGAGCAGTACGGGCTCGACCGCCCCGTCTATATTCAGTATCTCGAGTGGCTGGCGGGGGCCGTCCAAATGGAGTTCGGGACCTCGATCATGACCGATCGGCCGGTCTCCGCGGAGATCACGGACCGGCTCCCGTACACCCTGCTGATGGGATCGATGGCGTTCGGAATCACGCTCGTCACCGCGATCCCGGCCGGCGTGATCGCGGCCTAC
>CAZWZX010000196.1:0-4884 GCA_964638655.1 uncultured Natronomonas sp.
AGGCACAGAAGCGATGGGGAACCGAATCAGCTTCGAGCGACGACGGCGAAGAAACCGTCGAACGGGAGTTCACCGTCGAGGTCAACGGGAAGCGATTCGAGGTCAGTCTGGAGGAAAGCGCCGGCATGTTCGGCGACCTCGGAGGCGGTTCGGGTAGCTCGGGTCAGTCCGCACAGAAGCCCTCGCGGCGCGGTGGCGGCGACAGCGACGACGGGGCGGCCGTCCCCGCCGACGGCGAGGTAATCAGCGCCGAGATGCAGGGAACGATCCTCGAGGTCAACGTCGGGGAGGGCGATACGGTCGCGGCCGGGGACGTCATCTGCGTCCTCGAGGCAATGAAGATGGAGAACGACGTCATCGCCGAGACCGGCGGTACCGTGACCGAGATCGCGGTATCGGAAGGCGACTCGGTCGACCAGGGCGATCCGCTCGTCGTGCTCGAGTGAGGTCGAGTCGAGTTCGACTCCGAACGAGCCAACGGCTCTATGTAGGTCCCGATCCCGTAATTATTGTATGCAGAATACACGACGACGAGTCCTCGATTCGCTTGCCGACGGCCCCGTCTCCGGGCCCGAGTTGGCAGAGTCGCTCGGGATCTCCCGGGCTGCGGTCTGGAAACACGTCGAAGCGCTTCGGGAGGCCGGCTTCGGAATCGAAAGCCACGGGGACGGATACGCCCTCACGGACGTTCCCGAGTTCGGCGGCGCGGCCGTCGAGCACGGGCTCGAGGCACCGTTCGAAGTCGAGTATCACGACACGATCGACAGTACGAACGACCGCGCCAGAGCGCTCGCGAAGGCGGGCGAAACGGACGTCGCCGTCCTCGCCGACGAACAGACGGGGGCCCGGGGACGTCTCGATCGCCAATGGAGTTCCCCGTCGGGCGGGATCTGGCTCAGTATAGTCTGTCGCCCGGATATCCCGCCCGCACAGGCGCCGATCTACACGCTCGCGGCGGCCGTCGCGACGACGGACGCGCTCTCGAACGTCGGCGTTGACGCGGGGATCAAGTGGCCCAACGACGTGCTCGTCGACGGGAAGAAGCTCGTCGGGATCCTCACCGAGATGGAGGGCGAAGCGGACCGGATATCGTGGATCGTCGTCGGGCCGGGGATCAACGCCAACGTCGACGCCGACGCCGTCCCCGAGACGGCGACGACGGTTCGCGAACTGGTTGGCGACATCGACCGTGCCGAACTGACGCGGGATCTGATCAAGCGATTCGACGAGCTCAGATCCGATCCGGAGCGTGTCCTTCCGGCGTGGCGCGAGTCGGCGCTCACGCTGGGCCGCCGTGTCCGCGTCGAGACGTCGGACGGCGATATCGTCGGCACCGCCGTCGACGTCGAGTTCCCCGGAACGCTCGTCATCGAGACCGAATCAGGCACGGAGCGGGTTTCCGCCGGCGACTGTGAACACCTCCGGCCGACCTGACGGAGCGACCGGTCGCTCTCCGAGACCGATAGCGATCGGTCGCTCTTCGGGTGGTCTTGACTCAGAGCCCCTAGAAGATCCTTGCCCCGATCAGGGCGATACGACGTTCGAGACGTCGCTGACACCGGCCCGCCGGACGACCGCTCGAACCGGATCGCGAACGCCGGACAGGTTGTCCGAATCCCCGTCGAGAACCAAAAGCCGGGCGTCCCGGCCGGGTTCGATAACGCCGCAGTTCAGCCCGGCGATCTCGGCGCCCGAGGCGGTCGCCATCCGAAGGACCTCCGGTGCGGAGACGTCACAGAGTTTCGCGACGAACTCCATCTCGCGGAACATCGACGGGCTGTTGAGCATCACGTTGTCGGTGCCGAGTCCAACCGTCGTCCGCTCGAGTAGTTCCGAGACGGGCGGGATGCCGACACCGGTCACGAGGTTCGACCGGGGACAGACTACCACCGGCGTTTCCCGGTCCCCGAGCCGTTCGAGATGGATCTCCTCGGCGTGGACCATGTGAACGAGAAAGTCCGGATCGAGATCGAGCGCCGGGTTGATGTCGTGGGGGTCCCGCTCCCCGGCGTGGATCCCGAACAGTTTGCCGGCTTCCCGCGTCGCCGTCCGTTCGGCGGAGAAGTCGGCGTCACGGGCGCCGCTCGCTCCGTACCCGTCCGAGATTTCGAGCACCGAGGGGTCGTCCCGACCGAGGACGACCGGCTGGATATCGATCGACTCTGCGGCGTCGTACAGCGCCCCGACGCCCTCGGTTCCACCCTCCCGGAACTCGAGGAACGCTCCCGTCCCGCCGGCGGCCATGAACTCGATCGAACGACGCATCGATTCGACGAGTTCGGAGCGCTCCGCTTTCCGCAGTAGTCGGTGTTTCAACCCGTCCGGTGGGGCGACGAGTTCGTCGAGCGAGAGTCCGCGCCCCGCTTCCTTGGCGATCGAATCGCCGATGTGCGTGTGCGCGTTGACGAACGCCGGGCAGATGATGTCCGTGGAGGCGGTCTCGACCGGTTCGATCGCCGTGATCGTCCCCGACTCGACGACGAGACGGCCCTCGGTCGGTTCGTACTCCGGACCGGCGAGTATCGTTCCCGACAGTTCCATACCACGACCCACAGCCCCCGGGTTAAATCGCCTGTCGGTTTCGATAGCCCGGATGTTCGGTTGGCCCCCGTTCAGAACTCGTCCAGCGTCGTGTTGATGCCCCGCCGAACGTCGGCGACGAGGGCGTCCAGATCGAGTCCGAGGACGTCCTCGGTCGTCGCTCCGACACGGTCGGTCGCCCTCTCGGGTGCGTACACGCCCAAGCGCCACTGCTCTTGGTTCGTTCTCCGGAGCGCGGTCACGAGCGTCGATTGGCTCTCCAGCGATCTGACCTCGCCGTTGACGACGACGCGACTGGTCGATTCCGTCATCCGCGGGCGGGACGGGATGTCGAGAACGACTGCCTCCGGATCCAGATCCGCTCGATCGGCGATCTCGCGCTCGTACGCCCGGACAGCGTCGTGTTCGGCATCGAGGATTTCGTCGGGAACGTCTCTGAGTTCGGCCCAGACCGCGCGTTTGTACAGGTTCCGGGTGTCCAGTCGACGGGCGAGGTTCTCAGTGTCCGAACTCGATCGCAGCGCCACGAGGAGGTCCGGGTCGTCCATCCGCCGGAGTTCCCGAGCGGTCAGTTTCCCGCTCTCGAGCAACTGTTCGGTCCCGCGTCTCAGCATCGCCTTCGAGATGCGCGCGACGTGGTGGTTGTAGACGACGGGATTCATGAGTGATCGGGCGACCAGAAGCGACTCCGCCGTCTGGACGTTCCCCTCCGCGAGCACTAACTCGCCGTCGACGAATCTGAGCTCCCTGACGAGTCGACCGGTGTCGATCGTCCCGTACGGAACGCCCGTGTGGTGTGCATCGCGGACGAGATAGTCCATCCGATCGACGTCGAGTTCGCCGGAGATCAGCTGACCGAACCCCGCTTCGCCGGCGATCAGATCGGCCACCGCGGAGGGATCGATGTCGTACAGCGCCAACACGCGTTCGATCTCCCCCTCCGAGATGAGGTCCTCGACCTCGTCGTGCATGCGGCCCGTCCGTCTGGCGACGATCCCCTCGATGTTGTGGCTGAACGGCGTATGGCCGACGTCGTGAAGGATCGCCGCGGCCCGGAGCCGTTCGGCCCGCTTGCCCTCGATCCCGAGCCCTTCGAGTGCCGAGTGTGCGAGATGATAGACGCCGAGTGAGTGTTCGAACCGAGTGTGGTTGGCACTGGGGTAGACGAGCCCGACGGTGCCGAGCTGTCGGATCCGTCGGAGCCGCTGGAGTGCCGGCGTATCGAGCAGCTCGGCCGCGACCCCCTCGACGGCGATGTGGTCGTGGACGCTGTCCTTGATCGTGACCATCCGTGCCGGGGTTCGGCGGCCCGATATAAAAACCGTCGCGCCGATGGAGGCGGGAGGGCGAAAAAAGCGGAAGACACGACGGTTAGATACAAACCCGTCGGGACGAAAGCCGACGTATGGTTACGTTTCTGGCCGGCGGAACGGGGACGCCGAAGCTCCTGTGGGGGGCCGACGGGGTCTTCGATCCGACGACGACGCCGGTCGTCTGTAACACCGGCGACGACGTCGAGATCGGCGGGCTACTCGTCTGTCCGGACGTCGATACGACGCTTTTTTCCGAGGGTGACGCTCTCGACCGGGAGACGTGGTGGGGGATCGAGGACGACAGTACGGCGACACACGAGGAGCTCTCCCGGCTGGCAGAGCGGGCTGGGCTCGAGTCCGGTCCGCGGTTTCTCCCGGCTGACGCCCAGACCTCCGGGCGGGATATCTCCCGTTGGCGGCGCTTTTCGGGCGTCGCCGAGTTCATGCAGATCGGCGATCGGGACCGGGCTATCCACACGACCCGGACTGGACTGCTCGACGAGGGGCGGACGCTCACCGAGACGACGGCGATACTCGCCGACGCCCTCGGCGTCGACCGGCCCGTCCTCCCGATGAGTGACGACCCGGTCGCGACGCTCGTCCACACCGACGAGGGGACGACGCACTTTCAGGAGTTTTGGGTCCACCGACGGGCTGAGCCGGCGATCGACCGGGTGGAGTTCCGCGGAGCCGACGACGCCGAGCCGACCGACGCCGTTCGGGAAGCGCTCGACGATCCGGTCGTGATCGGTCCCTCGAACCCAGTGACGAGCGTCGGACCGATGGTGGCGATGGACGAGTTACGGGCGGCGCTCGAATCGACGCCGGTCGTCGCCGTCTCGCCGTTCGTCGAGGATCGCGTCTTCTCGGGACCGGCCGGAAAGCTGCTCGCGGCCGAAGGGTACGACGCCTCGACCGCCGGCGTCGCGGAGGCGTACCCGTTCGTCGACGCGTTCGTCCTCGACACCGAAGACGGAACGACGCTCGATCGACCGGTCGTCCGGACCGGCACCGAACTCGGAACGCCGGC
>CAZWZX010000197.1:0-4881 GCA_964638655.1 uncultured Natronomonas sp.
AGACGGAGATCGAGTCGTGATACGGGAGCCGGAGCTCCTCGTCGCGCATCCCGTGATATTTCACCAGCCCCTGTATCGGGTGGGCCGTCGCGGTCGCTTTCATACCGAGTTCTGTGAGGGACGTCTCTTTGGCCTTTCGTTCGGGGGCTACGGCCAGCTTCCGCCCTCCTCGGCGGCGGAAAGCACACGGTTGACCGCGACCACGTATGCAGCCGTCCGGAAGTTCGGCAGCTCGAACGTCTCATAACAGTCGACGAGACCCTCGAAGGCCTCGACGATGTGGCGTTCGAGCTCCTCGTTGACGCGCTCTTCGGTCCAGTAGAACCGCTGTCTGTTCTGGACCCACTCGAAGTACGAGACCGTGACACCGCCGGCATTGGCGAGGATGTCCGGAACGACGAAGACGTCCCGGTCGGTCAGGACGTCGTCGGCCGCCGGCGTCAGTGGTCCGTTCGCCGCTTCGACGATCACGTCGGCTTTCACCTCGCGGGCGAGATCGCCGTCGATGGCGTTCTCGAGCGCCGCCGGAACGAGCAGATCGACATCGAGCGTCAGAAGCTCCTCGTTCGTCAACTCCTCGCTCGCGCCCTCGTATCCCGAGACGGCGCCGGTCTCGTTTTTGTGCGCCTTGACAGCCTCGGGATCGAGCCCCTCGGGGTTGTACACAGCCCCCGAGGAGTCCGACACCGCGACGATCTCCGCGCCGAGTTCAGACTCGAGCAGCCTCGCGGCGATGCTGCCGGCGTTGCCGTACCCCTGAACGGCGACCGTGGCCCCCTCGATCCCCTCGCCGAGATACTCGAACGCCTCGCGGGCGGTGAGCATCGTCGACCGTCCGGTCGCCTCGACGCGGCCACGCGAGCCGCCGGAGTCGATGGCTTTCCCGGTGATGACCCCCGGCTCCGTCGTGTTTTCGAGCGTCTCGTAGGTGTCCTTGATCCAGTTCATCTCCCGCTGGCCGGTGTTGACGTCCGGTGCGGGGATGTCGCGGTCCTCGCCGATGAACGGCCGCAGTTCGACCGCGAAGGCCCGCGTGATGCGTTCGAGTTCGTCGGCGGAGTACTCGCGAGGGTCGATCACGATCCCGCCTTTCCCGCCGCCGTAGGGGATATCGACGACCGCACATTTATAAACCATCCATCCCGAGAGCGCCTTCACCTCGTCGCGAGTGACGCCCGGATGGTACCGGATCCCTCCCTTGTACGGTCCGCGGTCGCCGTTGAACTGCGACCGATAGGCTCTGAACACGCCCATCGACCCGTCGTCGAGTTCGACCGAGAGGTTCGTCTCTAACACTCGCTCGGGGTTTTTCAGCCGCTCGAGGACGCTATCGTCGACGTCGATGTACGCCGCGGCGTCGCCTATCTGCTCCTGTAAACTCTCGAACGGGTTGGTCTTCTCGCTCATACGCTCATTATCGGGGAACCACCGTTTAACGTTTGTATATTTCTGTACCCCCGACTCGGGACCGCCAGCGATCACTCTTCGGTCGCGGCCCGGTATCGCTCAAGGATCCCTTCGGCCCGCTCGATCAGGGGCGCGTCGATCATCTCGCCGTCGACCGAGAAGACGCCCCGCTCGGCCACTTCGGCGTCCTCGGCCGCCGCCACGACCTTCCGGGCCCACTCGACGTCCCCGGCGTCCGGCGTGAACGCTCGGTTGATAACGTCGACCTGTGCGGGATGGATCGCGATCTTGCCGTCGTACCCGAGCTGCCGGGCGAACTCGGCCTCCTCCGTGAGGCGTTCGATCGCCTCGAAATCGGTCACGAGCGTGTCGATGGCGTCGACACCGGCCGCGCCCGCCGCGAGGACGACGTGCTGGCGGGCGTGTGAGACCTCGATCCCCCCCTCGGTCCGCGTCGCGCCGATGTCCGCGGCGAGATCCTCGGCTCCGAAGGCGATCGCCTCGACGGACGCCGCCTTCGCGATCGCCTCGGCGTTGAGTATTCCCTGTGCGGACTCACAGAGAACGATGAGCGGGGGATCGTAGCCGGCCGCCGCGACCGGCTCCGAGAGCGCTTCGACGTCGGCCGCCGACTCGACTTTCGGGAACATTACCGCATCGAGGCGGGGCGTGCCGGCGGTTATCCCTTCGATATCCGCCCTCGCGGTCTCGGGGTCGGGGTTGATCCGAACGCACACCTCACAGTCTGGGTCGAACGACGGATCGGTCAACACCCCGTTGACTGCCTCGCGGGCCGCCGGCTTTCGGTTCGGCGAGACCGCGTCCTCGAGATCGAACACGACCGTGTCGGCGCCGCTTTTCGGTGCCTTACGCATCAACGACGGCTCGTCGCCGGGCGAAAAGAGCACGCTTCGTCTGACCATACCGGCCGTACGACCGGTCCCTTTGTAACGATACGTGTCGATCGAACGGCGGCCGGTAGATCACCCGATACTGTCGTACTCGACCGACGGCGGCCGTTCGGCCGCCGAGAACCGCTCTCGGATCGGCTCCGCGATCCGGTCGACCGGCGAGGGAGTCGGCGTCGCGAAGGCGTCCTCGGTCGTCCATCTGAACCCGACCCGCCAGTCCGTATCGACGAGGAAGACGGCCCGTTTCGGCGCGCCGTAGTGACCCTCCCACTCGTCGTACTCGGCCCCGTAGTAGTTTGCCGCACTCCTCCCGTCGCCCAGAAACGCCATCGAGAGCCCGTACCGGTCGGCGTAGGCCGCAGCCGCGTAGATGCTGTCCATCGACAGCACCCACACCCGGAGGCCGGGAACGCCGTGCCAGCCGGCCTCCTCGATCGCACGGAGTTCGGCCGTGGCCGTGGGGATAAACGTCGCCGGGACGAACCACAGCAACACCGCGTCACCGTCCTCGATCGGTCGAAAGAGCTCGTAGACGGCCGGGGTTCCGCCCTCGACGCCCGGCAGCGCGAAGTCGGGTGCCTTCTGTCCTTCCTCGATCATGACACTCTCTCCGGTCGCGGACGATAAGGCGCTGGCGTCTCGGCGTGGGTTCAGCTACCGTGCCCCAGCGAAGGGTTATGTACGATGCCGGGCCTACATCGCACCATGTACGGCGCGGCTGTCGACGCGGCTGTCGGACTCCTCGCCCAGTACGGGCTCTTCGTGTTGCTGGTCGCCTTCACGCTCGAGGGCGCACTCGTCGGCAAGATCATCCCGACGCGGGCGCTTTTCGTGGCCGCCGTCCTCGCGCTCGGGACCGACGCCGTCGGCATGGCTTCAATCGCGCTGGTCGCCGTCGTCGGCGCGACGCTCGGCCAGCTCGCACTCTTCGCTTTGGTCCGCCGAACCGACCTCGCGCTCGAGTCACTTCCCGGCACACCCAAAGCGGAGGGCGAGGGGCGCATCGACCGCTGGTTCGACCGGTGGGGCGTCTCCGCGGTCGCGCTCTCGAACGCGATGCCGGTCGCCCGCGGATCCCTCACCGTGCCAGCCGCGATGACGGAAACGGATCCCATCCGGTTTTCGGCCTCCTCTCTCGCCGGCTCGTCGGTGTATGCGATCGGTCTCGTCGCCGTCGCTTCGGGGTTGGACGCCCTCGTCGGGCTCTTTTAACCGAAGTCTGCCAACGGGAGCGAAAAATCCGGCGATCCCCGCCCACTTACTCGGTAAGCGCCCTCTCGAGCCGACCGATGTACTCGTCGTCGCCGACGAAAAGCGGCGTCCGTTCGTGGAGCGACTCGGGGGTACACTCCAGCAGCGATCGATCGCCGTTCGAGGAGGACCCGCCCGCGGATTCGACGATGTGGGCGATCGGGTGTCCCTCGAACAGCAGTCGGAGTTTGCCACTCGGGCTGTCTTCGAGTCCCGGATAGCCGAAGATCCCGCCGTAGGTCAACACCTGGTTTACGTCCCCTATCATCGCGCCGCCGTAACGGAGCTTCAGCTCCGATTCGACCGTCTCGACGTACGCCGAGAAGGCCTCGCTCCACTGTGGGACGCGGCCACCGAACCCGTAGACGGTCGGCTCCTCGGGAAGCGTCAGCTCCGGTTCGACGACCTGTCGGTTCCCGTCCGCATCGACGACGGCTTCCGTGACCGTTCCCTCCCTCGCCGTGACCATCGTCGTGATCGGCCCGTAGAGGACGAACCCGCTCGCGAGGAGCGCGTCGCCACCGGCCGGCAACGGCTCGTCGTAGACGCCGAAGAGCGTTCCCATCGCGTTGTTCGAACGCAGGTTCGAGGAGCCATCGAGCGGATCGGCGGCGACGTGGTAGGCGCCGTCATCCCGGACGGTCGACTCCCGCTCTTCGCTCGCGTACCCGCCGACGGCGTCGATATCGAGGAGCCGCTCCGCGAGCAACTCGTCGGCGTAGACGTCGGCCTCGAGCTGTCGGTCTCCGGTGGGGTTTTCCCCGGACTCGTAGACCCGCCGGTCGGCGAGCCCGCCCCTGATATCGGGCGCGGTCTTCGCGACGACCTCGAGGACGGCGTCGATGGCGTCGGACATCTACTCTGCGGCCGCGAGCGCCTCGTCGACGCTCGCCTCCTCGAAGATGACCTGTTCGAGGGCGTCGAGGATCCGTTCGGGGTTCTCGCGCTGCCAGACGTTCCGGCCGACGGCCAGGCCCTTCCCGCCGGCGTCGATCGTCTGTTTGACGCTCTCGAGGAACGCCCGATCGCTCCGCTTCGAGCCGCCGGACATGACGACCTTCGTCCTGCCGGCCATCCGAACGGCGTCCTCCATCCCCGAGCGGCTGCCGGGGGGCTTGACTTTCGCGACGTCGGCGCCCAGCTCTAAGGCGAGTCGGGCCGCGTAGGCGATCGTCGACGGTTTCGTGTCGTTTTTCAGCCCCTGTCCGCGCGGATACGACCACATCACGACCGGCAGGCCGTGCTCGCGGGCGGCCTCCTGTGCGTCGCGGAACTCCTCGACCATCTCGATCTCGTTGTTCGAGCCGCCGTA
>CAZWZX010000198.1:0-4869 GCA_964638655.1 uncultured Natronomonas sp.
CTCTCGGAGATAGTTACCGGTTTCCGAGAGCGTGACCGAACCCTGCTCCGGGACGTCCTCTATCGGATCGAGCCCGGCGGACTCCGGCGATCGCCTCGAAAAAACGAAGACGGAGCCGGCGGCCAAAAATCCGATGAGCCCGAGCCCCAGGACCGTCGTCTGCCAGCCGAACGCCCCGACTGCGACGGCCAGCGGCGTCGTCGCGATGATCGCCCCGACGCCGGCCGCCATCCCGGCCGTCAGTCCCGCCATGGTCGCGAACTCGTCGACCCGATACCAGTTCGCACAGAACCGTAGCAGGGTGACAAAGATCACGCCGCTTCCGAGCCCGATGATCGCCCGCGAGAGCGTCGCGGTCAGATATCCGTCGCTCAGAGTGAACGCGATCGCGCCGAGACTGAGGACCGAAGCGCCGACCGTGCCGACGTATCTGGGGCCGTACCGATCGGCGAGAACGCCGGCCGGGATCTGAACGAACGCGTAGACGACGAAAAACGAGGCGTGTAACGTTCCGAGCTGTGCCGCGGTGATCCCGAAATCGGCCGTCAGCTCTTCGGAGAGGACGGCGGTCGAGAGCCGATGGACGTTAACGAGCAAAAAGACTGCCGCGAGCGCTCCCCAGCCGAGCCATCGGCGTTTGGTCGGATCCCGGAGCGGGTCCATAGAGGGGGCTACTGCGGAACTTCCGGTAAGCGTTGTGAATTCCGTACACCGGCCCACGAACGCACGAGGCGATGGAGATCGCCCTCGGCCGAACCCGTCCGTCGGTTCAATACTGTTTTGTACTTGCCGGTCAATCGTGTGTGACTAGATGAGTGATACAGGGGGCTCGGAGACGGTGGTATCTCTTCCTTCGGAGCTCGAACTGATCGACGATGCCGCGGTTCTCTTCGACGCATCCGGGACGCTGCTCGATTGGAACCCGTCGTTCGCCGACCGTATCGGCGTCACTGACGGGAAAGCCGAACCGGTGACGACGGCCGAGTTGTTGTCCGAAGACGCCCGAAACCGGCTCAACCGTGGTCTCGAACGAGCCCTCGAAACGGGGAGTGCAACGGTGGCCGTCCCGATCCCGGCCACGGAGGATACGGAGATCGAGTTCTCGCTCACGCGGCTCTCTGCGGCTCAGTCCCAGCCGTCCTCCCGAGTCATCGGGATCGGTCGAGTTCGGACGGAGCCATCCGGTCGCCCCGGTATCGAAAAACGCGAGGAAGCGTTCGCTCGTGCGTACGATATCATCGCCGACAGCGAACGTCCGTTGGAGGGGAAGATCGACGACCTGTTGGCTCACGTCCGGGGGACGCTCGGCACCGATTTCGCGACACTGTCCCGCGTCGACGGCGACGAGTACGTCTTCGAGGCGTTCGACGGTCCGGAGGAAGTCGACATCGAACCGGGGGAATCGGTGCCGCTCGAGTGGACGAACTGCGAACGGGTCGTCACGTCCGAAGAGAAGCTGGTGCTCGATGACATCGGGAGACAGGCCCCGGAACTGGCGAACCGGACCGGAAACATCGAGTACGGTATCTCCTCGTATCTCGGTGCGCCGGTCGTGACCGACGACGAAGTGTACGGCACGTTCTGTTTTTACGGGACGGACGGTTCGGCCGAGGAGTTCTCCGAGTGGGAAGTGACGTTCGTCAATTTCCTGAGCAAATGGGTCAGCAACGAGATAGAGCGACAGCAGCTCTTCGAGGAGCTTCGAAGGGAGGAACGGGAGCGATACGAGGCGCTCGTCAACCAGAGCAACGACGGTGTGATGGTCGTCCAGGACGCCCGTTACGAGTTCGTCAACGAACGCTTCGCCGAGATCACCGGCTACGGGCGGGAGAAGCTGTTGGAAATGCATTACGAGGATGTCGTCGCACCCGAGTATCACGACCTCGTGCGGGAGCGATACGAGCGACGGCTCGCGGGCGAATCGCCGCCCGACACCTACGAACTGGAGATAGAGACCGCCGGCGGGGAGCGACGGACACTCGAGATGTCCGTCTCGCCGCTTCCGCGAACCGACGAGACGGCCGTGCTGGCGAACGTTCGGGACGTGACCCGGCGCAAACGGCGCGAGCGCGGGATCCGAGCCCTCCAGGAGGCGACCGAACGGATACAGAAAGCCGAGACCGCAGAGGCGGTCGCCGCCGTCGCCGTCGAGGCGGCTACGGAGGTGGTCGGCACGCCGTACGCCGGTTGCTGGCTGCACGATCCGGACGCGGAACGACTCGAAGTCGCTGCCGTCTCGGACGCGCTCGAATCGCGGGATCCAACTGCGGTTTTGTCGAAGGACCGCTACGAGTACGGCATCTTTCTCGACGGCGAGGCGACACGGTACACTCCGAAGGACGTTGTCGAAGATGCCTCCTTCGAAACCGGGATTCTCCTGCCGCTCGGCAGGCACGGGATGATCGCCGCCGGACACCCGGACTCGACCGACACCGACGAGATGCTGATAGAGGTCGCCCGGACGCTCGCCGAGCACACGACGACCGCCCTCGGTCGCGTCGAGCGAGCCGAAAAGCTCCGCGCCAGCAAACGGCGGTTGCGGGCCATCTTCGATCACACGTTCCAGTTCACGGGTCTGTTGGAACCCGACGGCACGCTCATCGAGGCCAACGACACGGTGCTCGAGTTCGGCGATCTCGACCGCGAGGCGGTCCTCGGGAAGAAGCTCTGGGAGACGTACTGGTTCGACGATCGGGAGGATCTACAGACGCAGGTCCGAACTGCCGTCGAACGCGCGGCGGCGGGCGAGTTCATCAGAGACGAGATGGTCATCCGCGGTGCGGGCCGAGACGCGACCGTCGATTTCTCGCTCCGGCCGGTGACCGACGAAGACGGGACGGTGACGCTTTTGATCCCCGAAGGCCGGGACATCACGGAGCTGAAAGAGCGCGAGCGCGAACTCAGACGCGAGCGGGACCACATCCGACGAACGGAGCGGTTGGCGGACGTCGGTGGGCTGGTGATCGATCCGGGGTCGGGAGGGATCAACTTGACCGACGGTGCCCGGGGACTGTTCGACGCCGAGGAGGGGTTCGAACCGACGCTTTCGGCGTTTTTCGATCACATACACGCCACCGACCGCGGGACGGTTCGGGAATCGATCGCCGACTGTCGGACGGCCGGCACCGCCTTCGATCTCGAGATCCGGATCGTCACCGCGACCGGCCGCATACGATGGGTCCGCCTCGAGGGCGAACGGGTCACCGAGGACGGAGGGCCGAGGATACGCTGTGTCGTCCGCGACGTTACCGATCGACGGGAGCGCGAACAGCGACTGATGGTTCTGAACCGGGTGCTCCGGCACAATCTCCGGAACCAGCTCACGGTCGTCGGGGGGTATGCCGACCAGCTGTCGGCGTATTTCGACGAACTCGATCCCACCGACCGGACGGGGCCGCCATCGGACGGCGGGGCGGCCGCCGAACGAACCGTCACGGATCCCATAGCGCGCGCGAAAAGACAGGCGAAGGCGATCAAGGACAGCTCCGACGAACTGCTCTCCCTCGCGGAGAAGGTAAGAGCGTTCGAAAAAGCCATCGATCGGGTCGAGATCACGGGCGGCGTCGAGATCCGCCCGGTGCTTTCCAGCCTCGTCGACGAACACCGGAACCGGTATCCGGACGCCGAGATCGCGCTCGATATCGAGGACGTTGCGGTCCGCGGCAACGAGAAGCTCGTCCGACTCGCCGTCCGAGAGCTACTGGAGAACGCGATCGTTCACAACGAAGGGCGGCGGCCCGAAGTAGCGATCAGATCGTCCGCGAAGTCCGACGAACAGGTGGCGATCTCCGTCGCCGACGACGGCCCCGGGATCCCGGAAATGGAGCGGGAAGTCCTCCGTAACGGCGAAGAGTCACCCCTGTTGCACGGGAGTGGCATCGGGCTGTGGACGGTGAACTGGCTGATCACCCGGATGGGCGGTCACGTTTCGATCGACGGCAACGATCCGAGCGGGACCGTCGTCACGGTCACCGTCCCCGGCCACGGCGCGTAGCGACACCACCCCGACCGGAGGGCCGCGGGGGGAACGCTTAGGGCGTTTCCGTCCAATCGAAACGTGTGAACAGGGTCGAAGTGAGTACGACCGTCTACTTGCCTCCGGAAGCGGTTTACGAGTTCCTCCTCGAGTTCCGCGGGTATGCGAGTTACTCCGAGCATCTCCGCTCCGTCAGACAGTTCGGCGACGGCGGTCCCGGGACGGAGTACGAACTCGGGTTCGCCTGGTGGAAGCTGCGGTATACGACCCGTTCGGAGGTCGTCGAGGTCGATCCGCCCCGCCGGATCGAGTGGCGTCTGATAAAGGACATCGACGCCGCCGGTCGGTGGCTCATCGAGCCAGTCGAGACGGCGTCCGCGGCCGAGGACTCGGACACCGCCGATCGGGGCGGGCGACCGGAAACGGAGGTCACGCTCGTCGTCGAGTACGCGCCCGGCTCGGCCGACGACGGGATCGTCGATCTGCCGCGGTTCGTCTCCCTCGGGTGGGTCATAGAGCGGATCAAGCCGAAGATCAGGACCGAGGCCGAACGGATCGTCAGACGCGTCGTGACTGACCTCGAGGGCGAGACACGCGAGGTGGACCTGCGAATCGAAACCGGGTAGCCCGACCGGGCAAGCCACGATGGTTTTTATATTGCCGCGTCGAAGCTCCGCCGATGCTCGCGGGCACAAACGTCGTGTTGGGCGTTTCGGGATCCATCGCGGCGGTCAAGACAGTCGAGTTGGCCCACGAACTCCGACGACGGGGCGCCGAGGTTCGGGCGGTGATGAGCGGCTCGGCTCAGGGGATCATCCATCCGTGGTCGCTCGAGTTCGCGACGGAACGGCCCGTCGTCACCGAAATCACGGGAGCGGTCGAACACGTCGAGC
>CAZWZX010000199.1:0-4840 GCA_964638655.1 uncultured Natronomonas sp.
CACGGAAATCTTTGATTTCCGTACGACCTCGGGGTATTCGCCTTGACAGCCGATAAAATCCGCACCCGAAAAAATTATTTACTATATAACAAATTCATCGCTTTTTATCGGGAAGTAATACTTACATTCTCCCGGTTTCTATTTTCATCCCGGCGAAAAAGCCCCGATAGTATTAAATACCCCATCCCCGAAAGCCGAACTGTTCCGATGCCGAAGGTACAACTCACCGTTCCGGAGCATCTCGAGATGCAGATCGCACAACTCGTCGAGGAGGGCGAGTTCGTAAACCGAGAGGAGGCGATCGAAGAGCTGCTTTCGACCGGGCTCCGGGCTTACAAGACGAGCGGGCCGATGGAGGACGACGAGCCAGCCGGGTTCGAGGAGGACGGCATGATGGGCCACGACGACGAGTACGTCTTCTAGCGGTCCGGCTCTCGCCGTCCGTCGGTCCCGGTACGCCGGACGGCCATCGCGTCGAGCCCTCCTGGATACGATCGGTCGAATAGCGGCGTATGCGGCTCCCTATCGCACAAACGTTAAGCAGCCAGTTGTTTTATTTACCGACATGCACAAAGAGGAGCTGCTTGAGTTACACGCCAAGATGGTGTCGATCATGGAGCATTTCCGCGGGATGGACGACATCGACGGCTCGGTGTTCGACCCTTACGACGAACTGGACGTGACCCCCGACGACGTCCACAAATCGAAGAGCGAACACAAACACGCCGTCTTCGTGCTCGGAAACGCGCTGGCGGACGTCATGGCAGAAGACGAGTTCTCCGACGCCGGCCGGATCGGAAAGCGGATGGAAGAGCTCGCGGAAGACGCCGAATCGAAGCTGTAAGGCGCTTTTCCCCGTCGCCGAACACGTAACCTAAGACGGTGGGGCCCGAACGAACGGTAATGGAATCGTTGCGGAGCGACGAGGTGACCCCGAGGTCCGTGGGGGTAGTCAGTCGGACGATCCAGCTGTCGGACGCACCACCGCCCCGTGCCGTCCTCGCGGCCGGTGATTCCCCTCGAACGTTCTGGGCAGCACCCGGGGAATCGACGGTCGTCGGCAGCGGCGCGGCGGAGACGCTCCGTGCCGAGGGAGCCGATCGGTTCAAGGCCGTGCGGGCCGCGGCCGACGATCTGTTCTCGACCGGCGACGTTCACGCCGGCGCGCTCGCCGCTCGGCCGCGCCTTTTCGGCGGCTTCTCCTTTCACGACGAACACACCGGAACCGACCCGTGGACCGGCTATCCCGGCGCGAAGTTCGTCCTGCCGCGAACGCAGGTGACCTACACCGACGACGACGCGTGGCTGACCGTCAATGCCGTCGACACGGACGCTTCGACGGTCGAGGGCAGACTCGACGACGCTCGCCGACGACTACGGGACCTCCCGGTCGCCGACGCGGTCGAGGGACCTCCGGGTATCGACGCCCGGAGCAGAACGACTTCGAAAGCCGAGTGGCGAGACAGCGTCACCGCGGCGACCGATCGGATCGCCGCCGGCGAACTCCGGAAGGTAGTTCTCGCGCAGGCGCTTCGAGTGTCCCTTTCGGGCCCGCTTTCGATCCCCGACGCGTTGACGCGCCTCGGGGAGACGTATCCAGACTGCTATCGCTTTCTTCTGGAGCCCGATGACGGCTCCGGCGGCTTTTTCGGTGCGACGCCGGAGCGACTCGTCGGGCTTCGGGGCCGGACTGTCGAGACCGGCGCGCTCGCCGGGACGACCGGCCGTGGCGAAACGCCCGAAGAGGACGAGTGGCTCGCCGAGGAACTGCTGGCCGACGAGAAGAACAGCCACGAGCACGAACTCGTCGTCGGCGCCGTCCGCGAACAGCTCGAACCCCATGCGGCGTCGATCCGGGCCGGGGCGCGGCGGATCCGGCGGCTCGCGACCGTCCAACATATCGAGACGCCGATCACCGCCGAGCTCGAGACCGACGAACACGTGTTGACGCTCGTCGAAGCACTCCACCCGACCCCCGCCGTCGGCGGCCTCCCGCCCGCTCGCGCGCTCGCGACCATCCGGGACACCGAACCGTTCGAGCGGGGCTGGTATGCTGCCCCGGTCGGCTGGTTCGACGCCGCCGGATACGGCTCCTTCGCGGTCGCGCTCAGATCCGCCATCGCACGCGGCGACGTCGCGACGCTGTTCGCGGGCGTCGGGATCGTCGAAGACTCCGACCCCGACCGCGAGTGGGACGAAGTCCAGCTGAAATACCGGCCGATCCTCGACGAGCTATCCTGATCCATGTCCGAAGGGAACGTCAACACGCTGTGGGGACGGATCATCGCCGACGAACTCGCGAAGGCGGGCGTCGAGACTGCCGTTTTGGCGCCGGGAAGTCGTTCGACGCCGCTGACGGTGGCCATCTCGGCGCACGCCGACATCGAAGCCATCTCGTTGCTCGACGAGCGTTCGGCCGCCTTCTTCGCGCTCGGATACGGAAAACGGACCGGACGTCCCGCACCGCTCGTCTGCACCTCCGGGACGGCGCTTGGGAACTTCCATCCGGCGGTTATCGAGGCCGATGCCGCCCGCGTTCCGATGGTCCTCCTGACGGCTGATCGACCCCCCGAGTTGACCGACAGCGGCGCCAATCAGACGATCGATCAGGAGAAGTTCTACGGCGACTCGGTTCGTCGGTATCGGAAGCTCCCGGAGCCCGAAGCGGCCGACCGGAAGCTTCGATCGCTCCGGACCGCGCTCTCGCGGGCGGTCGAGACGGCCCGCGGACCGAACGCCGGAGCGGTCCATCTCGACGTCCCGTTTCGGAAACCGCTCGAACCGAACGCCGGCCCCGACGACGTTCCCGAAGGGGTCCCCGATGGAACGCTCCCGGAGGGGTTCGAAACGCCGACGCGGCCGGCGACCGCCGGTCGGAAGGGGCCGTACGTCGAGACGGTCCGTGGGACTTCCCGACTTTCGGCGTCGGACCGGTGTGCGCTCGTCGAGGCGATCCGAACCGCCGAGCGCGGGCTCATCGTCTGCGGCCCGACGGATCGACCGGCTCCGGCGAGGAATGCGTTACGCGATCTGTCGCGAGCCAGCGGCTTTCCCGTCGTCGCCGACCCGCTGTCGGGACATCGGTTCGGCCCACACGCTGAGGCGATCGACGTCTGCGGCGGCTACGACGGGTACGTTTCAGCGCTCGAGACGACGCCGGACGTCGTCGTCCGGTTCGGCGCGTCGCCGACGTCGAAACCGCTCCGTAACTATCTCCGCTCGGCCGGCGGGAGACAGTTTCTCGTCGATCCGGCGGGCGGGTGGCGGGAGGCGACGTTCACCGCGAGTGATCTCGTCGTCGCCGACGAGACCCGACTCGCGACCGATCTCGCCTCGGCTATCGATCGGGATCCGGACCCGTATGCAGACAGACTCATCGAAGCCGAGCGGGCGTACTGGTCGTTCGTCGACGGGAGGGAGCCACCCGAGGGTGGAGTCATCGCCGACGTCGTTCGTCTGGCCCCGGATCCGTCGACGGTTTTCGTCTCGAACTCGATGCCGGTCCGGGATCTCGATCGGTTCGGTCGGCCGCGATCGGCGTCGATCTCCGTCTATGGGAACCGCGGTGCGTCCGGTATCGACGGGATCACCTCGAGCGCGCTCGGCGTCGGGTACGGAACCGACGATCCGCTCGTTCTCACCGTCGGGGATCTGGCGTACTACCACGACATGAACGGACTGCTCGCGATCGCCCGCGCGGACGTCGACGCGACGATCGTCTGTCTCAACAACGACGGCGGCGGCATCTTCCATCTCCTGCCGATCGAAGCCCACGACAGCTTCGAGCCGTGGTTCCGGACGCCACACGGGCTCGATTTCGAACACTCGGCGGATCTGTACGGCCTCGAGTTCGCCCGGACCGAGGATCGAGATCGATTCCGCGAGCTGTACACCGACTCACTCGGAAGCGACGGGACACAGGTTCTCGAGATCGAAACGGATTCCGATCGCAACCACGACGTGCGTCGACAGCTTCAGCGTGCGGTCGCCGACCGGCTCTCGGACGGGGATGGGTGAGCCGACGCGTTTCGTGACCGATCTATCCGGATCGGATCGCCCTCGGCGTTTTCAGACCCCTTTCGATCCGAATTCCCCGTATAGATACACGCCGAGAAGGCCGCCGAGTGCGCTGAATCCGACGGTGTATACCGCGAGAAAGCCGATTACAACGGTGGCGATTACGAGGACGCTGAGGGCCGCGATCGGCTCGAAAATAAAGAGGACGAGTCCGAGCGGGACGATAACGAGCAGCGGAACGAGCGCGATCGCCCCCGAAAGCGCCCCGACTTTGAGGCCGCTCCCGGCGCTTGCCCCCTCCAAGTAACCCGCGACTGCACCGCCGAGAACGGGCGATAGCGGGAGAAAGAACGTCGTGACGACTGTAACGACCGCCCCGATAAGAGCGTTCAAGAGCGTGTTCGGCGCGCGGTCGACATCGGTCTGGGTGCCTCTGGGGATCCCAGATGAGCGGTCAGCCGCTTCCGTGGTGTGTTGATCGGACTCGGGGGTTCGATCGCCCGAAGCCGAACCGTCGTCCTGACGGGAGTGGTCGGAGGGCATACACTGACGTCGGTGACGTCGCACATAAAACCCGATCCCGAGACGGGAGTTTTTATGCTGTGGCGAGCGTGAGTCCGGACACTGATGAGCGTATCGGGCGGAAATTCGCCCCGCATAATTTCTGTGGCGGTACTGCTGTGTCTGCTCTGTATCGGCCTTGTCGCTGGCGTCGCGCCCGTCGACGCCGAGGCCACCGACGGAGGGTTCGGAAACGTGGAGACGGAGGCATTCGAAGCGGACCGCACGACTTTTATTATTACCGTTCGCGACGACGGGAGCG
>CAZWZX010000200.1:0-4825 GCA_964638655.1 uncultured Natronomonas sp.
CACGGAGCACGGCGCCGCGACCGCAACAGACCTAACGTTGCTCGCCGTGGGCCCGCCGGCCCCCGAGGACGGCTCGATCGACGCGTCGGCGCTTCTGGCGGCCGCCGAGGACGTCGGCCGGGCGATCGCCGGGAAAGATAGCTACCATCTCGTCGTCGTCAAGTCGACGGTGCTGCCGGACGTGATCGAAACGGAACTCGTCCCGGCGCTCGAGGCCGCCGCCGGAAAGACCGAAGGTGAGGGATTCGGCGTCGCCGTCAACCCCGAGTTTCTCCGGGAGGGCAGCGCCGTCGAGGACTTCATGAGCCCCGACAAGATCGTCCTCGGAACCGACGGCGACGAGCGGGCGCTGGATCTGTTGGCCGAACTCTACGATCCGCTCGTCAGCGACTGGGAGGTGCCGGTCGTCGAGACCGGCCGCCGAGAGGCCGCGATGATCAAATACGCGAACAACACCTTTCTGGCGGCGAAGATCAGCCTCATCAACGATATCGGGAACGTCTGCAAGGAGTTCGGCGTCGACGCCTATGAGGTCGCCGACGCCATCGGTCTCGACTCCCGGATCGGCGGCGAGTTCCTCCGATCGGGGGTCGGTTGGGGGGGTTCGTGCCTCACGGGCGATCAACGCGTTCTGGCGAAGGATGACGGGGGAACGAAACTGTTGAAGCTCGCCGACTTTTTCGACCGATACGTCGACGGTGGTTCGATCGAGGACGTCTCAGTACTCAGCTACGACGACGGGACGGCCGAATTCAAACCGGTTCTGGCTGCGACTCGTCGGCCGTACGACGGAACGCTGTACACAGTCGAGACGAGGATGAACAAAGAGGTGACGGTCACGGCGGATCATCCGATGGTGACAGTCGCCGAGGACGAACAGCTCGTCACCAGGGCCGACGAACTCGAAATCGGCGCCGAAATTCCGGTGCTGTCCGGCATCCCCGAAGCCCCTGTCGAGGCGTTCGATCTCATCGACATTATCGACGGATCACGGGCGTTCGACAACGGAACCGTCTATCTCAAACCCTCCTTCGAACTGGCGGATGTCGAAGCGGAACTCCGGGAGGCGCTCGAAACGTACAACCGACGGTTCAGTTACGACAAGATCCACGATTTCGTCCGAAGTAACTACCTCGTCCTCGATGCGTTCCTCGAGTTCGAAAACGAACTGCCGATCGATCGTTCGGACTGTAGCCTGTACACGACCCGAGGTGGTGGCCAGACGTACGTTCCGGCGACCGTTCCAGCCGACGAGTCGTTCTGGCGATTTATCGGGTACTACCTCAGCGAAGGCTGTATCAGCGACGACGAATCGGGCCACGGAAGGACGACTCGGCGGCGTATCCTCCTGAGCTTTCACCCATCCGAAGAAACCGATTACGTCCGAGACGTCGAATCGTATCTCGATTCGCTCGGCGTTCGCTACCGGACGCACACGAAGGAGACATCGACGCAGATCGAAGTATCGAGCCGGGTTCTGGCGGCGTTACTTGAGGAACTCGGCTGTGGGACCGGCTCGTACTCGGCGGCGATTCCGGATCTCGCGTATCAGGGGTCCGAAACCGACCGGAAAGCGCTCCTTTCCGGACTGTTCCGTGGCGATGGATACGTCGAGTATACGAGCCACTCGAACGCCGTCGTATACGATTACGGATCGGTGAGCGAGGCGTTGATTCAGGGAATGCAGTTCCTGTTGCACAGTCTCGACATCGTACCGAGCTACAAAACTTCACAGTCGGGTAAATCCACGCGACCTGCTCATTTCCTCCGTGTGAGTTCGAAAGCACAGATTGCCGCCCTGAAAGAGCTGTTTCTCCCTCCGGAACGCGATCGAATCGATAGACGGCTCGAGGGATACGAGGTCGATATCGAGCCGATCGGCTACACCGATGGCGGGAAATACACGACAGTTCCGGTAAACCAAATCGACGTGAGCGAGTCCGAAGCGGACGTCTACTCGCTCGAGGTCGCCGATACGCATACGTTCGTAACGACCGACGGTCTCGTCGTCCACAACTGTTTTCCGAAAGACACCGCCGCACTCAGGGCAGCCGCCGAATCGGCGGATTACGACCCACTCATGGTCGATGCGACGATCGAACTGAACGACTACCAGCCCGAGCGGTTGCTCGAACTCCTCGAGACGCACGTCGATCCCGACGGCACCCGAATCGCGGTGCTGGGACTCGCGTTCAAACCGGGGACGGACGATATCCGTGGCTCACGGGCGAAACCGGTCATCGAGGGGTTGCTCGATCGGGGAGCCGACGTCGTCGCCTACGACCCGCGTGCGGCCGAGGCGATGGCGGATACGTTCCCGGAGATCGAGTACGCCGACTCGGCTCGGGGGGCGCTGGACGGTGCCGAGGGCGCCGCCGTCGTCACCGACTGGCCGGAGTTCGCCGAACTCGACTCGGAGTTCGACGCGATGGCCGATCCGGTCGTCGTCGACGGCCGACGGATAATCTCGCGCCGTGAGGGGATCACCTACGAGGGGTTGACCTGGTAGATGCGACAGTTCGTAGTCCTCGCCCACGAGCTGTCGGCCGACGCCGAGATCAGCCTCGATGACCTCCCCGGAACCGGACGGCTCGATCTCCTCAGTCGGTGTGTCACGAGCGCGTTGCTTCTCTCCCACGATATCCGGGCGGACGTTCGGGTGTCTCTCGTCGTCGACGGCTACGTGATTCGATTCGAGGGGTCGACGCTTCGACGGCTCAACCCCGACGAGCGCTCGACCGCGGCGTTGATCCGCAACGCCCTCGAGACGCGGACGGAGGTGATCGGCGAGATGGCGGCCACGGCCTCCCCCGGCGTCTCGATACGACGAGGCGGTCTCGAGTCAGTCCTCGAGGGGTCAGAAGATGGGACGATCGTGCAATTACACGGCGACGGCGACCCGGTAGTCGATCTCGATCCGCCCGAGTCGTCGATTTTCGTGCTCTCGGACCACCGCGAGTTCACCGACGCGGAGACGGAACTGCTCGCGGACCGCGCCGACGAGCGCGTCTCGCTCGGCCCCAATCCGCTGCACGCCGATCAGGCGATCACGGTCGCACACAACTATCTCGATACGGATCGATTTACCGCGTACTGAGATCGGCAGTTCGGGACGACGGGTCCTCCTGTGCGGAGCGGCGAACGGCTCGTCCCCACCGATCCGTCCCGCCGGTGAGTTGATGTACGCAGCATGGTAATGAAGTATTAACTGATGAAACGGCGTGAGCTGCTCTGTGCGTGTGCGGGCTGTACGCCCCTGCTTGCCGGCTGTGCGACCGGACGCGGACCGGCCGAGACCGAACCTCGACACCCCTTCGCCGACGAAACGGTGTCCGTCCGGATCGACAACCGGAGCGAAACGGACCACGACGTCGAGCGGAACGCTCGAGAGGCATTAGAGTACTGGGAAGAACACGCCGAACAGTACGTCGACTTCGGGATCGAGTTCGAAGTCGTCGAGGACGATCCCCGGATGACGATCGCCTACACCGACACCCCCGAGCCGTGTCGCAACGTCGAGGGGTACAGCGAGCGCGTGTTGGGATGCGCGCCGCTCATCACACCGGGTCGTCGGGTCCCGGACGGATTGACCGCGCACGTGGTCGCCGCGAACCGGCCGTTCGGGAAGATCCGGATCACGACCAAACACGAGATCGGCCACGTCCTCGGGCTGTATCACGACGCCGAACCCAGAGAGATCATGTCGAACCGCCCGGAGGATCGGATCCCGCTGTACGAAACTCGGATCGGGATCTGGGAGCGCGTCCTCGTCGCACAGGAACGTTCGAACGACGGGACGCGGCTGTTCGATCTGGGTGTCGAAAGCTGGAACGGGGGACGGTACGAGGCGGCCGAATCGACGTTCGGCGCCGCCAACGACGAGTTCGCCGGAGCTCGTGAACTCGTCCGGACGGCGATCGAAGAGACGGCGGCGTTCGTCGATCATCCCCGCGTGGAGACCGTCGCACTCGAGAACCTCCGGGCGGGTCTGGACCGGCTCGACGATCGGACGGCCGCCGCCGAGCGCTTTACCGCGGCGATGGTCGACGCCTCCAGCGCGGCCGACGTCGGCGACGGGGATCGGGCCAACGAGCGGCTCTCGGTCGCCAACGAGGACCTCCGGACGTTCAACGATATTGGCGCCGTCGAACTCCGCACGATCGCCGTCGCGCTCGGATTGGTCCGCGGCTTCGATCGAGAGGAGCCGGTGGTCGACGTCGACGAGGGGGCACTCGAGGCGTAACTCGAAGCCGGCTCGGAAAAGGCGGACGTCGGCCGGCTCTCAATCGTCGTCGGGCCTGTTCCAGAGGACGCCGATACAGCCGGGCGAGCCCCTATACTGGATCGACCCGCCGTGGACTTCGAGATCGATCCGTTCCCCGTCGACGCGCACGCCGGTGAACTCGTGTTGGAACGTTTCCGTCGTTTCCTCCTCCATCTCGAGACATTCCCCGAACGTTCGATCGGCCGCCACGTCGTCGGCGATCGAGTCCGGAGAGACACCGACGAGTTCGCTCTGTGTGTAACCGAAGATGTCGGCGAACCGCTCGTTGACGTAGACGAACTCGCCGTTTTGGACTATGAAAACGCCGGCCAGATCCTGTTCGACCAGACGCTGATACCACGATAGCGCCTGCCAGAACTGCTGTCTGGTCCGGTACCGTTCGACGACGTTCCGGACGCGGTTGGCGAGCAGTTCGTACTGGTCCGTTCCCGTCCCTTTCTGCATGTAATCGGTGACGCCGGCGGAGATGGCCTCGCTGGCCACTTCCTCGCTTCCCATGCCTCAGAAGACCATCAAGGGGAGAGCGGAGTGTAAAACGCG
>CAZWZX010000201.1:0-4817 GCA_964638655.1 uncultured Natronomonas sp.
CGTATTTGAGCTCGAACACCGTATCGCACTTAAGCCCGTCGGAGTCGAACGCCGAACGGATCGGGCGGACCCGACCGCGTTCGAAACTCAATTCCGAGGGCCGCGTGTGAAGCGGCGCCGAGACGAGACGGCCACGAGGGCCATCCCGCCGGGACGTTGCGTCCCGCGTCCTTCGCATTCCATTCGATGGGGGTGTACGTATTAAGGCCGTCGAAATAAACCCGCTACGTCACGCGGTTTCATGGGTATGATCCCATGTGATCACACCCCGTGGATAGGGACGTCCGATCGGTCGGGCGGAGGTGACATCGGGACTGTCCGCCCGAGAACGTTCTGCTTTGATCCTTCGCGCGCGAAGCGCGACAGCGTAGGGCGGAATATGTACATGATTTGGTAATTTTCGCCGTATCGGACACCAACGACCGGCGAAAGCGTCGAACGAAAACGGGAGCGAAAGCCAAAGCGGGGGCCCAAGGCGCGTGTGGTACCGACCGGAGCGGTTCACACACCGATCACGCGGCCGTAGTGCGATCAGATACGCATCGACTTCCAGTAGCCACTACAGTTCAGGAAATATTGCGCGGTTGGAAGTCGGATCCGTCATCCCACGCGCGTGCACGCAGAGTCGGGCCGGGTGAGTTACCGCGCACCGGCGGTAACGGCGGCGAGAGTTTAGCCGTTCCGATGGGCGGCGCCCGCGTCAGATCTCCTCGAGGTGTTCGATCCCCTGTTTCGAAACGTTAGCCTCGGTGATCTCTTCGGGCATCCAGTCGGGGCTGTCCTCGGGAGCCGTCTCCTCCCACGCCCAGCCGTCGTAGATGTGGACTTTCTTCGTCCCTTTCTCGCGGAGTCGGAGCTCGGTCTCGTCGGCCGCATCCTCACTTTCAGCCGGATCGATCCGACGAGCGGCTTTCAGCGCCGCCTGTCTCGGGGTCCGCCCCGAGAAGACGCTGGTCTCGTCGCCGCTCTCTCGAAGTGCGAAGTTTCGCTTGTCATCGTCGTCACGTGCCATGGTTTCTCTCCTCCGTGTGAACCCAGCACATAGAAGATTATAAATATATCCCAAAACCGGGGGAACGGAGGGGGAAATTTATAAAGGATATCAGGGTTGGGCCGAAAAAACCGGGACAGAGTACGGTATATCGCCCGATAGAGCGACGAAGCCGGGGAAAATACGCCTCACGCGCGCTTCAGGAGCGGAACTCGCACGGTACACTTATGTATCTCGTGTGGTGAACGGTCCAACACAACGCGATGGTGCGCAAAAAAAAGCTCAGTCCGAGTGGCGCAAAAGACGAAGACGGTGAGTATCACAACGTCCACGTGAACCTTCACGAGGACGAACTCGCCGTCGCCGGGATGGATATCGGCGACGAGGTGTTCGTCCGCGTTCGGGACGGGAAAATAATCATCCAGAAGGCCGACTCCGACGACGTCGAACACGACTTCTGAAAGGGGACAGAAACCGGATCTGACCGGTCAGTGATGCGGGAATCGGGGTGTTTAACAGCGTCCGGCCACCCACTCCGGTAATGACGTTTTACGATCGTCTCAAACCGCTCGCGTTCAGTGTCGACGCCGAGACGGCACACGGGCTGGGCCATCGCGCCCTCGGAGCGGTCCAATCGACGCCGGCCGAACGATTCCTCGCCGACGCGTGTACGGTCGTCGACTCACGGCTCCGGGTCGAGGCCTTCGGACAGTCGTTTCCGAACCCGGTCGGCGTCGCCGCGGGCTTCGACAAGAACGCGGAGATCTCGAACGCCCTGACCGCGCTCGGGTTCGGACACGTCGAGATCGGCGCCGTGACGGCCGATCCACAGGCCGGCAACCCCCGACCCAGACTGTTCAGGCTCACGGACGACGAGGCGCTCATAAACCGGATGGGGTTCAACAACGACGGCGCCGACGTCGTCGGGGACAGACTGGACGAACTCGAGGCCCGCGTTCCGATCGGCGTCAACATCGGGAAATCGAAGGCCACACCGAACGGGGAGGCCGAGTCGGACTATCGTTACACCTACGAACGGGTCGCCGAGAGCGGCGATTACTTCGTCGTCAACGTCTCCTCGCCGAACACGCCCGGACTGCGGGAGTTACAACAGCGCGATCGACTGGAGTCGATCCTCGGGACGCTGAAGGACGCCGGGGCCGACCCACTGCTGGTCAAACTGTCGCCGAACCTCACCGAAGCGGCGATCGAGGAGGCGCTCGCGGTCGTCGAGACGCTCGATCTGGACGGCGTGATCGCCACGAACACCACGACCGATCGCCCGGACACGCTGCGGGGCGAACACGTCGGGGAGTCGGGTGGACTTTCCGGGAAACCGATCGAGGACGAGGCGACGGAGATAGTGCGGTTTCTCGCCGAACGGACGGAGAAACCGATCGTGGGGGTCGGCGGAGTGAGCGACGCGGCGGGCGCCTACGAGAAGATCCGCAACGGCGCGAGTCTCGTTCAGCTGTACACCGGCCTCGTCTACGAAGGCCCGACGGTCGCGAGAGACATCAACCGCGGCCTTTTGGAGCTTCTAGAGCGGGACGGCTTCGGATCTGTTTCCGAGGCGGTCGGCGCCGATCTCGAGTAACCGCTCGACGATCAGTCGGCGAGCCCGTCCAGCCGGAACTCGAAGGCAGCCACCGGCAGTTCGAGGTCGTGTTCGACGAGCACGCGCGGGTGAATCTCGCCGATGACGCCGACGGACTCGCCATCGAGGACGATCTCGGCGGTCCGGCCCGGGACGAACGTCGGATGGGTCGTCGCCGGCGTCTCGAGATCGACGCCGAACGCGCGGGCGATCGCCGAGACGCGGGCCTTCGCGTCCTCGTAGGACGCGCCGGTTCGGGCGAGGACGCCGGCGACCGAGCGGTGTTCGACGACCCCGGTTGCCTCCTCGGGGTCGACGGCCGCCACGTGGCCGATCTCGGCGAGATCCTGTGGGTAGGATCGGTGGGTGTTGTTCTCTAAGACCGACAGCAACGACGGCAGCGCCCACGTCCGGACGACCGTGTACGCCTCGCTGTAGGGTTCGGTGATCGTCGGCGGCTGGCGGGCCCCGAGCGCGTCGTCGTCCGGCGACAGCGACATGCGATCGAAAAGCGTCGCCTCGTCCTCCAGATGGAAGTTCAACAGGTCCTCGAAGCCGAGCCCGACGAGGACGTTTCGGGTCGTATCCTCCAGTCGGGAGGTGTCGTTCCGCCCGCCGACCGTCGAGACGTCGGGATATCTCGGCTCGAGATCGTTGAACCCGTACGCGCGGCCGATGTCGTCGACGAGGTCCATGGGATGGAGCACGTCGACGCGATACGGCGGGATCTCGACCTCGTAGCCGAGCCCGTCGTCGGCGTCGAGATCGCTCGGGGACGCGGACGGGGTATCGGCGGCGCCGGGCGAAGCCGCCGGATCGGTATCGGGTCCGTCGGTTCGCGTCGGGACGGGCTCGATCTCGACGTCGCTTCCGGTGGTTGTCGAACGGTCCCGACCGTGATCGTCGCCGGCATCGTCTCCGGGGTCGGCGCCGAGGCCGGCCCGTTCGAGCAGATCGACGACCTCGGTCCCGGCGAGGTCGACGCCGAGGGTCCGTTCGATCCGCTCGTGAGTGAGCCGTTTGGTGTCCGTCGAAAGCTCCGGACGGAGGAGTTCTCGATCCCCATACCGGACCTCGACGTCCTCGATCTGTCCGCCGCGGGCCTCGAGTGCATAGCAGACGATCGTGAGCATCCGGTCGATCGTCCACTGGTCGGTCCCCGTCATCTCGATGAACAGATCGCGCGAACCCTCGTCGACCTCGGTTCGCTTGCCGTTGATGACCGGCGGGAACGAAAACAGCCCGATGTCGTCGTAGATCGCGGGGTAGCGATCGAGATCCTCGACGAGGTGACGGTAGGTATCGCCGACCGGATGGCGCTCGAGGACCTCCTGTGGCGTCCGGTCGCTGTCGTCGTCGAGGGGAACGAACCGGTCGCCGTCGGGATCGACGCCGCGATACGTGATCGTCTTCCGGCCGGAGCCGTCGGCTGCGTCGCCGACCCGGCCTTTCAGCATCGCCAAGTCGTGGACGCCGATCGCACCCTTCGCTCGCTCGCGGCCCATCGTCGCGTGGAGTTTCTCCTGGAGCTGGATGAGCGACTCCAGTCGGCGCCCGTCGAGATCCAGCCCGCGAACGATCGCCCCCGTCACGTAGGGCCGTTCTTCGGGGACCGATTCGTCGACCTCGATGACCCACTCGGCGTCGTTCGTCGACGGGACGTAGACGCCCCGGTCGTGGCCGTACTGGTACCGGAGCGAGCGGGCGATCCCCTCGACGGAGAGCCGGTCGAGCCGGTCGGGGGCGAACTCGAGTTCGAACTCGCCGTCGTCGGTCTCGCCTTCGAACTCGAGCCCGAGCGCGAATAGGTCGGATTTCAGCTCGTCGCCGCTCTTTTCCTCGGCGCCGGCGAGCGCTCTGAGTTCCTCGGGGTCGACGTCGACGACGGGCATTACTGCACCACCTCCACGTTCCGGAGCAGCTCGAGATCACACAGCGTCCCGTGGACGTCGCGGATGTCCTCGAAGCCGTACATCAACATCAGCAGTCGCTCGAGGGCGAGTCCCCACGCCATCACGTCGCAGTCGACGCCGAGCGGAGAGAGCACCTCTTCCCGGAATATCCCGGAGTTGCCGATCTCGATTAGCTCGCCGGTCTCGGGGTGTTTGCCGAACAGCTCGAAGCTCGGCTCGGTGTAGGGGTTGTAATGCGGTTTGAACTCCAGGTCGGTGATCCCGAACTGCTCGTAGAACTCGGTGAACGTGCCCATCAGATCCCGGACGGAGAGCT
>CAZWZX010000202.1:0-4816 GCA_964638655.1 uncultured Natronomonas sp.
GCCCCGATCGGCTTCGATGATGCTCGCCTGCGTCTCCGCGAGTAACAGCAAGACCGGCAAGAGGACGGGTCGAGCATCGGATTTGAGCTCGAGTAGTTTCTCACGGTTCACCTCCATCCCCTCGGCGTCGACGATACAGAGATCGAACCCGTCCGCCGTCACGGGCTTTTCCTCGTCGGCGATCGAATACGAGTCGTGATCGGAGAGCCACTCGCGGAGCACCCGCCGGTTCCCGGGATCGGAAACGAGCGGATAGATCGTTGCCGGTTCGTCCGACATTATCGTATGTCCTCAGGTCTGTGGATCGCGTTCGGTCGCATTCGTTTCACCACTCCGGTGTCCCCGTCAGAATGCCCCGAAGGTCCGTGAGCCGTTCGCCGAGGTCCAGTCCGTTCTCGGTGATCTCGAAAGTTCGGAGTCCGCGCTCGAAATCGCCCGTACGTCGTTTGAGCACGCCGATCACCTTCCGGAGTTCGCCCCTGTACTCGACGTGTCGGAGCACGACGATGCTGTCCGCGAGGTGACTCACGTTCTGTTCGGTGGCCCGGAACTCGCCGGTGATCCCGTGGACCTCGTTGGTTACCAGCCCGGTCACGTTCATGTTCCGGAGATAGCGCCCGATCTTCATCAGATGTCGTGCGGGATCGTCGTCGACCCCCCGAAACGTCCGTTCGAAGCCGCTGATCCCGTCGATCATGACGATGTCGGCGGCCTCGTCTTCGACCTCGGTTCGGATCCGCCGGGTGAACTCGTCGATCGTGAGTTCGTCCGGAGCGATCTCCTCGATCACGAGCGTTCCGTCCGCGATCATCTCCCGGGCGGGGATCCCGATCGCGTCGGCCCGATCGAGCATCGTCCGCCGGGCCTCCTCGAAGCTGTAGAGAACCGACCGGTCGCCGTGACTCGCCGCTTCCTTCATGAAGTGCAGGCCGGTGGTCGTCTTTCCGACGCCGGTCGGACCGCTCAGGAACGTGATCGTTCCGGTCGTGACCCCGCCGCCCAAAAGCGCATCTAGCTCCGGGACGCCCGACGAGAGCGTCCCGATGGACCCCTCCCGTCGGTGTCGGGTCGGATCCAACTGTGGCCACACGCACATTCCCTCGGCATCGATCGTCACGGTATGCCGTCCCCGGCGTGCGTCGGAGCCGCGGAATTTCGAGACCGAAAGCGTCCGGCGCTCCTCGCAGAGATCCAGATCGAGCACCGAGTCGACGAGGAACTGGAGATCGTCGTCGGCGATCGAATCGGAAGCCTGCGACGTCAACAGCACGGTCGCGCCGACTTCCTTGAGGAAATCGAGGAGGCTCAACACCCGGATCCGGAACTGTCTCTCGTCGGACGTGAGATGCCTGAGTTCGGTCACCGGATCGATCACGACCCGCTCGGGATCGATCGCCTCGATCTCGTCGCGGATCGATTCCACGAGCGAGGGTGTTTCGATCTCCTCGGAACGGAACAGATCGTAGGTACCGTCCGTTCGGAACTGATCGCCCGACGGGGAGAGATCGAGGAATCTGACCGAATCGGTGGACAACCCGAACCCGTCGGCGGTCTCCCGGAGGTACGCCGACGGCTCGCCGAGATTGATATACAGGTTCGTGGCGTCCGGATCGCGGGTCGTCGTGACGTACTGCAGTCCGAAGATCGTCTTTCCGGCGCCGGGAGCCCCTCTGACGAGTGTCGCCGATCTCTCCAACAGCCCGCCGTCGAGCACGTCGTCGGCCCCCGAAACTCCGGACCCGATCCGACGGCGCTCCGTCCGTAAAACCATGATTTGTGATATGTCGAAAGCATATATAATCAGTACGATTCACCGGACGGCTGGTAGTTAGTACCAAACAGGTACCGAAACGGATACCGGAGTGTTCTGTCCGGAGAGACCCCCTAGCAAAAGTGGCCCTAAGAGGAGAGTAGCCGGTAAATAAATCCCAATCAAGCTTTCGTGTGGGTGCAATGGATACTCGGTATGGGCAGGTTATTTGATTCTCTGCGGGAGGGTCGGGAAGGTACCGAGTTCCCCTCGGATAGGGACGGGAGATCCGAACCGGAATCACAGCTCTTCGGACAGTTCATCGAGACGGTTCCCGATCCGGTGATCGTCGTGACCGAGTCGGGGAGAATCATGGCCGGAAACGACGATCTCGGAGAGCTCTTCGGGTGGGAGCTATCGGATCTCGTGAACGAACAGCTACGAACGCTGTTTCCCGACATTTCTCCGGACGCGATCGAGGAAAACTGTGGGGCGGGCGCGGGCGAGTACGTCGCCTGTCGTGGGGTCAAAAAAACCGGTGACGACCTGTGGGTCGAATCGACGTTCGACCGTCAGCGTCTGGACGACCGAACGTTCATCGTCGGAACCGTTCGCGATGTAACCGCTCGCCACGAACGCGAACAGATCCTCGAACAGTACGAACGCATCGTAGAGACCATCGAGGACGGCGTCTACACGCTCGATGAATCGTTCACCATCGAAACTGTCAACAACGCCATCGGATCGATGACGGGCTACGACGAGGAGGAACTCGTGGGCGCGAGCGCAACGGTGCTCGCCGACGAGTCAACTATCGTGCGGGCGACGGAGTTGAGCCAGGCGTTGTTGGCAGGCAAACGAGAGGCGGCCACGCTCACGACCGAAATAGAGACTGCGGACGGCGAGACGCTCCCCGTCGAGACCCGATTCTCGACGTATTCGATGGACAACGGCCAGTACAGACAGGTCGGAGTCCTGCGTGACATCTCGAACCGAAGACGCTTCGAACGCACCCTCACAGCGCTGCATGACTCAACCCGCGAACTCATCGAAGCCCAGACCACCTCGAAGGTCAGCGAGCTCGTCGTCGATTCGGCGACGGAAGTCCTCGATATCACCGGTGCGGCTATTTATCGTTTCGACACGACTGAACACGCGCTGTGCCCGATCTCGGTCTCCGGTGGCGTCACCGACAGAGCCGACACCGATTCGGCAATCGAGGCCGGGAACGGGCCGCTCTGGCAGAGCTTCATCGAAAACGAACGAATGCCCGTCGGAGCCGAGGACCATCCGTTCGGAGACAGCGCGGCGGACGGTGGTATCTGTCTCCCGCTTGGAGAGTACGGCGTTCTGTACGTGGCAACCGACGGCGGCGTCGGCGAGCACGACGCCGACACCCTCGAAGTGCTCGATCTGTTGGCGGCCAACGCCGTCGCGGCACTCGAGCGCGTCGACCGCGAGCAGACGCTCCGGAACCGCGACGACGAACTCCGAGAGCGGAACAGTCGGCTCAGACAACTCGAAGAGGTCAACGCCATCATCCGACGTATCGATCGGGTGCTGGTCGACGCCGACACCTGTACGGAGATCGAACAGGCGGTCTGCGATCAGCTCGCGGCGTCGAAGTGGATCTCGTTCGCATGGATCGGCCGCGTCGGGGTGGAAAAACTCGAGCGCCGAGCCTGGGCGGGCGCCGAACCGAGCTACCTCGACTCCGTTTCTCAGTCGATGGTCGATGCGGGGGGCCCTCCCGCGGTTCGAACGGCCCGAGACGAAACGATGACGGTCGTTCCGTCGATCGCCGACGGTCTTCAGAGCGAAAACTGGCGGGCGAAAGCGGTCGCGAAGGACTTCCGGTCGGTTCTCAGCGTCCCGCTCAAACACGACGATTTTACCTACGGCGTGTTGACCGTCTACGGAGCCGAGCAGTCTGCGTTCGGGGAGATGCTCCAGTCCGTGTTCTCCGAGCTCGGCGAAACGATCGCCAACGCCATCCAGGAAGTCGAGTCACGCCAGCGCCGATCGGCCACGACCGTCATGGAGTTGGAGGTTTCGCTGTCGATCCCGGTGAGCCCGCTGGGACAGATCGCGGAACGGATCGGTGCCCAGATCGTCTGTGAAGGGGTGGTTCCCGAGGCTGGGGACGTGACGCGGCTGTTTTTTACCGTCGCCGCGGCGGACGGGACGGTTCCGGCGTCATCCGTTTCCGAGTGCGGCGCCGAGCTAACTCGCGTCGAGTCGTTGACTGCGATCACGGAGGAGGGAAGCGGACTCTTCGAGGCCGTCGTCTCCGGCAGGACGGTGGCTCAGACCCTCGTCGACGAGGGGGCCCGAACGATCTCGATCGAGGTCGACGCCGATGGCGAGAGAGCCGTCGCGACGGTTCTCCTTTCGGCAGGGGTTGACGTCCGGAAGTTCATCGAACGTCTCGAGGAACGGTATCGGGAGGCAAGACTCCTCGCGCGACGGGAACGTGACGTCGCCGACCGGACTCCTGGGGGTACCCGGGCCACAGCCGAGGGGAAACTGACCGACCGACAGCGACAGGTGCTCCGGACAGCGTACCTCAGTGGATACTTCGATTGGCCGCGGAACTGCTCCGGCCAAGAACTCGCGGACAGACTCGACATCTCACAGCCGACTCTGAGCCGTCACCTCCGGGTGGGAGAACGGAAGCTTTTCGAATGGATCTTCGAAGAGGCGGGACGCTAACTGTATAGTGTCACTGATCCACGAGTGTTATCAGGTTAGCCATAACCAGCATTATCCCATCGCTACTGGAGGGTAGTAGAGCAAAGATGACTCAGTGTAAGACGGTTTATCGTCCGACCGCGAACGAATCAGTGAGTGAGGTAGTAGTACGGGGGATCGCCGACGCGAAGTGTGTCGACCCGATCGATCTCGACGTCCGACTGTACGATTACGTCGATCCGTGCGCGCTCGATCGCCTGTTCGAGGTGAACGGGGGCTTTTCGAACACACGCGTTTCGTTCACCATGGCCGGGTACCGTGTCGACGTTGAAGAAACGAGGAAGGTCGTCCTCACACCGCTAACCGGTAGTTCCG
>CAZWZX010000203.1:0-4804 GCA_964638655.1 uncultured Natronomonas sp.
TGACGCGATTCACGCCCGTCGTGAACGACGGGATTCTCTCGCTGCATTAGATAGGTTCGGAATATCCCACGAGTGGCCCCGAGCGGTTACCGGAAGGGAACGTCTATGTGGAACCCCACCGATCGAGAAGTATGAGCACGGCCGAGTGCGAACTCCTCCATCTAACTGTCGATATCTGGCACCCCTCGTGCTGGACGCTCGAAACGACACGGGAGGCCGACGGGGGATTATATACCCACACGACGACGGCGACCGGCGAGGGGACGATCGGTGTCGTCACGCTGTACGGCCCCTCCCGTGAGACGCTCGATGCGTTGACGTCGACGATCGGGGAGTCGCCGTTGACCGGGTCGATCGAGGTCCTCGACCGGGGATCGGCGGGAGCCGTCCAGCGAGGCTCGACGACCCGAAGCGTGCTCGTGGGTTTCGACCCCGGACCGAGCATCAGGGAGGGCTTTACCGACCGCGGGTTCGTCCACTACGGACCGACCAGACACGAGAACGGGCGCGAACGCCGATCGCTTTTGATCCGGGCCAATCGCGAGACCGCCGGGCGGCGGATCGAACGGATCGAACGGGAGTACGACGCCGACATCGAGCTCGTGCGGATCGCCTCGGTGGCCGGCGACACCGGGGCGGCGCCGACCGGGCAACTGAGAGCCACGCTTCCCGGCGAAGGGCTCTCACCGCGTCAACGCGACGCGTTCGGACTGGCCCGTTCACGCGGCTACTACGAGTATCCCCGAGAAACGACGGCAGGGGAGTTGGCGGCGGAACTCGATATCTCGAAGGCGACGTTTCTGGAACACCTCCGAAAGGCCGAGTCCAAGCTGCTCGCCGACGTCGATCCCCGGTGATCCGACCCGCCGGACTGGACACCCTCCCATGAGAGGGGGAAGAGGCTTGTCGTTTCTCTCTCATGGAGTGTGTAATGGAGGACAACGACCGGACGATTACGCTGTTTACGATGATCGGCCACGGGACGTTTCACGTCTACGAGATGGTGATCCCGCTTTTTGTCGTCGTCTGGCTGGACGCCTTCGACGTCTCGCCGGCGGTCATCGGAACGGTCGTCGCGGTCGGTTACGGGTTGATCGGCGTCGGAGCGCTTCCCAGCGGCGCACTCGCCGATCGGTACGGCTCGAAACGCCTCGTCGTCCTATCGATGCTGGGAATGGCGGGCGGGTTCGTCCTGATCGGGCTCGCCCCGAACGTCTGGCTGCTCACCGCGGCGCTCGTCGTGTGGGGTGCGGCGGCGAGTCTCTACCATCCGGCCGGACTCTCGTTGATCACCCGCGGCGCACAGAGCCGCGGGACGGTCCTGGCCTACCACGGCGTCGCGGGGAACGTCGGCACGGCGATCGGACCGCTGTTCGCCGTGATACTGCTTACCGCCCTCGATTGGCGGCTCGTCTCGATAGCGCTCATCCTTCCGGCGTTGGCCGGAGTCGCGATCGCCTACAGGCTCGAGTTCGACGAACGGGACGGGGTCGACGCGGACGAAACGACGGACATCGCCGACCGGCTCGGAGGGCTCTCGAAGTTCTTCGAGCAGACCAAGCTGCTGTTCGTCGGCGGGTTCATCGCCGTGTTCTTCATCACGATGGTCGCCGGCGTGTTCTATCGGGGCGTCTTCACCTTCCTCCCGGACATTCTCGCCGGACTTCCCGTCTTCGGTGCCGTGGAGGTGGCCGGCGAAACCGTCGAGTCGAGCCAGTACGTCTACGCCGGCCTGCTGTTGATCGGCGGGGCGGGACAGTACGCGGGGGGTCGGCTGAGCGATCTCCGATCGCCGGAGTGGGTGATCGCGGGCGTGTTCGGGGTTTTGGTTCTGATCGGGCTTTCGTTCCCGTTCGTCGTCGAACTCGGACTCGCCGCGACGCTTCTCATCTGTGCCGCGATCGGCTTTTTCGTCTTCATGGAGGCGCCGGTTCATCAGGCGCTTATCGGCAAGTACGCGGCGGCGGACATCCACGGGCTCTCCTTCGGCTACACCTATCTCGGCGTGTTCGGTATCGGAGCCCTCGGGGCGTCGATCGCGGGGGTCGCGCTCACCTACGGCGGGACGGGGCTTCTGTTCGCCGTCTTGGCCGTCTTCCCTGCTATCGGCGTCGCGCTGGCCGGATATCTGATCGTTCGAAAATAAAAGGCGTCGTTGAACCCCTCCGCCGGTGATAGGTTTCAGCGGTAGTTTGCGGGACCGCCGGACGTCGAAGCAAGTGATCCGTTTCACTCTGGCTCGACGGTCAACCAACCGGGTCGCAATCGCTCGTGAATGTACGCTTCGAGTACGCCGGTTTTGTCGTTGTAATCGAGCACCCACTCCCAAAGGACAAGCCCGGTGACCGTCATCACGCCCGCCGAGACGAAAAACAGCGCCTCTTCGATCGGTAGCCCCAAGAGCGGAACCAGCAGCCCGGTCGTGTACTGCTCGGAGATGACCCACGTCCCCATTCCGATGGCGATGCGGTCGATCACCCACAGATACAGCGACGGGACGATCGTGGCCTCGATCCACGGTCGATACTCCCGAACCAGATAGCCGGCCCCGACCGCCCACTGGATCACCACGATGGGGCCGACCCAGGCGATCAGTCCACCCAGATACAGAAACGAATCCCCGAGCGTGACGAGATAGATCCCGCCGACGAGCATTCCGATCCCGACGACGACACCGGCGATTGCGGGTCCAACCGCGAAGTCACCGCTTCGGTAGGTGGGGTCGAACCCCCGCCAGTGGAGATAAAACCCCACCAACAGCGTCTGAATTACGAAGAACATGTACTCGCCGAGAGGGATGTAGAGTGCGCGCCAGACGACCGCGCTCTCGCCGTACCACCAGACCCCCGTCCGAATCATATAGCTTCCCCACGGTATCGTGTAGACGAACGCGATGACGATCAGGATAACCAGTCCGGTCGTAGCTCGCCGCTGCCGAACCGGAGCGTACGACGGGGCGAGATACCACAGGATCGCCAGTACCGGTAGCGTGAATAGCAGATGAAACTGGAGATACGTGAGCATGATCCCATCCAGCAGCTCGACGGCAGCGTCGATCATCGTACCGATGACGAACGGTCCGACCGCCGGTGTAGGGAGTGTTCCTAGCATATACTTGCCTTCGAACGGTATATTTGGGGAGGTACGTCAGTAGTACGGTAAACGCTTTTTGTATACTACGCCACACGCCAATTTCAACAGGGTACCTTACTATGATCGGTACGTTACACAAATTGACCTCCTCCTCCGCGTTCACGCGGAGGAATTTGTCGGTCCCGTTTATCCGCATTCAGCAACTCCCCACCGCCGATATCACCGCCTGAATCGCTCCTCATCTCGACCCATCGAGTACAGATCGGGTCCGACAGCGTCTGAAACGTCTGTTCGGGTCTCGGTGAACTTATGGGTAAAAGACAGGACTTCACTCGTGGGAGAAGTCCCGAAGCCTGCTAGCTGGGATGTCTGATCGGTCACCGCTGTTTCTCAAACGATCGAGATCGGCTGGTTCGGTTCAACGGACGGTCTCAGTCGTCCGCGGGCGACGGTGAAGCGTCCATATCCGTCTCCTCGGCGTAGGGGTACCACGTCATCTTCGTGTTGCCGAGATACGGGTCCTCGTATGACGTCTCCTCGGGGGCGGCGAGTCCCGTCAGTTCGTCTTCCCCGTGGCGAGCGATGAACTCGCGGAACGATTCCCCCTGGTTTCGCTCGTTCTCGTAGATTCCGAGCAGGTTGCGGATGTAGCCGGGGACCTCGTCTGCGGCGACGCGCATCTCGACCCAGTCGGCGAACTGGGGGTTCTCCCCCAGACCGCCACCCAGTCCGATGTCGAACGCCTCGACGGGTTCGCCGTCCTTGCGTGTCTTCATCCCGCGCAGGGAGATATCGGCGATCTGTGGCTGCGCACAGGAAGCGGTACAGCCCGACAGGTGGATATGGAAATCCGAGACCCCGTCGGGGACCTCGACGTTGTCCTTCAGCCACCGGGCGTACCGGACCATCCGGTTTTTCGTTTCGACGATCGACAGCGAGCAGTACTCGGTACCGGTACAGGCGATCGAGCCGCGGAGGAACGGATGCGGATCGGGCTGGTAATACTCGAGGAGGTCCTCCGAGAGGAACTCATCGAGGTCCGCCTCGTCGATGTCGGCGACGATGACGTTCTGTCGCTGGGTGAGCCCGATCAGCTCCGAGCCGTACGCCTCGGCGAGATCGGCGAGTTCGATGACGTCCTCGGCGCCCATCCGGCCGACGAGAACCGACAGTCCGACGAAGTAGTTGCCGTCGTTTTGCTCGTGGACGCCGACGTAATCGCCGATCTCGTCCGATCGCCCCGAGTTGTACGTGTACTGATCGCGGAGCCCCTCGCCGGCCGAACGGAGCTCGAAGTCGACGTAGTCCTCCTGTAGGACGCGTCGGAGCTCTTCGGGGCCCCACTCGTCGACGAGGAACTTGATTCGGGCACTGAAGCGGTCCTCGCGGTCGCCGTGATCGCGGAACAGCGCGGAGATCCCGCCGGCCACGTCGGCGACCTCGTCTTCGGTGACGAAGACGTCGATATTGCGGGCGAATCGGGGCTCTTTGCGAGCGAGTCCGCCGCCGACGGTGACGTTGAACCCCTTCGTCATCTCGCCGTTATCAGAATTCTTCGAACTCCGATCGCTCGACGAGCTTCGCTCGTCGGTGTCGATCTCTTTCGTCGCCGGTTCGAAGCCGAGATCGTTGATTTCGGCCTGACCGGAGCCGCGCGTGTCGCCGGTGACGGCGACCTTCCACTTCCGGGGGAGATTCGAGTGTTCGTCGT
>CAZWZX010000204.1:0-4748 GCA_964638655.1 uncultured Natronomonas sp.
ACGGCGCGTATCCACGGCCTGAAGGCCGTGGTATTGCGCCTGTTCATCGTATAAAACAGACAGATTCGATATTTCCCACATTTCGGGCGAAGATGGCTTGTAACCCTTTTTAAACAAGCCGGAGGAGGGATTCTGAACCACGGTCGGAGCAAGCCCCTCCCTGATTCAAATCCCTCGGTCGTGGCTTTCGCTGCTCACGTTCGTTCGCAGCAGAAAGCCGGAGGAGGGATTTGAACCCTCGACCTAATCCTTACGAAGGATTCGCTCTGCCAGCTGAGCTACTCCGGCGCTCGCGTTCATAGTTGGGAGGATAATCGGCATAAGGGTTGCGAACTCTCCCGGCGGGCTATCGAATCAATCGGACGTCCAGACAGACGTTCAGCTCGTGGGGCGCGTACGAACGGACCTCGTGGCGGGTCTCGACTGCGACGTCGTATTCGGGTTCGGCGACCGCCCTGATGGCCGTCTCTCCCGGCCCGAACGGATCGCTGTCGGGCTGGATGTCGTAGTAATGGAGCACGCAGTCGTCGCCGGCGAGATCGACAGCCGTCTCGAGGAACTCGTCGGCGCTGTGGGGGAGGTTCATCACGATCCGGTCGGCCCACCCCTCATAACCCGGGACCTCCCGGACGTCGGCGTGGAGCGCGGTCACGCGATCGGCGACGCCGTTTCGCTCGGCGTTCCGGCGGAGATACTCGACCGCGACCGGATTGAGATCGACGCCGACGCAGTCGGCGCCGCGTTTCGCCGCCGGGATCACGAAGGGACCGACGCCGGCGAACATATCGAAGAAGTGCTCGCCGGCGCCGACGGATTCGACGACACGGTGCCGTTCGGTCGCGAGCCGCGGCGAGAAGTACACCTCAGCGATGTCGAGTTCGAACGCACAGCCGTACTCGCGGTGGACGGTTTCGGTGTTCTCACCGACGAGGACGTCCCACCGTCGAACCCGGAGCTCGCCCTCGATCGGTGAGGCCCGGTTGACCACCGTCCGGGCGGGCAGATCCGACTCCCGGATCGCCTCGGCGATCGTCCGGGCCCGTTCACCGTCGTCCTCGTCGATGATGACGATCTCGCCGAGCCGCTCGTAGGAGGGTTCGAACCCCAGGATATCCTCGGGGAACGTCTGGGTTTCGCGGCGCTCGACGGATCGCTCGACGATCTCGAGGTCGGACCCGAGCGCCTCGGGATCGACCGCCGGATCGAGCGGGAGATATATCTCGCCGTCCTCGACGACGATCTCGTGGTCGCCCGAGAGCGCCCCGCGCTCGGCGAGGCGCTTTCGGACTGCCTCGCCGTTCTCGCGGGCAGTTCGGACACAGCGGACCGACATACCGAACCGTCGGCGAGCGGCGGCGGTAAGTGTAACGTTCCGCCGTGGAGAGAGCGGTTCTCGAAGCGAGCACCGGAACAGGACGCTTTTGTCCGCGGCCGGCCGAACGAGGGTATGCTTACCTTCGTTGGCCTGGGACTCTACGACGAGCGATCGATCACCGTCGAGGGGCGCGACGCCGTCGCCGAGGCCGATCGGGTCTTCGCGGAGTTCTACACGAGCAAGTTGGCTGGTGCGACCGCCGAGGCGCTCGAGCGTTACCACGGCATCGAGATCGAACTCCGGGACCGAAGAGGGGTCGAAGAGCGTCCGGAACCGATCCTCGAGGCCGCCGAAAGCGGGAATGTCGTCTTTCTCACGGCCGGCGATACGATGATCTCGACGACGCACGTCGACCTGCGGCTCCGGGCCGACGAGCGTGGGATCGAAACCCGGATCGTCCACGGGACGACGGCCGGTTCGGCGGCCGCCTCGCTGACGGGGTTGCAGAACTACCGCTTCGGGAAGGCGACCACCCTGCCGTTTCCGTACGCTCACGGCGGCGACGGGGTCCCGAAAAGCGTCCTCGAGACGATCGCGGCAAACCGGGAGCGCGGCCTGCATACGCTCGTCTATCTGGATATCAAGGTCGGTATCGGCCCGACGGGTCGGGATCCGGAACACGAGGAGTATATGAGTGCCGATTACGCGGCGAAGCTTCTGGCCGACGAACTCGACGCCGTCGGCGTCGCCGTCGCCCGCGCCGGCGGTCCAGGTCCGGTCGTCTCCGCCGATCGGCTGTCGGCACTCGCCGATCAGTCGTTCGGGGATCCGCTGCATCTCCTCGTCGTTCCGGGCGACCTCCACGTCATCGAACACGACGCGCTCTCGCGACTCGCCGGGGCGCCCGAAGGGACGCTTCCGGATCCCGTCTGATCCCCTTCGAGAGCTACCAGTAGTAGATCTCGTCGGCCCGGTGGCCGGTGTCGTACGCCGCGAGCCCCTCGCCGCGGATCGACGTCAACCGGAGGTCGTCGTACAGCGTCGAGTAGGTGTAATCGAGAAACGTCATCGGGAACCGAAGTTCGCCGTCCTCGCGGATCGCGCTGATGACGCCCGTGTAGGCGTGTTTGTGTCGGCGATCGCTCACGTAACAGGCCGCGACCGGAACCGTCTGCTCGGACGGCGAAACGGCGTGTAACGCCTCGATCGAACGGAAGACCAGTTCCCAACAGAAGATCCCGGTCCCGTCGGTCTCGATCAGGGATTCGAAACCGACGTCGTCCTCGAAGTACCCCCGGAGGTCGTGGGCGCCGAAGACGACGTTGTCCTCGATCGATCCGGCGAGATATCTGGGGACGTCGTAGCTGGTGTGCCTCCGGAACCCCTCGACGAGGCCGTCGACGAGTTCGGAAACGTCGGTCGGATCGGCCTCGGCAAAGCGCTCGACGACGTCGGGATCGGTGGTCCGATCCCGAGCGCTGCGGATCGCGGCGACGATCTCCGGGCGGGCGTTCGCCTTCCCGACTCGTTCGAAGAACTCCTCCGGCTGTGAGAACTCGAAGGTGCACTCGCCCCGATCGAACGCGGAGAGATCGGCGAAAAGCGCCTCGAGTCGGCCGTCGGCTCCGATCGAGCCGTCGGACGCCGCCACGTCGGATCGATCCGCATCGAGCGAAAACCAGGTCTCTTCCTCGCTGTCGACGACTATCGAGTCCTCAAAACGCACCCGCGTTCCCTCGATCCGCTCGTCGTACGTCATCGAAAGCCGGTCGGTGACGAGCGGTTCCAGCTCCTGTTCGCGGAGGTTGGTTCCCATCCCGAAGTGGCCGTAGCCGAGAACGGTGTTGTACGCCGCCCGGCCGCCTCCGACGGCGGCGATGGCCCCCCCGCCGCCGAGGAGGAGCCGCCGTCTGGTGACTCCGTCGGCGCCCTTCGAACGGGGGTCGTCCGGCTCCTCGTCGGTCGGCTCGTCGTCCGTCACGGCTCCGGCTCACCCCCGTCGGGGGCCACGTCGGGGCTCCGAAGCCGGACGTCCCGGCCCAACAGCACGGAGAGCAACTCCTCGCCGATGTCGAGCAGTTCCGGTACCCACCGCGAGACGTACCAGGCGAGTGCGGCGAGCGCGAAGACCGCAAGCCCCTGCGCGAGGATCCGGTCGGCGACGAAGAACGATACCCGAGAGACTTCCGAGAGCCCGAACAGGAACATGACGGGCCCTTCGAGCCACTCGATCGCGAACCACTGATAGCCGTTGGCCAGCGCGATGAAGACGTTCCGGGCGATGTTGAGCACCCAGATGATCGCGATCGAGACGGCCGCCGCGATCAGCTTCTTCCGACGGGGCGCGTCGACCGCGGCGATGAGGCCGCCGAAGATCGCCATCGCGCCGATGCCGGTGCACTCGAAGACGACGCGGGAGGCCTGTCCCGTTTCGGCGAACCAGAACGTGTTCATGAGCGTCGAGTCATCCGCCGGGTCCTCGATGAACTCGACGCCGTCGCCGAGGCCGAACAGATCGATCGCGAAGGCCGTCTGGGAGGCGACCGTCTCGATCAGAAAGCCGCGGGCCAGCGCCGACGTCTCGAAGGGGAGATAGATTATCGTCATAAAGGCGATCGCCCGCGAGAGCGTCAAAAGCGAGTCGCGGCCGCCGAGGATCCGCCAGCCGACGTAGAGACACGACGGGACGGCGAAGACGACGAGGGCCGTCTGGATCGCGCTGCGGTGGACGAATGCGAAATGCTGTATCAAAAGGAACCAAAAGAGCGCGAAGAGTCCCCAGGCGGCGGCGGTCAAACGGCGCGCGAGGTGGAGATCGTCGCGCCGGTGTGCGATCACGCCGGCGACGAAGACCGCCATCACGACCCACGCGAGGACATCGGTGTACGGTAACACCGAGATCTCCGAAAGCGACTGCGCCGGAAGGGCCATTAGTGGAAGCATGCGCTACGACGGGTATATGTCTTATCGTCGGTGACGCGCCGATCGCACAGCCGCCGGGGAGGGATCGGTCCGGTCACTTCCGGGCGACGATCCGGAGAACGTCTTCGTCCTCGAGTTCGTGATCCCGGCCGACCTGCTGTTCGTCGTGTTTCGCCGACGGGCCGGTGACGCGGGCGAACCGGAACCGCTCTTCGAAGCTGCCGCCGAGCTTCTCGAGGGCGTCCTCGACGGTGTTTTCGCTCTCGGTCAGGATGAGCGGCTCCTCGCGGTCGATCCCACGGCCGGGCTTGTCCATATAAATGCGGATCAGGCCGAGATCGTCCCAGATCGTCTCCTTCAGCGAGTCGAGGCCGCGCCCGTCCTCCGCGCTTATGAAAACGGCTTGCTCGGGATCGATGTCGTGTGCCCTGAGGTTCTCCTTTACGGTATCGACGTAGCTCGGATCGATGAGATCGACCTTGTTGACGGCCACGGCCGAGGGGAGATACTC
>CAZWZX010000205.1:0-4608 GCA_964638655.1 uncultured Natronomonas sp.
GTTGTTCCGCGGGCGACAGGCCGTTCGGGTTATCGACGACCTCGTCGGCGATCCGGAAGAAGGCATACAGCACGTACGTCGGGCGGCGCACACGTTCGGGCAGCAGCCTGGTCGCATAATAAAAGGTCTTCCCAGTCTGCCGGTGTATCGATTTACTTTCCGCAAGCTGGGTCGGATCGACCATTTGCCAACTCGATATAGGGCCGGCCGCGTCTTATGTGTTTGTGCCCCGGTAGTCGAAGGGGCCAACCCCGACCGGAATCAGGCCGTCTGTTCGTCGTACTCCGACGGCGAGAGGAGCGATTCGAGATCGCTTTCCTCTGCCGGTTCGACCTCGAGCATCCAGCCCTCGCCGAAGGGATCCTCGTTGACGAGTTCGGGCGCGTCGAACAGGTCGTCGTTGACAGCGACCACCTCGCCGGAGATCGGCGCATAGAGGTCCGAGACCGCCTTGATGGATTCGATCACGCCGAACTCCTCGCCCCGGTCGACCCCGTCTCCGGTCGCCGGCAACTCGACGAAGACGATATCGCCGAGTTCGTCCTGGGCGAAGTCGGTGATCCCGACCCGTACCGTCTCTCCTTCCTTGCGCGCCCACTCGTGCGTCTCCAGGTACCGACAGTCCTCCGGTATCTCGAAGCTCATATCTACCGTATCTGCGGTGGGGATTGTAGGGTTATCGACTTCGGTTGCGATACTGACACCATGTATTATATCGCCGGGGTGAATGTGGCTCTCCATGGACGGGGCGATCCGGCTGCTGCACGTCGATGACGAACCGGCGTTCGTCGACCTCGCGGCGACGTTCCTCGAGCGCGAGGACGGGGCTTTCACCGTCGAAACCGCAACGAGCGCCGAGGAGGGTCTCGAACGGCTCGAATCGGGGTTCGACGGGATCGTCAGTGATTACGATATGCCGGGGATGAACGGGCTGGAATTTCTCGACCACGTTCGGAGAACCCATCCGGATCTGCCGTTCGTCCTCTTTACCGGACAGGGAAGCGAAGAGATCGCGAGCGACGCCGTTTCGGCCGGCGTCACCGATTATCTCCAGAAGGGAAGCGGGACCGACCAGTACACCGTTCTCGCGAACCGCGTCCGCAACGCGGTCGAACAGTACCGCTCGAAGCGAGCGCTGAAGGCGAGTCAAAAGCGACTTTCGCTCTTCATCGAGCAGTCGCCACTCGGCGTCATAGAGTACGACGAGAACTTCGAGATCGTCCGATTGAACGACACCGGCGAGGAGATCCTCGGCTACACCGAAGCGGAACTGCGGGGACACTCCTGGGAAAAGATCGTCGCCGAAGAGAGCTACGAGAACGTCGATTCAGTCACTGACGCGCTCGCGGCGGGATCCGGCGGCTACCACAACATCAACGAAAACGTCCGTAAGGACGGCGAACGAATCTCTTGTGAGTGGCACAACCGAATCGTCACCGACGACGCCGGCGAGGTCGTCGCAGTCTTCTCACAGTTCCGCGACGTCACCGAACGCGAAAAGCGAAAGCGAACGCTCCAGCGCGAGCGAGACCGGTTCAAAACGCTGTTCGAGAACATCCCCGTCGCCGTCGTCCGGGCGGTCTACGATGCCGAAACACCGGTCGTCCGACAGGTCAACCCGGCGTTCGAAGAGGCGTTCGGATACGACTCCGAGACGATCCTCGGCGAGAACCTCGATACGTTCGTCGTTCCGGAGACGGCGTCACACTCCGGCGAGGAACTGACCCGGGAACTCCTCGAAGCCGGTCGGGTACGCCGACAGGTGAGCCGACAGACGGACGACGGGGTCCGCGAGTTCGTCGGCGAGTTCGCGCTCATTAACCCGCGAGCAGAGATGCCCGAACTGTACGCGATCTATACCGAAATCACCGGCGACATCGGCGCCCGCTTCGAGATCAGAGAGCACGACAGCCCGAACGATCAGTAGAACGGGAGTTCTTCGACCACGGCCCGTTTCGTTTCGCCCCGAACGACGATGCCCAGTTCGGTTCCCGGTTCGGCACGGGCGGCGGGCACGTATCCGAGCCCGATCGCCTCACCGAGCGTCGGGCTCATCGTCCCGCTCGTGACGGTGCCGACCGTCTCGCCGTCGATCTCGATCCCGTAACCGTGACGGGCGACACCACGATCCTCGAGTCGGAAGCCGACGAGCCGCTCGTCGGGGCCGGCTTCGTCGACCGCGGCGAGTGACCCCCGGCCGACGAACTCGGTCCCGAGGTCGACGGCGAACCCGATCCCCGCCTCGTAGGGATTGCGGGGGTTCGATTCGGGATCGAAGTCCTGCCCGGAGAGCAAAAAGCCGGCCTCGAGCCGGAGGGTATCGCGGGCGCCGAGTCCGCAGGGCTGACACTCGAGTGCCGACCAGACGGCGGCCGACTCCTCGGCATCGAAGAGGAGTTCGACGCCGTCCTCGCCGGTGTAGCCCGTCCGAGCGAGGAGACATTCGACGCCGGCGATCCGTCGGGGGGCGACGGTGAACCGCGACACCGATCCGGGATCCTCACAGAGCCCTCCCAGCAGTTCGATCGCTTGCGGTCCCTGAACCGCGATCATCCCGTAGGACTCGGTCACGTTCTCGACGGTCGCGTCGAGTCCCCACCGGTCGGCGTGGTCGACCCACCGATCGTACATCTCGGTGTCGTGGCCCGCGTTCGGAACGAAGAGATAGTCGGCCTCCGTAGAGCTTCCTTCGGGAAGTCGGTAGACGACGGTGTCGTCAAGCATGACGCCCTCCTCGTCGGGGATCGTCGAGTACTGCGCGTCGCCCCCCTCGAGTTCGGCGACGTCGTTCGTCGTCAACCGGTTCAACAGTTCCGTCGCGTCGGGGCCGGAGACCTCGATTTCGCCCATATGCGAGACGTCGAACTTGCCGACGCCCTCGCGGACGGCCTCGTGTTCCGTTCGGATCGAGTCGAACTCGACGGGCATCTCCCAGCCGCCGAAGTCGGTCATTTTCGCGCCCGCGTCGGCGTGTTCGGCGCCGAGAGGCGGCGATCGGAGTGACATAGTCCCCCTGCGTCCCCCCGAAGTAAGTATTTATTTGTCGGGTGCGCCCGGACACCGTCCATGGGACTGTTCGACCGGCTCTCCGGTCGCGGCACGCGCGTCGGCGTCTTCGTCGACGGACCGAACGTCTTCAGGGAGGAGTTCGACGTCGACCTCGACGAACTCCGGGCGCTCGCCCGCGAAGAGGGGACCGTCGCGATCGCCCGGGTCTACGTCGACGAGAACGCCGGTAGCGGGCTGATCCAGGCCGCGGAAGCCCGCGGCTTCGAGGTCGTGACGACGAGCGGTGACGTCGACGTCAAACTCGCCGTCGAGGCGGTCGAGGCGGCCGTCGCCGGACGGATCGATACCGTCGTCGTCGTCTCGCGGGACACCGACTTCAAACCCGTCCTCGAGACCGCCGCCGAGCGGGGTCTCCGGACGGTCGCGGTCGCGCCCGGTGTCCACGGCCGTTCGGACGCGCTCCGGAACGCCGCCCACCACGAAATCACGCTCGAATGATATGACCGGAATCGGGTTACTGCTGGGGATCGGAGTCGTGGGGACCGCCGTCGTCTGGGTCGGCTCCTCCGCGCTCGAACGCGCGTCGACGCGACTGGCGAAACACTACGGACTCCCGCGGCTGATCCAGGGGGCGATCCTCGCGGCGGTCGGCTCCTCGGCGCCCGAGATCGCGAGCACGATCATCGCGACCGTCAGGTACGGCGAGTTCGAACTCGGCGTCGGCGTCATCGTCGGGTCGGCGGTGTTCAACATTCTCGTTATCCCGTCGCTTTCGGCGCTTCTGTCGGAGGGGACCCTCGATACGGGTCGGGACGTGGTTTATAAAGAGGCGCAGTTCTACATGCTCTCGGTCGCTGCGCTCTTTTTGATCTTCGCGCTCGCGGTCATCTACTACCCCGTCGAGGGATCGAACCTGGAAGGGACGATCACTCGCCCGCTCGCGGTCTCGCTTTTGCTGTTGTATGGGCTCTACGTTTTCGTCCAGTACCTCGACGTGAGCGACGCCGACGTGACCGGCGTCTCGCTGCCGAGACGGTCGCTCCTCGTCGAGTGGGGAGTTCTCATCGGCGGCGTCGCACTCATTATCGCCGGCGTCGAAGGCCTCGTCTTCGCCGCGATCGGTCTCGGGGACGCCTTCGGGACGCCCTCGTTTCTGTGGGGTCTCACGGTGGTCGCCGCCGCGACGAGTCTCCCCGACGCCCTTATAAGCGTGGCGGCGGCCCGCATCGACGAACCGGCCGTCTCGCTCGGTAACGTCCTCGGGAGCAACGTCTTCGATCTGCTCGTCGCGGTTCCGGCCGGCGTCATCGTCGCGGGCGCGACGCCGGTCTCGTTCGCCGCCGCGGTTCCGATGATGGCGTTTCTCGTCGTCGCGACGGTCATCCTCTTCGGCTTCGCCCGGACCGGGATGGAGATCACCGACCGCGAGGCGGTCGCGATGTTGGCCCTCTACGGCGTCTTCGTCGGCTGGCTGTTGCTCGAAAGCGTCGGCGTCGTGAATATCGTATAGCGCTTTCCGACCCGAGAGCGGTGTCGTTTTCATGCTGGCCGGCGAACCGCCGTGTATGTACGACGGCCCGGTTCTCGACAACCACCTCC
>CAZWZX010000206.1:0-4563 GCA_964638655.1 uncultured Natronomonas sp.
CGATCCACCCGAGTCGCCGAAGCGAAACGGAGGGGCGGCGACCGAGGGCGGAGATCGACATCGACTACGTGATCGAGAAACTCGCGGCGGCCATGAGCAGCATGACGAGCGCGAGGCTCAGTGCCATCAGCCACGTCAGAGAGCGGTTCTCCGAGCGGAGGTGCTGGTAGTAGCCGACGATCAGTCCCGTCTTCAGGACCGCCGACAGCATCGTCCCGGCGAAGGCTTCCCAGTACCCGAAGAAGGGGATGTTGAAGAACAGCCACTTGGAAGCCGCAAGCGCGAGCAACGCCACGTAGATCCCGGTGTACAGTTTGAGGGAGTCGGATGCCATTCCTTACTGCACCGAACGGTGTACAGCCATATAATTATTCCTCACTTCGATACCGCTTCCAGACGTAGTAGGCGATGGGGAAGCCGGCGGCCCAAAAGAGCACGCCGAGCAGCGCCCAGAACAACCCCCGGAGGACCGCAGAGTCGAGAAACGGGTCGAGAACCATACCGAACGTTCGCCGCGGTCGGATATAACTGCTGTCCATTCGCCGTACGCCTCGCGGTAAGTGACGGGGGTTTCGAGACGGCGTCCGCCTACCCCCCGTCCGGTACCCAGCCGGCGAACTCGCCGCCGTCGATCGGAACCGACAGGGCGTCGAGCACCCGCGCGGTCATCAGATAGTGACCGGCCAGAAGCGTCATTCCGACCACGGTCTCGACGTCGGTCACCTCGACGGCGGCCTCGAAGAGTGGATCGATCACCGTTCCCGTCGCGACCGCAGCGGCGTATCGGGTGATCGCCTGCTCTCGCTCGGGGAAGACCGAATCGTCACCGCGGGCGATCGCCGCGATCTCGTCCGTCGAGATCCCCGCCTCCCGTCCGAGTTCGACGTGTTGGTGCCACTCGTAGGGCGCCCGAACCGTCCGGGCGATCGTCAAAATCGCCAGTTCGCGCTCGCGCGTCGACAACTCGCCGACGTTCCACAGCGCGGTCCCGTACCGCATGTACGCCTGCATCGCCCGCGGGGCGTGTCCCATCGATCGAAAGAGGTTCAACTCGCCGAGGGCGTCCTCGCCGAGTAGATACCGGTACTCCTCCGGCAGATCGGCCTGTTCCAAAAGCGGCACGCGTGCTCCGTCGTGATCCATACGCTCACTCGGACGAACGGCGATATAAATATACTCCGAACCGCGGCAATATTTATACCGAATTGGTTGTTATACTCTGTCATGGCCGAAACGGAAGACATGGCACGGTTCCTCGAAGCCAGTGCCGATCCAGTGAAGAACAGCCACGTCGTCGACGCCGACGTCCACATCACGTACAACGAGGACGTCCGTCGGCAGGTCGCGGGCTATATGGACAGACCCTACCGGGACTACGTCGACCCGGACACCTCCAAGGACCCCTACCCCTCCCACGGATGGCCGAAATCGATCGGCGGGAACCGTTCGTTCCAGATCACCGACGTGACCTCGCCGGCGGATATCACCGAACCGCTCTTCGATGGCTTCGGCGTCGATCAGGCGATCCTCAACGTCCTCGCGCCGGGGGATTCGGTCATTAAAACGGAACGAGGGCTCCAGGAGACCCGGGCGATCAACGACTGGATGCTCGATAGGATGCTCGATGGCCACGACGACCTCTACGGGCTCATCACCCTCGCCGGGCGGGATCCCGACCACGCAGCCGGGGAGATCGACCGCCTCGCCGACGAGGACTCCTTCGTCGGCGGCTTTTTCAGTCTCAGCCAGGAGTTCATGCCGCCGGCCGGGGACCCGTCGCTCGACGTGGTTTATAAAGCACTGGAGGACAACGACCTCCCGGCGGTCTTTCACATAACGGGGATCCACCGCAAGGCGCCGATCCTGCGCGAACTCGAGAAGGTCAGCGCCTGGCACGCGACCGGCCCGGCGTGGTCCGCCCAGCTCGCGCTGACCAGCCTGATCCTACAGGGCGTCCCGGCGAAATTTCCCGATCTGGATCTCGTCTTGCTCGAGGGCGGGATCGGCTGGGTTCCGGGCTGGCTCGGCCGGCTCAACCGCGAGTACTCCCAGTGGCGCGGCGAACTGCCCCTTCTGGAGAAATCGCCCGAACGGTACGTCCGCGAGTCGGTCCGTTTCGGCACTCAACCGCTCCCGGAGTTCGAGGACCCGACCCACATGCGGAACACGATCGAGATGATCGGCGCGGAGTCGCTCCTGTTCGCCACCGATCACCCGCACTACGACTTCGATCACCCGCGCGCGCTCGAGAAGTTCCTCGACACGTTCGACGACCGGGACGCCGAGCGAGTCCTCTCGGGGAACGCCAGTGGCGTCTTCGAACTCGGGTGATCTCCCGTGGCTGAACACGTCGTCGCGTCCGAATCGGAACTGTCCTCGCCGGGTGATCGCGTCGTCGCGACGATCGGGAGCCGACAGATCGGCGTATTCAACGTCGACGGCGAACACTACGCGTACCCGAACTGGTGTCCACATCAGGACGGCCCGCTCTGTGCGGGGACGGTCAGCGGCACCACCGACGCGGTCTACGACCGCGAACGGCTGGAGGAGACCGAATCGTGGGTCAAACAGGGGGAGATACTCCGGTGTCCGTGGCACAGCTGGGAGTTCGACATGGTCGAAAACGAGTTCCTTCACGACGCGGACCTGTCGCTTCCGTCTTATTCCGTGCGAGTCGAGGACGGCGACGTGATCGTTTCGATTTGAGCGGGACGGCCACGGAACTGTCCGAACGACTGCCGATCGGCCATCCCGCAACTACTTGAGAGTCGGTACCGATCACCACGCATGCTCGAAGTCACGTATTACGGCAACGCGACGTTTTCGATCGCCACGCCGGAAACGACCGTGCTGGTCGATCCGTACCTCACCGAAAACGACGAGTGTCCGTGGGACGCCGAAACGGTGCTCGACCGGGAGGACCCCGACGCCGTCTGTGTCACTCACGTCGCCTTCGATCACGTCGGCGAGGCGGCCGAACTCGCCCGCGATCACGGAGTCGAGATCCTCACGGAGCATGCGACCGCGCGGTATCTCCGCTCGGAAGGGGTTCCGGAGGAGCGGATCACGACCGTCGTCTGGGGGATGGAGGCCGATATCGGCGATCTCTCGGTGCGGATCCTCGAGAGCCGCCACGCCTCGATCGCCGAGATCGACGGCGAGTCCGTCTCGGGCGTGCCGCTCTCGTTTCTGTTCTCCCACGACGGCGACAGCGTCTATCATATGGGCGATACCTCGATCTTTCGGGACCTCCGGACGTACGGCGAACTCCACGATCCGGACGTCGTGTTGACCGGCGTCGGGCAGGCCTACGACGCAGCCGCCCGGTCCGAGGGGACGATCACGCGCCGGATATTCGAACTCTCGACCGACGAGGCCGTACTGGCGACGCGGTGGTTGAACGCCGACCGGGTCGTCCCGATGCATTACGTCGACGACGAGCGCGAACGGTTCCTCGAGACGCTCGCCGAGGCCGAGGAGACCGCCGAGGCCGTCCCGCTCGATCCTGGCGAATCGCTCCGTGTCGGGTAGGCTCCTCGACCGTGATCGATGGCTCCGTCGGGGATCGGTCTTAAGTCAGTTCGGGGAAAAGCAGACCCCATGACATACGGGAGCGGTGATCACGTCTACGAACTCGTCGAGGAGTGGGCCGAGTTACCGGGCGGTGACTCCTTCGTCGACGCCGGGCGGATCTGTGTCGACGACAACGACGACGTGTTGGTGTTGAACCGAAGCACCCGTCCGGTGATGAAGTTCGGCGCAGACGGAACGTTCCTCGCGTCGTGGGGGGTGGGATATTTTTCCGATCGTCCCCACGGGATGGCGATCGATTCCGAGGGCGACGTCTACTGTACCGACGACGGGAACCACACCGTTCGGAAGTTCTCATCCGACGGACGGCACCTCTCGACGCTCGGCACCGAAAACGAGCCCTCGGAGACGGGCCACAGACACAGTTCGGACATCCTCGAACGGATCGCCTCGATCGAGCGGGGCGCGGGCCCGTTCAACGGACCCACCGGCGTTACCGTGCCGGACTCGGGAGAGGTCTTCGTCGCCGACGGCTACGGGAACGCCCGGGTCCACGTCTTCGGCCCCGACGGCGAGTTACGCCGGTGGTGGGGTTCGCCGGGCGCCGCCCCCGGGGAGTTCCGCCTCCCGCACTCGATCCACCACGACGACCGGGGCCGGATCTGGGTGACGGACCGGGAGAACTCCCGGATCCAGATATTCGATTCCGACGGCGAGTTCCTCGAGGAGTGGATCGATCTGATCCGGCCGACCGACCTCGCGATCGTCGACGGGGCGGTGTTCGTCGCCGAACTCTGCAAGCGGATCAGCGTCTTCTCTCCGGAGGGCGAGTTACTGACACGGTGGGGGAACGAATCACACCCCGACGGGGACCCGCTGTTCGTCGCGCCGCATACGGTCGCCGCCGACTCGAACAGCGATCTCTACGTCGGCGAAACCTCGGCGGCGTACGCGGGAGTCGACCGCGGGGTACGGACGGTACAGAAGTTCGAGCGGGTCGCATAACAGTTGTTGCAAATACGGTTTTCTTAT
>CAZWZX010000207.1:0-4550 GCA_964638655.1 uncultured Natronomonas sp.
CCTAGTCTGGAACTCGACGACGAAGTGGATCCACGGCTCCGGGACGACGGTCGGCGGCATCCTCGTCGACGGCGGCACGTTCCCGTGGGCCGAACACGCCGATCGGTTCCCCGAGGTCGCAAAGCCCAACCCCGCCTACCACGGGATCAACTTCGCCGAGACGTTCGGCGACGCCGCCTTCGCCTACGCCGCCCGAACGCGTGGACTCCGGGACCTCGGCAACCAGCAGGCACCCTTCGACGCCTGGGTGACGATCCAGGGACTGGAGTCGCTGCCGATGCGGATGGAGCGGCACTGCGAGAACGCGATGGCCGTCGCCGAGTACCTCGAGGACCACCCGGAAGTCTCCTGGATCACTTACCCCGGGCTCGAGGACCACGAGACTCACGAGGAGGCGAGCGAGTATCTCGACGGCGGCTACGGCGGCATGATCACCTTCGGGCTGGAGGGCGGCTACGAGGCCGCCGAAGAGACCGTCAACTCGGTCGAGTTGGCGAGCTTACTCGCGAACGTCGGCGACGCCAAGACGCTCATCATCCACCCCGCTTCGACGACCCACCAGCAGCTCACCGACGAGGAGAAACAGGCCAGTGGCGTGACGGAGGATCTGATCCGGCTGTCCGTCGGTCTCGAGGACACGGACCGGATCATCGGTGATCTCGATCAGGCGATCGAGGCGGCGACGAACTGAGACGGCGAAAAGAAGGCGCTCACCCGTTGTAAAACAGCACGACGGCGATCCCGAATACGACTGCCACGGGATACGCCGGCCGTTCGACGGCGGTGTCGAACAGAAGCGATGCGTCGGCGGCCGTCGCCGACTGTCCGCCGGCCTCGACGCCGAAAAAGGCAGACACGACGAGGACGGCCAGGGCAGCGAGAGCGATCACCGCTCCGGTCGCACTCACCGGGTTGTCGTCGACCCAGTCGGCGACCCGATAGATCGGCCAAAACAGGATACTGCGAAGTCCCATACGGTACCGGTACGCTTTGGCTTGAAATAAACCTATATACCGATCGAGACGCGCTCGATTCGGGGATCGGCCTCACGTCTGTCCTCCCGCATCGGGTTCCGCGCTCGTTCCCGCCCGAGGCGATCGGCGTCGAGTCGGAACGTGAGCCGATCCGGTTCGGAGCCGAGCTCGGCTGCGACGGAGCCGTCGGGGTTGTAAACCCGACTGTGGCCGTAGAGATTCAAGTCCGTCTCCTCGCCCGCACGATTGCACGCCAGCACGAACGCGCCGTTCTCGAGGGCCCGGGCGGGAAGCAGCCGATTCCAGTCCTCGCCCATCGGGACGGACCACGCTGAGATGTTGATCAAAACGTCGATCCCTGCGGCGGCGAAGGCGGCGCTCTGTTCCGGAAAGTTCAGATCGTAACAGATCCCCACGCCGACGCTGTGGCCTTCGACGTCGACGAGGAGGAGCTTCTCGCCGGGAGTGAACACGCCCTGTTCGTCACCCCAAAGCTGACGCTTGTCGTATCGTGTGCGGACGTCGCCGTCCCGATCGATCCAGACGGCGCTGTTGTGGGTTCGGCCGTCGTCTTCGATCGCCATTCCGAACAGGACGTGGGAGCCGACAGCGGCTGCGGCCTCGCCGAGACGCTCCGTCGTCGGCCCCGGAACCGGTTCGGCGCACGCCTCGAGTCGATCGAACATTCGGTAGCCGGTGGTCGCCAGTTCGGGGAAGACGACCAGATCACTCCCGGCGGCCCGGACGATCTCACAGAGCCGCTCGAGCGTTCCGTCGCTCGCGGGCCCGACAGTCGGATCGAACTGCACCAGCGTCACCGTCTCAAGCGTCATCGGATTGAACAGCTCCACCGACGGGGTCGCCGAACAAAAAGGTACCAGTCCGTGTTTCGGAGAGCGTCGGCCGAGTCCCGTCGAAATCAACGCACCTCGTCGGTGACGCGTCGGATCTCCGATTCGAGGACAGCCGCGATCCGGTCGATCGAGTCCTCGCTCGTGATGAAGGGTGGACCGACGAGAATGTGATCGCCGCGTCGGCCGTCGACCGATCCGCTCCCCGGATAGACGTAGACGCCGCGGTCGAGACACGCCCGGAAGACGCGCTTGCTGAGGTTCAGTTCGCTCGGGAACGGTCGCTTCGTCGCCTCGTCGGCGACTAATTCGATCCCGAGCATCAGGCCGAGATAACGGATATCGCCGACGTGAGGGTGTCCCTCGAGCCCCTCGAGTTCGCCGTACAGCCGGTCGCCGAGTCGCCGCACGTCCGCCAGCAACTCGTCGGTGTAGTTGTCGACGACGCAGGCGGCGACCTCCGTCGACAGCGGGTTCGCGCTGAACGTGTGGCCGTGCTCGAAGGCGTGCTCACCCGAGGCCTCGAAGGCGTCCGCGATCCGTTCGTGGGCGATCGCGGCCGCGATCGGCGCGTAGCCGCCGGAGAGGCCCTTCCCGACGGTCAGGATGTCCGGCGTAACGCCCGCGTGATCGACGGCGAAGAACTCGCCCGTCCGTCCGAACCCGGTCATCACCTCGTCGGCGATGAACAGGACGTCGTACTCGTCACAGATCCGGCGGATCTCTCTATAATAGGCCGGATGGGGGTGTGCCGCACCGAGCGTCGAACCCGAGACGGGTTCGGCGATGAACGCCGCGACCGTCTCAGGGCCGTTCCGTTCGATCACCGTCCGAAGCTCCCGGGCGGCTTCGATCGCCTGTTCTTCCGGCGTTCCGGTGTGCTCCCATCGATAGGGGTACGCCGGATCGATGCGAGGCGGGTTCCGAAGTAACGGCTCGTACTCCGATCGCCGTCCCGGATTGCCGCTCACCGAGAGCGCGGCGAGCGTCGCGCCGTGATAACTGCCGTAGCGGCTGATGACGGTCTGTTTCCGGTCGTTGCCGCGGGCGAGGTGATACGAGCGCGCGAGTTTGATCGCCGTCTCGTTGGCCTCGCTTCCCGAGTTGACGAAAAACGAGGCCGAGAGCGGGCCCGGCGTGAGTGATTCGATCCGCTCGGCGAGCCGTTCCGTGGGTTCGTTCCGGAAGTACGACGTCGAGACGTAGGCGACGTCCTCTGCCTGCGATTTCATCCGATCGGCGACCGCCGACACCGAGTGGCCGAGGTTGACGACGAGCGCCCCCGAAGCCCCATCGATGATGCGTTCGCCGTCTTCGGTGATCAGAAACTCGTCGTGTGCGTGATCGATCGTCCGGTTGTCGGGACCGACCCCGGAACCCCATTTGTAGAACGTCGACATTGTTTCGACGTTGGTCGGTGACAGTATCTAAGACTTGTGTCGGACCGGGTCACCTATCCGAAACGACCGGACCCATTGGTATCGTACCCGAAAGCCACGGACCCAACTGTCGGCCGGATTCAAGCGATATCGCGGCCCTCGAGGAGTTCCAACAGCTCGTCCATCGACGCGACGACGACGTCACAATGCGGTTCGACCGCCGGTTTCGGCTCGTATCCGACGGCCAGGCCCGCGACCTCGAGCATCGGGAGGTCGTTTGCGCCGTCGCCGATGGCGACGGTCTCGGCCATATCGACGCCGACCTCGTCGGCGAGTTCCGCCAGCGCGTCGTCTTTCGTCCCTTCGATGAGCGGTCCCTCGGCGCCGCCGGTGAGCTTGCCGTTTCGGATCGGCAGCCGGTTGGCCACGATCGTATCGACCGAGACGCCCGCCGCTTCGAGCGCCGTCTCGACGCCGCGATCGAAGCCGCCGGTCAAGATCGCGACGTGGTGTCCGGCAGCCGAGAGCGCGTCGATCACGTCGGCGCTGCCGGGACGCAACTGAACTCGATCGAAGGCGGCCGCGACGCGGTCCTCGGAGAGTCCATCGAGCAGTTCGGCGCGGGCATAGAGACTCTCGGCGTAGGAGAGCTCGTCGTTCATCGCCCGTTCGGTGATCTCGTCGATCTCCTCGGCGACGCCGGCCTCCTCGCCGAGCAGCACGGTCATCTCCGAATCCGAGAGCGTCCCGTCGAAGTCGAACGCGATGAGCATACGTTCTCTGGGCGGCGAGGGGTCACAAATCGTCCGGTTCGGATCGCTCGATCCGGACCCGTCGGATCCGCGTGTTCGTCGCGTCCAGGACCGTTATCGTCGTCGATCCGACCTCGATTCGGTCACCCTCCATCGGGAGCGATCCGGTCTGTGCCTGTAGGAGCCCCGCGATCGTCTCGAATTCGGCCTCGACCGGCAACGACAGCCCGAGCGATTCGTTGACGTACGGGATCGTCGCCCAGCCGTGGACGATCGCCGTGCTCTCGTCGACGATCCGTACCGGTTCCGTCTCGCCGCGATCGAATATCTCACCGACGACCTCCTCGACGACGTCCTCGAGCGTCGCGAGCCCGTCGACGGAGCCGAACTCGTCGACGACGATCACCATTCGCAGACCGTCGGCCTGCATCTCGGCCAATAGCTCGTCGATCGGTTTCGAGTCCGGGACGAACCGGGGGGGCTCGAGGATTTCCGAAAGCGGCGTTCCGGCGCGTTGAGCCCGGACGGCGTCGCGCAGATCGACGATCCCGCGGATGTCGTCGCGGTTTTCGCCGTAAACCGGCATTCGGGTGA
>CAZWZX010000208.1:0-4545 GCA_964638655.1 uncultured Natronomonas sp.
GGTCACCCGCCTCGGCGAGGGCGCGGCGATCAAGCTGAAGGATTCGAGCGTCATCACGAACCACAAACTCCATCGCCGGCTTCGGTCGATCGCCGAAGCGCGCGACATCGAACACCAACTCGAGGTGTTACCGGCCGGCGGCACCGACACCGGATCTCTCCAGCGGGCCGGCGGTGCCACGCCCGCCGGGGCCATCTCGGTCCCGACCCGGTATCTCCATACGCCGACCGAGTGCGTCCACGAAGCGGATCTCGAGGCGGTCATCTATCTGCTCGTCGCGGCGCTGGATACCGAAGACGGCACCCACGACTACGCGCTCTGATCGGTTTTCGCCCGCCGAAGGGGGTCGTGACTACCCCGTCTCGTCGGCCGATCCGCCGTCCGATCGCGGTCGGATCAGATCCGCCAGCGTCACGACGAGCCCGAGGAACCATCCGAGGGGCGTCGCGATGCCGACCCACATCAGTATCACGCCGATTCCCTCGAGGCTGAAGCTCGCTCTGAGGTAGTCGTTGATGCCGTAGAAATACAGAAGGTTATCCAGCAGGAATATCGCGAGCGTCTCGCTTTGTTCGAGGACACCGCTCAACGAGGGCTCATAGAGGGCCGCGACGACGGGCGGGAGGAAGATCGCGTTCATCGCGAAGGGATAGCCGAGAACGACGGTCGTCCCGCGACCGCCGATCCGCGTGAACGTCGCCGCCAGCGCGGCCGAAACGACCGCGACGCCGCTCGCCGCTCCGACCGCGAGGAACTCGCCGAAATCGAGCCGTACGCGCGCGAGCGCGGTCAGACCGCCCCACAGAAGCGCGGTCAACACCACGACACCGACGACGCCGAGTCGGGTCGTCGCGCTGTCGAACCGGCTAGCGTTGAACCGCACCGCGAACCCGACGAGCAAGAGCGGATACAACAGCCCGACGACCGGAGTTCCGATCGCGGCCCACAGCCGGTATTTGATCCTGTCGGCCTGGGTTCGGGGCCGCCACTTGCCGAGAACCCTGTGGACGGCCGTCCGCTGTCGGGGGAAGACGAGCTCCATCCACGTCTCGTGGAGCCGAACGACGTCGATCTTGATTCCCTCGATGAGCCCGCCGTCTGCCATACTGCAACACTGCCTGCGGGCATAAAAATAGGTTCCGACCGCGGGACGGGGCGTTCGCATCGATCGGTCCGAGCGGGACAGCGATCCGGATCGCTACCAGGCGTCGGGGGCGAAATCGGGGTCGACGAGCCGCCGTCCGTCCCCTACTGCATCGATACGCTCGAGTTCGGCGTCGCTCAACTCCAGCTCCAGAGACGCCCAGTTCTCTCTGATGTGCTCGCCGCCGGTCGCCTTCGGGATCGCGGCGACCCCGCGCTGTCGGAGCCACGCCAGACTCACCTGCGCTTCGCTGACGCCGTGATCGGCCGCGATCGCCGAGAGGGAGTCGATATCGAAGACGTCTCCCTTGGCGAGCGGGGAGTACGCGACGAGTTCGATCCCGGCGTCCCGGCAGTATTCACGCAGCCGACGCTGCGGCAAGAGCGGATGGATCTCGATCTGGTTGGCGAAGATCGGCGCCTCGAGGACTTCGCGTGCGGCCCCCAGCTGTCTCGGCTCGAAGTTCGAGACGCCGATCCGTTCGATGACGCCGTCCTCGTATAGCTCTTCGAACGCGGGGAGCGTCGACTCGGGATCGTACTCCCCCGCCGGCCAGTGGATATACAGTATATCCAGATAGTCGGTTCCGAGCCGGTCGAGGCTTTCGGCTGTCGCTTCGAAGACGTCGTCGTAGCCGAGCTCATCGATCCAGAGCTTCGTTCCGATAAAGACCGACTCGCGATCGACGTCGGCCGCCGCGATCCCCCGTCCTACCGCGGTCTCGTTGCCGTACATCCGGGCGGTATCGATGTGTCTGTACCCGGTTTCGAGGGCCGTCCGTACGGACTCTCGACACACCTCCGGATCGTCGTTTTGCCACGTCCCGAGCCCAATTGACGGCATTCCACTCCGACCCTGTGTCCCGCTTTGTTCGTCCATACCGAGCGATCGGTCCGCCGGGAAAAAACGGTTGTGACGGCGGGGGAAGCGACGCGACGACCGACTACGGGGGTAGACCCGACCCCCGATCGACGATCGAAAGGGTGTTTCGGGCGTGCCGTCAACCGATACGGTGTCGTGCAGTACAAATACGTCGCCCTCGCGCTGTGTACGCTCGCCTTTACCGCGACCATGGTCGCCCGGCTGGTCATCAGTCCGGTCGTCCCGGAGATCACGGCCGAGTTCGCGGTTTCGAAGGGCGCCGTCGGCCTCGCGCTGACGGGGATGTGGGCCGCCTACGCGGCCACGCAGTTCCCGAGCGGCGTGCTCGCCGACCGGTTCGGCGAACGCCGCGTGATTCTGCTCGCGGTCGGGTTGACCGCGGTCGCGAGCCTCCTTTTGGCCGTCGCACCGAACTACGCGGTCTTCGCGGTGATGGCGGTCGTTCTCGGTGCCGGCGCCGGCCTGCATTACACCGTCGCGACATCGTTTCTGGCCCGACATTTCGACCGTGTCGGCCGTGCGATCGGGATCCACGTGACCGGCGGGCCGGTCGCGGGGTTGATCGCCCCGGTCGCCGCCGCGGCGGTCGCCGTCCGGTACGGCTGGCGGCCGGCGATCCTTCTGGGCGCGGCCGTCGCGGTTCCCGTCTTCGTGCTGTTTTGGCTCCGGATCGAACGGACCGACCCGGCCCAACCCGGCGTCGCCATGCGATCGCGTTTCGAGATCGGCCCCCTCCGCGAACTCTTGGCCCGCCCGGAGATCCGGTACACGACGGTGATGGCCGTCGGTGGGGCCTTCTGTTGGCAGGCGACGGCCTCGTTTCTCCCGACGTTTCTCATCGAATATCACGGACAGTCGCCCGCGATGGCGAGTGCGCTCTTTTCGGCGTACTTCGTCGTCCACGGCGTCTCACAGCCGTTCCTCGGAAACCTCTCGGATCGGGTCGGCCGGGATTCGGTCGCGGCGGGGGTGTTCGGCGTCGGGATCGTCGGCTACGGGGTCCTCGTCGTCGGCTCCGGGATCGCCGTCCTCGTGGCGGTTCCGCTCGTCGGGATCGCGATGTCGTGGGGAGCGCCGGTCCAATCGCGGTTCATCGACGTCCTCAGCGCCGAGGAGCGGGCGACGGGGTTCGGACTGGTTCGGACCGTTTATATGCTGCTCGGCGCGCTCGGTAGCGTCGTCGTCGGAACGCTCTCGGACGTCGCCGGCTGGTCGGTCGCGTTCGGCCTCCTCGCCGCGGTGTTGGCCGTCGAATGTCTGCTGGCAGCGGTTCCAGCGATAACGAAGCGGTGATCCGTGTTCGAACCCTCTTAAGCGATTCCGGGTGTGGCGGATCGTGTACTTAAATCAGTCGTAACGGATGGGTTATTTACATCGGACCGTATAATCCGTGTATATGCCCCCCGAATCGTACGACATCGTCGTCGTCGGCGGCGGAACCGCGGGCTGTTTCGCCGCGGCGACGGCCGCCCGAGACGGCCTCGATGTCGCCGTCCTCGAGCGAAAGACGGAGGAGGAAGGCGGCCGCATCGCCTGCGGCGACGCCATCAAGGGAACGAGCACGTTCCCCGACGTCATCGACCTCGAGTATCTCCGCGAGGAATCGTTCACCAACGAGGGGATCACCCTGGCCCGCTTCGAGAACCCGAAAACCGACGAGAACCTCGACATCGGGTTCCGGGGCGGGAACGGTGCGATCGTCGACCGCAAGCGCTACGGCGAGGTGCTCTTAGAGGAGGCCGACCGCGCCGGCGCCGAGATCCACTACGAGACCGTCGTTCAGGACGTCGTCCAGAACGGCGCGGTCTCGGGCGTCACCGCGACGAAACGCGGCTCGGTCGTCGAGTACGACGCCGATGTCGTCATCGACGCCGCGGGGGCGCTGTCGCTTCTGCAGGACAAAACGGATTTCGAGGGGACCACCTTCGACACCAACGTCAACTACCAGCAGTTCTGTTCGGCCTATCGCGAGGTCATCGAAATCGACGAACCCGTCGAGTGGCACAACGCGATCGTCTTCAAGCCGACCGCCGAACTCGGCTATCTGTGGTATTTCCCGCGGACGCCGACTGAGATCAACGTCGGGTTGGGCTTCCAGATGAACGAAGAGCCGATGCAGTTGGTCGAACACCTCAAAAAGGACATCCGGAGCCGGCCGGAGTTCGATGGGGCGACCGTCAAGGACAAACTCGGCGCTGCGCTGCCGACCAGACGGCCATACGACTCGGCGGTCGCGCCGGGGTATATCGCCGTCGGCGACGCCGCCGCCCACGTCAACCCCTGCACCGGTGGCGGGATCCCGGGCGCCGCCAAGGCCGGGACCTGGGCCGCCGAGGCCGCCATGGAGGCGATCGCCGAGGGGACGACGGACGATGAGGACGCGCTGTGGGAGTACAACCGACGCGTCCAGACGGACTTCGGCAAGCGCTTCGCCGCGATGGACCTGTACAACATCTGGGGCGGTACCTACGACGTCGACGAGTTGGTCGACATCGTGAGCGCGATGCCCGGCCAACAGC
>CAZWZX010000209.1:0-4522 GCA_964638655.1 uncultured Natronomonas sp.
GGCGCGCTACGTCGGCGAACGCGACCGAACCGTCCCGCCGATCGACGAACGATAAAAACGCCACTCCCTTTCGATCGGTCTCGTTTCCGCACACAGTCACCGGTGAGTCTTTCCGTCGGGAGCGTCTATCTCCCGTGGAATGACAGAGGAGTTCGGCCTGCTCGAAATCGAAGAGGGTGAGCCCCTCGGCGACGAGTTCGAAGAGATCGACGTCGCCGACACGGAGGCCGACCGGATCGCCCGAAAGCAGGACCGCGAGTTCCTCGAGTTCAGAAAGCGCATCAAGAACACCGAACAGTTCAAAGTCGAGGCTTCGGTCTTCGACGACGCCACTCTCGGCGCGTTGTACAAACTCGTCCAGGACGGCTACATCGACGCCTTCGGCGGCCCGATCTCGACCGGCAAGGAGGCGAACGTCTACACCGCCCTCGCTCCCGACGGAGAAGTCGCGGTCAAGGTCTACCGGATCAACGCCTCGGACTTCCGGCAGATGCGGGAGTATCTGGACGGCGATCCCCGCTTCGAGGGGATCGGCTCTGACAAGAAGAAAGTCGTCGTCGCCTGGACGAAAAAGGAGTTCGCGAACCTCAAACGCGCCCGGGCCGGCGGTGTCCGCGTCCCGGAGCCGATCGCGATCGAACGTAACGTCCTCGTGATGGAGTATCTCGGCGGCGAAAACCGGCGCGCGAAACGGCTCAACGAGGTTCATATCGAGAACCCACGGACTGCCTACGAGGTCGTCCGTGAGTACATGCGGCGTCTGTATCGGTCGGGACTCGTCCACGGCGACCTCTCGGAGTACAACGTCGTCGTCCACGACGGGGAACTCTGTCTGCTCGATCTCGGACAGGCGGTGACCGTCCATCACCCGAACAGCCGCGATTTCCTCGAGCGGGACTGTTACAACGTCGCCGCCTTCTTCCGTCGACAGGGACTGGAGGTCGACGAGGACGAACTGCTGGCGGCCGTCACCGAACCCGAACCGAAACCGAGCGATGACCCGGAGTCGTAAGCGCAGCTTTTTCAGCGTGCCGCGAGATAGTTCGGTATGTTCGATATCGTCCCGGAGTCCGCGATCGAAAGCGGGCGGGCGACGGACGCGTATTTCCTCCGGACGGAGGAGGCGCTGAATCACGCCGGACGGAACCCTCGGGTCGTCGCCGAAGTGACCGCCGACCAGTTCTCGACCGGAGAGTTCGAGCTCTTCGCGGGGTTGGCCGACGCCGCCAGACTGCTCGAAGGGCGGGACGTCGACGCCGACGCGATCCCGGAGGGGACGCTGTTCGACGGCGGACCGGTGATGCGAATCGAGGGTCCGTACCTGGAGTTCGCCCGCCTCGAAACCTCGCTTTTGGGTTTTCTCTCCCAGCCGTCGGCGATGGCGACGGCCGCACTGGAGGCTCGCCGGGCAGCCCCCGGGACGTCGCTTTTGAGCTTCGGGGCGAGACACGTCCATCCCTCGATCGCCGGAACGGTCGACCGGAGCGCACTGATCGGCGGCTTCAACGGGTTTTCACACGTCGCCGCCGGGGATCTGATGGATCGGCCGGCGTCGGGGACGATGCCGCACGCGCTCGTGATCTGTTTCGGCCCGGGGAACCAAGAGGACGCCTGGCGGGCCTTCGATGAAGCCGTCGCCCCGGACGTCCCGCGGATCGCGCTCTGTGACACCTACGACGACGAGGTCGACGAGGCCGTCCGGGCCGCCGAACTCGGCTTCGACAGCGTCCGGCTCGACACCACCGGCTCACGTCGCGGCGACTTCCGGCACATCATCCGCGAGACGCGGTGGAAGCTGGACGTCAACGGCCACGAGGACGTCGATATCTTCGCCAGCGGCGGGATCACACCCGACGCGATCCGGCGACTCCGTGACGTCGCCGACGGGTTCGGCGTCGGAAGCCACATCACGAACGCCGATCCGGTCGATTTCGCCCTCGACATCGTCGAGGTCGAGGGCGAACCGGCGGCCAAGCGGGGAAAACTCTCCGGAAAGAAGGCGGTGTATCGAACTTCGGACGGCGGACACCACGTCGCTTTGGCCGACGCCGACGGTCCCGACGACGGGACAGAGCTGTTCGAACCGCTGGTCCGGAACGGCGAGATCGTCGCGGAGTTCGATCCCGAGACCGCCGCCGAACGGGCCCGAACCGACGCCGAACGCGTCGGGTTCGGCGACGGACAGTAGGAAAGCCGAACGACCGAACGATCGGCTGGGATCTCGACCCTACACGAGGAAATAGACCTGTTTTCTGGCGTCGGTAAAGGAGTATCGTGAATCGACGAGTCCCTCTTCGTCCAGGCGGTTCAACGCGTACCGGACCGTCCGGTCCGGAAGCAGCGATTCCTCGGCGAGTTGCCCCTGTGAGAGCGCCGGCGTGTCCGCGAGGACCTTCGCGACGAGTTTTGCGCTCGGAGGGAGTTCACGAAGCGTCTCCCGGAACTCCGGGTCGGCGAGCGGCGATTCGACCGGGCGTGAGCGTTCCTCCGTGGTTGTGCTCATGTGTTCGCGTTTCCCCGAGCCATTAGTAAAAGTTCTCTATATGTATGACAAAACAATACAGACAATCAATGGAATATAAGGTGACCTAATATATTCAGAATTCCCGCTCCGATCCGACGTCAAGAGGCCCCCTGCATTTAAAAGCACTCGTCCGATTACGGGACTCGATGCGGGTATATCGCTCCCGGGCCCGTACAGGCGGTATCCAGCATCCTTTTATATTTTCGGAAGGTCAACCCGAATAGTGTGAAGGGACAGGAGTGGTATCAGGAGAACGACATCGCGGAGGCGTACGACGACAAGCGTTTCACCGAGGGGGGCCAGTATATCGACCGCCGGGAAAAGGAGGCGGTACTCGACGCGCTGACGCCGGTCGAGGAGAAACGCATCCTCGAGGTGGCCTGCGGTACCGGGCGGTTTACCGTGATGCTTGCCGACCGAGGGGCCGACATCGTCGGGATGGACATCTCCGAGGCGATGCTCGAACAGGGGCGGGGAAAGGCCGCCGCCGCCGGCGTCGATGGAAACCTCTCGTTCATGCAGGGGGACGCCGGCCGACTTCCGTTCCCGGACGACTGTTTCGATGCGGTATTCGCGATGCGCTTTTTCCACCTCGCTCCCGATCCGGAGGGGTTCATTGCGGAGATGCGGCGGGTTTCGAAACGGCAGATCTTTTTCGATACGTTCAACCGCTATTCGGCCCGCTCGATATACAACTGGGCGCTGCCGATGGGATCGCGGCTGTACTCCGACCGGGAAGCCAGAGAGCTCGTCGTCGATGCGGGACTGGAGATCGACGACGTCGAACACGATTTCGTCCTTCCGTACGGTTTCTATCGCGCGATCCCGAAGCGAATCGCCCGCCCGTTCCGGCGAGTCGATACCGCGATCGGCCGAACGGATCTCGGCGATCGGCTCGCTTCGGTTTCCTACTGGGACGTGCGAATCCCCGAGTGACCGGGCTGTAGGCACGGGACTTTTGATGGTTGGCCGCACTACGTATGCGTATGGAGCTCTCGGTGGTGGTCCCGACGTTGAACGATCGCGACGAGCTTCGGCGGTGTCTCGATGCGTTGGTGTCGGAGTCGCCCGCCGAGATCGTCGTGGTCAACGGCCCCTCCACCGACGGAACGAGCGGGATGGTGAGAGATCGAAGCGCCGTCGACGTGCTCGTCGAGATCGACGACCGCAACGTCAACGTCGCACGAAACGCCGGTCTCGACCGGATCCGGGGCGATGCGGTCGCCTTCGTCGACCCGACGATGGCCGTCGAGTCGGGATGGCTTGACGCCGTCAGGGAAGGACTCTCCGAGGAAGCGGCCGTCACAGGGCCGACGCACGAACAGCTGGGCGCCGGCGTCGCCACCGACACGATCGAATCGAGAACGATCGGTGGCCGCCGTGTGACGTATTTCAACGGCGGCAACGTCGCTTTCAGCCGCGAACTCGCGACCGAACTCGACGGCTTCGACGAGTATCTCGACGTCGGAGGTTCCAGGGACGCCGCCCATCGGATCGCCGGGCTGGGATACGGGGTCAACTGGGCGAGTCGGATGTGCGTCTCCCGGGAGGCGGCGGCCGACGGCGGCGAGACCGAACGGGACTGGCGGGCCCGCTATCGATCCCTTTCGTACCGGTTGGCGAAAAACTACGGCCTCCACCCGACCGTCCCGTTCCGGACGCTCCGGCACGCGATGGGCGACGCCGGGGTGACGCTCCGGGACGTGGCCCGAGGCGAGGGAAAACCTTCGGCGTGGGTCGGGAACGGCCGTGACGTCGTTTTGGGTAGCCTCAGAGGATACGTCGACGGGCTCAAAGCCCGATACACCGACCGGAACCCCCGGCGAAATCCGCGGGGACTCTCCGCACGCACCGACCGCGCGGTCGCCGTTCAGGACCGACGATAAAAACCCACCGGTATTCCCTCCCGATACCCCCGCCCGTCTCCCGACTGTTGCGAAGGTTTTATATAGAACCGCTGACGACATATCAGTGAACATGTCACAGCAGATGCGCCAG
>CAZWZX010000210.1:0-4428 GCA_964638655.1 uncultured Natronomonas sp.
ACCGACAGACCCCGTATTTATACGGCCGCCGCCCCGAAATTAGCCAATGACTGCGGCGGTTTCACGGCGGAAGGCTTGGCTGATGGCGGCCCGACCACAGACGCTTCCGGCGGGAGCGGCCCCGGTGATCGTCGGAACGGGGCTGGCGGTGGGGGCGGGCGTCTTCGAGCCACTCGCGGCGGCCTTCGCGCTCGTCGGCGCGCTCCTGTTGCAGGTCGGGACGAACTTCGCCAACGACTACTACGACGCGGTGCAGGGCGCCGACACCGACGATCGGGAGGGGTTTATCAGGGTGACTGCGGGCGGACTCATCGAACCGGAGTCGGTGAAACGTGCGATGTACGCCACGTTCGGGCTCGCGATCCTCGTCGGGACGTATCTGGTCTATATCGGCGGCGTGCCGATCCTCGTCATCGGGCTGGCGGGTGTGGTCGCCGGAATCACCTACACCGGCGGTCCGTTGCCGTACGGCTATCGCGGTCTCGGCGATCTCTTCGTTTTCGTCTTCTTCGGGCTCGTCGCCGTCGCCGGAACCTACTACGTGCAGGCCGTCGGGACGGCCGCCGGCCCGTTTCCGCTCTGGGTCCCCGAGGGAACGGTTCCGGCGGCGGCGGTCGTGGCCGGTCTGCCGGCGGCGGGGCTTTCGACGGCGATCCTCGTCGTCAACAACGTCCGCGATCTGGAGACCGACGCCGCCTCCGGGAAACGCACGCTCGCCGTCATGCTCGGCTATCGGGCGAGCCGGATCGAATGGAGCCTCATGGTCGGGATGGCCTACGTCGTGCCCGCCGTCTTCTGGCTCGACGGCTACTCACCGGCCGTCCTCGCGCCGTTCGTGACGCTGCCGCTCGCGATCCGACTCGGATCGATCGTGTGGACGCGGACCGACGGCGACGCGTTGAACTCCGTCCTCGAACGGACCGGACAGCTGCTTTTCGCCCACTCGGCGCTTTTCGCCGTCGGGCTCACGATCACGGCGCCCACCTGAGATGAAGCTCGAACCGTTCTCGCTGCCGCTTTCGCGCCCGTTGAAAACGGCTTCCGGGACGATCGAATCCCGGGAGGGATTTCTCGTTTGGGTGACGATCGACGGCTTCGGGGGGGTCGGCGAGGCGACGCCGCTTCCCGGCTGGACCGAGTCCCTCGAAACCTGTGAGCGAACGCTTCGATCGGTCGAGGAGCCCCGTTCGGCGCTTGAAAGCGACGAACTGGCGGACGCGCCGGCCGCCCGTCACGGCCTGTCGCTCGCCGTTTTCGATGCGACATCGAGGGCGGTCGGTGAGCCCCTGTACCGGCACCTCGGCGGAACGGGACGGCGTTCCCGGGTCCCGGTCAACGCGACGGTCGGCGACGGGACAGCGGCCGAGACGGCGGCCGCAGCCGAGGCCGCGACGAGGGAGGGGTACTCGGCGGTCAAACTGAAGGTCGGCGCCAGAGAGCCGACCGCGGATATCGGGCGTCTCGAGGCGGTCCGGCGTCGCTGTCCGGCGGTAGAGCTGCGAGTCGACGCCAACGGCGCCTGGACGTACGAAACCGCGAGGCGACTTCTGCCGACGCTCTCGGAACTCGACGTCGCGATCGTCGAACAGCCGCTTTCGGCCGCGAAGCTATCGGAGCACGCCCAACTCCGTGGTCACGGCGTCGAGATCGCCCTCGATGAATCCCTCATCGAACACGGCGCGGAGACGGTATTATCGGCCGATGCGGCCGATCTCTTGGTCTGCAAGCCGATGGCGATCGGCGGCGTCGATCGAGCCCGCGAGGTAATCGGGATGGCGAGAGACACGGGGGGAGACGCGATCGTCACGACGACGATCGACGGTGCGATCGCCCGCGCCGGAGCGGTTCATCTCGCCGCATCGGTGCCGGATATCCGGGCCTGCGGGCTGGCAACGGGCGATCTGCTGGGATCTGATCTCCGGACCGACGTCCCGACGGTCGAAGGCGGATCGATCGCCGTTCCACAGGGAAAAGGCAATATCCCACCGCCCTGAACGGTCGGACGGAAATGCGGGACTGGCTGGCTGTCCGGGCGCACGCGACGCCGGAAGCGACCGCGCTGGCGTCGCCCGATCCCTCCGAGGCGTCGGTCTCGTACGCCGAGTTGGACGAACGCGTCGAGACGGTCGCGGGACGGCTGGCCGCCGCCGGGGTCTGCGTCGACGATCCGCTGGCTATCTGTGCGGGGACCAGACCCGAGTTCGTCGCCGTCGTCCACGCCGCACAGCGTCTCGGCGCCGTGCTCGTTCCGATCAACGCCCGGCTGACCGACGGCGAGATCGAAACGCGGATCGACCGGGTCGACCCGGAGGCGACCGTCTGTGAGCGCGACACCGAGGCCGCGGTCTCGGCGGCGAGCGACGAGGCGCCGTTGACGCTCGATGACCCGATCGACGGTGCGATCGCCCTCTCCGAGAGGGAGCCGAAGCCGTTCGATCTCCCCGAGTGGGCGGCCGACGATCCCATCGCGGTGCTGTTTACGTCGGGGACGACCGGCGAGCCGAAGGGCGTGGTGTTGACGCTCGCGAACGTCCTCGCGAGTGCGACGGCCTCGGCGTTCCGGCTGGGACTGTGCGCCGACGACTGCTGGCACGTTCCGCTCCCGATGTATCACATGGGCGGGCTCGCACCGATCTACCGGTCGGTACTCTACGGGACCTCGCTGTCGATCCAGCGCGGTTTCGATCCCGAGGCGACGCTCTCGGCGCTCGAGGCCGCCGACGCGAGCGCCGTCTCGCTCGTCCCGACGATGCTCGAGCGGCTGCTCGACGCCGGAAGCCTCCCGGAGTTGCGGTTCGTGTTGCTCGGTGGCGCGCCCTGCCCGCCCGAACTCTTGCGGAGAGCCCAGGAGCGCGGCGTTCCCGTCGCTCCGACCTACGGCATGACGGAAGCTGCCTCACAGATCGCCACCGCCCGGCCGGAGGAAGCCAGGAAGACCCCGAAATCGGTCGGCAATCCGCTCATATTCGCGGAGGTTTCGGTCGTCGACGATGTCGGATCGATCCGCGAGACCGGTGAATCCGGGGAACTCGTGGTCTCGGGGCCGATGGTATCGCCGGGATATCTGGACGACGAGACGACGGAACGTCGCTTCTGTAGTCTCGGGCTCCGGACCGGTGACCGGGGATACCGGGACGAAGCCGGACGGATTTATGTACAGGGTCGGGTCGACGATACGATCGTCACCGGTGGCGAGAACGTCGACCCGAGCGAGGTTGCGGCGGTTCTCCGGTCGCATCCGTCGGTCGGGGCGTGCGCGGTCGTCGGGCTCCCCGACGCCGAGTGGGGCCAACGTGTCGGCGCGCTCGTGGTCGCCATCGACGACGCGTCCCCGACCGCAGCGGATCTCGAATCGCACTGTCGGGAGCGACTGGCCGGGTACAAATGTCCCAGAACGATCGGGTTCGACGACGAACTCCCCCGAACGGCTTCGGGGACCGTCGACCGCGACGCCGTCGTTTCCCGTCTCGCGCCCGGGGAGTGAGACGAACTCGCGTGTTTTAACCCGCCGATTCACGTAGGGAGTGTTGTGTGTACACTCATCGTCGCCTGGCAGGTCTTCGAGGATGTCCCGATCTGTGTCGCCACGAACCGCGACGAGGCGACGGATCGGCCCTCGAGTCCGCCGGACGTTCGTGGCGGATCCCCGGCGGTACTCGCACCGAGAGATGACCGTGCCGGCGGAACGTGGCTCGGATACAACGAGGCGGGCGTCCTCGTCGCGGTCACGAACCGGTGGGTCGCCGGCGAGGGCGAGCGATCGCGTGGACTGCTCGTCGACGACGCTTTAGGCGAACGGTCCGCACGGGCCGCCATAGACCTCGTCGAAGCGGAGCTCGGAGAGCGCTCGTACGCCCCCTTTCATCTGCTCGCCGCCGACGGGGATGCGTGTCTCTTGATAGTCCACGACGGTGACGGGTCGTTCACTCGACACAGGCTGTCCCCGGGCGTGCACATCGTCGTCAACGTCGGCTTCGACGGCGAGTGGTTCGTTCCCGAACGACGGCCCGAAGTCGGCAAACGGCAGGGTCGAAACGCCGATCGAGTTCGAGCGGAACTGCAGCCCAAAGCGGGGGAGACAGCCGCTGCGTGGACTGCCCGGGCCGGTTCGATACTCGGCGATCACGACTACGGCGTCTGTATACACGGCGATGGGTTCGGAACCCGATCCTCGTCGCTCGTTCGACTCGGGGAACAACGGGTCTTCGAGTACGCCGACGGTCCGCCGTGTCGAGTGGCCTTCGAACGGGTCGAGAAAAGCGTGTGAACCGTTCGGGGCCGTCCGGAACCGACTCATACTGATGGACAAAAGAACGTACATACAACTCACGAGGATCGAGCCGTTCGACGGAGCGAACGGCGGATGGCTCGTAAGTCGGTTTCATTTGATTTCGTCCACCAGTATCAGCTATCGAGGGCGGCGAGGGC
>CAZWZX010000211.1:0-4347 GCA_964638655.1 uncultured Natronomonas sp.
CAATCATATTGGCCTTTCGAGCCGATGACAGGGGTTCAAATCCCCTAGCGAGCATCGTTCCGTTCGTTTTTTGTCACGTCCGCGAGCGACCGCAACGTTTTGGTCTCGGCGGGGCCTCGGAGGATCCGTGCCGACACCGACGACACACCACACCGGCGTGACCGTCTCCGATCTGGAGGCATCGATCGAGTTCTACACCGATCTACTCGGTTGCACCGTCGAGCGACGGTTCACAGTCGAGGGGCCGGCCTTCGAGCGGGCCGTCGGTGCCGAAAACGCCTCGGGAACGTTCGCACATCTCCGTTCCGGCGACGCGCGGATCGAACTCGTCGAGTACGAACCGGACGGAGACCGGCGAGAACTCGAGTCGCTCCCCCAGCCCGGCGCGATACACTTGGCGTTCTCGGTCGACGACGTCGACGGAACGCTCGAGACGTTCCCGGACGATATCGGAACGCTGAGCGAGCCACAGACCACCGAAAGCGGCACTCGGATCGTTTTCCTCCGGGATCCGGACGGGACGCTCGTCGAGCTCCTCGAGGCGTGACCGTCACGGCTTTGTAGCCACCCCGTCGAGAGCGGGACGATGATCGCTCGCGCGGTTGCTCCGGCGGCAGGGACCGTACTGAACGCGCTCGCGAACGGTTACGGCTCGGCGTTCGCGATCGACGCCCACACCGAGGCGACCGTCGAACTCGACGACTCCGGATCGGTTTCGGGCGAGATCGACGGCGCCGAAAACGCCGACACGCGCCTAATCGAGCGCTGCGTCGAACTGACCGTCGAGCGCTTCGGGGACGGCCAGGGCGGGCACGTCCGAACCGAGAGCGACGTGCCGATGGCCTCGGGGCTGAAAAGCTCGAGCGCCGCCGCCAATGCGACGGTGCTCGCGACGCTGGAGGCTCTCGGCGTCGACATCGAGCGCGAGGACGCCTGCCGGATCGGCGTCGAGGCCGCACGCGACGCCGACGTCACCGTCACGGGGGCCTTCGACGACGCCTCCGCGTCGATGCTCGGCGGCGTCACCGTCACCGACAACACGCGCGACGAACTGATACGCCGGGACGAACCCGACTGGGACGTCTTGGTGTATACCCCCGACGAGCGTGCCTTCTCGGCCGACGCCGACGTCTCGCGATGTGAACGGATCGCGCCTATGGCGGATATCGTCTACGAACTCGCCGCCGACGGCGAGTACGAACCCGCGATGGCGGTCAACGGCTTCGCCTTCTGTGCGGCGCTGGATTACCCTACCGAGCCGCTCGTAGAAGCGCTTCCGGCGGCGACGGCCTCCCTCTCCGGAACCGGGCCGAGCTACACCGCGGTCGGCGACCGGGAGTCACTCGAGTCGCTCGAGGAGGTCTGGAGCCGCCGTGAGGGCCACACCTGGTTGACGACGACACAGGCGTCGGGTGCAACAGTTCCCTAATTATTCGTCGACGCCCCCGTCAGCGTCACTCGATTGCCCGGCGGAACCAGGGGACCCGGAACCTCAAGCGTTTAATTGCATCAATGCTTACGGGCTCGGTATGAACGAGACGACGACCCGACGTGGATTTCTCGCGGCGAGTGCGGTCGCCTCCGTCGCGCTCGCAGGGTGTTCGGGTGGCCCGGAAGCCGACCCGGAGGGGATCGATACCGGCGACCGCCCCGCGATCGGTGCCGAGGACGCCCCGGTTACGCTCACGGTCTTCGAGGATTTCGCCTGCCCGTCCTGTCGACAGTTCAAGACGCAGATCACCCCGGCGATCGTCCAACAGTACGTCGAGCCCGGCGACGTCCGGTATCTGCACGCCGACTTCCCGATCCCGGTCGACGAGACGTGGTCCTACGCCGTCGGGAGTGCCGCACGCGCCGTTTTCGAGGAGGCGGGAAACGACGCCTTCTGGGACTTTTCGACGTCGGTATACGACTATCAGGGCAGCTACACGCTCGACGCCATAGCCGACGTCGCAGCGGAGGTCGCGGATATCGGCGAAACGGTCAGAGAGGCCGCCGAAGAGGAACAGTACCGAGAGCACCTCGAATCGGAGCGAGAGATGGGGGAAAACTGGGGGGTAAGCGGTACTCCGACGGTGTTCGTCAACGACCGAGAGGCGGACCTCAACGAGCTCGGCGCGGAGATCGAAGACCGGCTCTGAGGCGAGTTCCGAACGCTACGGACTGCCGGCTCGCCACCGGACGTCTACCGCTTTGAGCGAGCGAACCCGTGTGCGCCGTTCCTCCCTTTCGTCGTTCCGTTGACACGCATGAATTCGGCGTTTTGTTGCGCCGTCTCCAGATCGTGTGCACCGCCGTAGGAGAGTCCGGAACGGATCCCGGCGGTGAACTCCTCGAGTCGGCCATCGACCGGTCCGGTGTATTCGGTGATCGCCTCGACGCCCTCGTCGGCTTTGACCTCGCCGTCCTTGTCCTCGCGGTCCTCGGCGGCGGCGGCCGTCGACATCCCGCGAGAGCGCTTGTACCGATCGCCGTCGATCTCGACGATCTCGCCGGGCGATTCCGCACAGCCAGCGAAGAACCCGCCCATCATGACGGCATCGGCACCGGCCAAGAGCGCCTTCACCGCGTCGCCGGAGCCTCGGATCCCGCCGTCGGCGATCGTCGTGACGCCGCACTCCTCGGCGGCGGCCGCACACCGCTCGACGGCCGTAAACTGGGGGACGCCGAACCCGGTTACCTCGCGCGTCGTACAGTGTGATCCTGGACCGACGCCGACCTTGACGCAGTCGGCCCCGGCCGCCGCGAGATCCTCGACGCCCGCCTTCGAGACGACGTTGCCGGCACAGATCGGCGTTTCGGGGAACGCCTCCGAGAGGTCCTCGGTGGCCCCGATCGCCCGCTCCATGTGGCCGTGGGCGACGTCGAGCACCAACAGACACGCCCCCGCGTCGACGAGTTCGGTTGCGCGTCCGAGGTAATCCTCGGCGATACCGACCGCTCCGCTCGCCGGAACGCCAGCCTCGGTGACGGACCGGACCATCCGAGCCTGCTCGTCGACCGGGAGGAACCGATGAACGACGCCCAGCCCGCCCGATTCGCCGACGGCACGAGCCATCTCGGCCTCCGTGACGGTGTCCATCGCCGCCGTCAGAATCGGTATCGGTAACGAGAGGTCGTCGGCCAACTCGGTCGTCAACTCGACGTCATCGCGGCTGTCGACCGGCGACCGCTGTGGAACGAGTAACACGTCGTCGTACGAGAGTCCCGTATCGTAGGGCATACACAAACCTTCCAAGCATTATGAATCTCGGTGTATAAACGCTTCGATCGTTACAGCGGTAACGAGGCGAAAGCTCACGGCTAATTCCGTGGGGGGAGGTCAACTCGGCCCCTGTGGGAGTGCGATACCAGAGCGCGGAACGGTTTTATCGAAGGGGCGAGTCCGTCGGCCGATGGACGAAACGGATCGCGTTTCGACGATGCGGCTCTACGGCGCGACGATCGGGATCGTCTCGGGGATCTACTCCGGATATCTCTCCGTGAGCGGGGCCTCGATGTCGCTCGACGCGTGGTTCATGCTCGGGCTCGGCGCCGTCGTATTGGTCCACGGGGTCGTGCTTTTGACGCCGCTGGCCACCCGGTTGGGAAGCGCCAGTGGCCCGCTCATGGTCGTCTACTCGGCGTTGATGCTCCTCAATCAGCTTCGGCTGGCGGCCGGCGAGACGGGATCAACCGGGATGGGCGGCATGAACGGAATGGAGGGCGGCATGAACAGTGCCGACGCCGGGATGGCCGCGATGGGTACCGACGCGGGAATGGTGGCGATCGCCGTACTCATGCTCGCGAGCGGGCTGATTATGACGTTCCGGAGCGAGATGGATTCCGAGGGAATGTGACCGGGGCGAGGGCACGACGTCCGGAGTGAAAAGGCTAAACTCCCACCGACACGAGGGATCGGTAATGAACGGAAACCGTTTCGGCCGGCTCTTTCAGGTAACGACCTACGGCGAGAGCCACGGCGACGCGATGGGCGTCACCGTCTCCGGCTGTCCGGCCGGCGTCGAACTCGACGAGGAGGCGATCCAGCACGAACTCGACCGCCGCAAGCCCGGCCAATCGAAGATCACGACGAGCCGCGGCGAACCCGACGAGGTCCGGGTCAACTCGGGGACCCTCGAGGGGTACACGACGGGAACGCCGATCGGGATGGTCATCCAGAACAAGGACGCCAGATCGGGCAAATACGAACCCTTCATCACCGCGCCCCGCCCGAGCCACGGAGATTTCACGTACTCAGCTAAGTTCGGCACCCGCAACTGGGGCGGCGGCGGCCGCTCGTCGGCCCGCGAGACGGTCAACTGGGTCGCCGCGGGCGCTATCGCGAAGAAGCTCCTCGCGCGAGAG
>CAZWZX010000212.1:0-4337 GCA_964638655.1 uncultured Natronomonas sp.
AAAAACCACTCACGGATGGCAAAAGCGACGCTCACACCCGCATCGGGGTATTTACGATGGCTGCTGTTTTTCCCCGTGTGGTTAACGAAGTTCGAACCCGATCGCTCGTCGAAACTGGAGGGCCGTGTGAACTCTGGAGAAGGGTTTTAGGACCGCGGCGACACCGATCGGAAGTACGCGATGATAAACACGGAACACCGCGAGGACGGACTGTTGCGGATCGAAATCGATCGACCACGAAAGCTGAACGCACTCAGCGAGGGGCTGAAAGACGAGGTCGTTCGGGTTCTCGAGCGGACCGACGACAGCGAGGTTCGGGCCGTTCTCTTAGAGGGCGCGGGCGATCGAGCCTTCTCGGCCGGCGCCGATATCGACGGTTTTTCCGGACGAAAACCCCACGAAACCGAACCCTCGCGTCTCAACCGGCTCGTCGACGAGTACCCTCGCCCGACGCTCGCGAAGATCGACGGCTTCTGTCTCGGCGGCGGATTCGAGCTCGCCTTGGCGTGTGATCTCCGGATCGCGACGACGGACTCGGAGTTCGGCTTTCCCGAGATCGACATCGGACTGCTTCCCGGCGGCGGTGGAACACAGCGCGCGATCCGGATGCTCCCGGAAGCGAGAGCCAAGGAGCTCGTCTTCCGCGGGACCCGTCTCGACGCCCAGACGGCAGCCGAATGGGGTCTCATCAACCGAGCGGTGCCCGAAAGCGAACTCGGGTCGACTGTCGAATCGTTCCTGTCCGATCTTCTCGAGGGACCGCCGATCGCCTTGGAAAAAGCCAAACGGGTGATGAACGAGGGCCGCAACGTGGGTCTCTCGGCCGGCCTCGAGATGGATGCTCAGGCGTTCGGACTGGCGCTGTCGAGCGAGGACGCGACGGAAGGCACAACCGCTTTCATGGAGGACCGAGAGCCGAAGTTCGAGGGAAACTGATGAGCGAGAACGATGAGATCTCCGACGACGACATCGATCGCCTCGAGGACGAACTCGAAGCGCACGGGCTCTTCGAGTGGCTGGACTTCGGCTTTCTCGAGATCGAACCGGGGCGCGTCGTCTTCGAGGTCCCGTTCGACGAGAAGTTCGCGAACCTCGTCTCGGGGGCGGTTCACGGCGGCGTAACGGCGACGGCGATGGACACCGCATCTGCGTTCGCGCTGCGGTCGACGTTCGAGGATCCGGTCGCGGCGCAGGTGACGACGACCGATCTCGACGTCCGGTACGTTCGTCCGGCGAGAGACGACCTCCGCGTCGAAGCGACGGTCGTCCGGGCCGGATCGAGTATGGGATACACCGAATGTGAGGCCACGACCGTCCACGAGGGCGCACGGAAAACGGTCGCGAGCGGCGGCACGAGCTACAGACTCTTCAGAGCATGACCGACAAAAACAGCGATTCCGAACCCGGAAACGAGAACCGAAACGACGGCGTCTTCCACCGCATCGAGGAGGGCGATTCCTACGTCACGCAGGGGCGAACGATCACCGACGCCGACGTGATGAACTTCGCCGGAGTCTCCGGCGATTTCAATCACATCCACACCGACGAAGAGCGGATGGCCGACTCGACGTTCGGCGCCCGGATCGTCCACGGGTTGTTCGTGTTGAGCGCGGCGACGGGGCTCGTCTGGCAACGCCGGACGGTCGCGGAACGCGAGGCGGTCGTCGCGTTCTACGGGATCGACGACCTCCGGTTCCGAGCGCCGGTCTATATCGGCGACACGATCCGGGTCTCGATGGAAGTCATCGAGACCGAACCGAGAGCCGACGGCCCCGGAAACGGGACCGTCAGATACGCAATGGGCGTCGAAAACCAAGACGAGGAGACCGTACTGTCCTGTGAGATGATCTCGCTTCTGGAGTGAGCGACGCTATTTCGTTTCGCCCCAGTCGCGACGCTCCGTCGGCCGCTCCGAGAGCGACAGCACGTCCAGCGGCTCCTCGGTCGTTTCGAGCGCCTCGAGCGTGGCCCGCGAACTCGGAACCGTCGAGAAGTAGGTGATCCCCTCCTCGACGGCGACCTCGAGGATATCACGGTCACGCGAGAAGATCACGTCGATGTTCCCGTCCCGGATCTCGCCGACGAGATCCTCGAAGTCCGCTTTGGCGTGCACCTCGAAGTGGCGCGCCGCACCGTCCCACACGTCCGAGATGTCCTCGTCCTTCTGTGACATCGCCCCGAGCGTGTCGAGATCGACGACCGCCGTTCCTTCCGTCGGGATCGCCTTTCCGGTCGCGGACTGGGCTTTCAGGTACGCTTTCCCGAACGAGCGGGCCGTTCCCATGACTTCGCCGGTCGATTTCATCTCCGGACCGAGCCGCGGGTCCGAGCCGGGAAGCCGATCGAACGGGAGGACGACCTCCTTGACGGAGACGTGCTCGGGGATCTGCTCGTGGGTTTTGAGTTCCGCGAGCGACTGTCCCGACATGACCTTCGCGGCGAGCTTGGCGATCGGGACCTCGGTGGCCTTCGAAACGAACGGGACGGTCCGCGAGGACCGCGGGTTCGCCTCCAGGACGTACACCTCACCGTCACGGACGGCCAGTTGGACGTTCAGAAGTCCGACCGTGTCGAGCCCCTGGGCGATGTCGAAGGTGACCTCTCTGACGCGTTTGAGGACCTCCTGTGAGAGCGATCGTGGAGGGATCATACAGGCCGAGTCGCCGGAGTGAACCCCGGCCGCCTCGACGTGTTCCATGATACCGCCGATCAGGACGTCCTCGCCGTCCGCCACGGCGTCGACGTCGAGCTCGACCGCGTCGGCGAGGAAATCGTCGACGAGAATCGGCTTGTCGGGGGCGACTCGAACCGCCTCCTCGATGTACTCCTCGAGTTCCTCGTCCGAGTAGACGACGTCCATCGCCCGACCGCCCAACACGTAGGAGGGTCGAACGAGCACCGGATACCCGATCCCGTGGGCGAGCTCGAGCGCTTCGGCCTTGCTCGTCGCGGTCCCACCCTCCGGTTGACTGATCCCGAGTTCGTCCATCAGGGCGTTGAACCGATCGCGGTCCTCGGCGAGATCCATCGCCTCGACGGCGGTGCCGAGGATCTCACAGTCGAGATCCCTCCGTTCGAGCTCCGCTTCGAGCGGTTCGCCGATGTTCACCGAGGTCTGCCCGCCGAACTGGACCATCACGCCGTCTGAGTTCGTCTCCTCGACGATATCGGCGATCTCCTCGGCCGTGATCGGCTCGAAAAAGAGGCCGTCGGAGGTGTCGTAATCCGTCGAGACCGTCTCGGGGTTGTTGTTGACCACGTGAGCGTCGATATCGCTCTCACGGAGCGCCCGGACGGCGTGGACCGCACAGTAGTCGAACTCGACACCCTGTCCGATTCTGATCGGGCCGCCGCCGACCACGACGACGCTCTCGACGTCGCGATCGACCTGAACCTCGCTGGCCCCGCGTCCCGTCGGCGGTTCGCGTGCCGAGTAATAATACGGGGTCGACGCTCGGAACTCGCCGGCACAGGTATCGACCTGCTTGAACGTCCGGCGTGAGGTGGCGGCTTCGACGTCGTCGACGGCGACGCCGGCGCCGTCCGTCTCGACCGTCCGATCGTCGGCTTCGGTCGCTTCCGAGGGGATCCACGACGCGTCGGTGTCGTTGAACTCGCCGCCGGCCATGGCGGTTATCTCCTGGTTCGTGAACCCGGCGTCGGCCGCCGCTTCGAACTCGCCGTTCCTGGCGTCTTCGGCGGCGTCGGCGACCCGGCCGAACCGTTCGAGATACCACTCGTAGATCCCGGTGAGCTCGTGGATCTCCTCGAGGTTGTAGCCGCGGTAGAACGCCTCGAGGATCGCGTAGGGGCGATCCGGCGTGGGTCGCTCGAGGTACTCGGATTCGAGCTCCTCGTCGCCGACGTCGTTCCAATCGACCGCCGGGTCGTACTCCGAGGAACGGAGCGCCTTCAGAAGCGACTCCTCGAACGTCCGGCCGATCGACATCGCCTCGCCGGTCGATTTCATCGCCGGACCGAGTTCGAACTCGACGTCGGAGAACTTGTCCTTCGGCCACCGGGGGACCTTCGTGACGACGTAGTCGATCGCGGGCTCGAAGGCGGCGGTCGTCTCGCCGGTGATCTCGTTTTCGATCTCGTGGAGGCGCTTCCCGAGTGCGACCTTCGCCGTGACGCGTGCGATCGGGTAGCCGGTCGCCTTCGAGGCCAGCGCCGACGAACGGGAGACGCGCGGGTTGACCTCGACGACGCGGTACTCCCCGGACGGCGTCCCGTCGTCGCGCCAGGCGTGTTGGATGTTACAGCCGCCCTCGATACCCAGCTCGCGGATGACCTTCAGCGCCGAGTCCCGCATCTCCTGGTGGGCCTCGTCGGGG
>CAZWZX010000213.1:0-4310 GCA_964638655.1 uncultured Natronomonas sp.
ATCGAACTGGACGGAACGCTCGTTACAGAGGACGAGTCGTCACGGGAAATTGCGGAGGGCCACGTCGAAGTCAGGAGAGTATCAACGCTCCAATAGCTTATTATTCAGAACGATCCGTTTTGGAATGTTAATGTAGTTTCAGATCCGTCACTAAATACTAATGTTACAGTAATCTCGGCATTCTGAACATCGACAGTACTACCGGAGCCACCAGCACCTCCGTCATGGAAATTTAGGAAGAAAAAGTCGCCAGTTCCGTCTGGACCAATAGTTGCGGTACTAGTGAGGTCAACTTCAGTTCCGAGATCATACCGATCATTTGGACCGTCACCTGCTTCATACCAACCGTCATCACCAGCGCCAATGAACATTTCGTGCTGCCCTGCACCGGAGCCACCATTGCTCTCGGTTAGTTGTTGTGCATCATCAACATCAGTGTCAACGTTAATTGATTGGATGGTGGCAGCCGATTCACCCGTGTTTGTCACTGAGAATTGTACAGTGTCTCCGCCTTGGTACGGCTGTGCGTCTCCATTATACTCGATATTCGCTGCAGCACCCGGTGTTTCGACAGTAATCGTTCGGGTGTCCTCGTCATCTTCGCTCATAACTGCGACCTCAATTTCGGGCGAATCATCACCAGTGACCTGATAAGTAAACGTCCCCTCCTCGTTTTCGCCCTCATCCAATGTGAGTTCATTGATCGATCCTTCGAGTTCGCCATCAACGATGAAGTTGATATCCTGTGTATCCTCTTCGTCTCCGATGTTTTCTATCTCAACATCAACTTCGATTTCCTGGCCCGGAGTAGCGCTGTCAGGTGCGTCGGTAATTTGGACATTGAAGAATGGCCCCTCGGCTTCTTGTATGGTAACAGTAACGGATTCGCGATCTTCTTGAGGACTCACACGGCCGGATGCATCGGTCGCGCGAACCTCGATTTCGTGGGTGCCAATCTCCCAGCCGCTGGTACTAATCGGGGGTTTGGTTTCCCTCGTTTCGACCCGGTTGCTGGTATCGGGATTCAGGTCTGCGATGGTTCCTTGCCGATCGAAATCGGATTCCCAATTGATCTCGGAGATTGGCGTCCCACTCCGGATGTTTCCGAGTTCGCCGAGGCTACTGGCAGTCGCTTTGAGTGTGAACGACTGCCCCCGGACGACCGTGATTTCAGGATCGTCAGGTGTCCCTATGTCCGTAATATCCGGACCGGACGCATTATCCGCTCCTCCGCTCACCTGTTGGAACTCTTCGAACTGGATCGGGGTGAGCTGTTCATCACCCACCGAACCGCCATCGAGTCCGACTCGGGTTACCCGAAGATCGTATTCCTCGTCCGAAAGGACAAGCCGAACTTCGGTATCCTCTGGATCCGGTTCTGTCTCGAAGTCGACACCATCGAGATCATCGATCGTTTCCTCCCAGATTTCCGGAGATCGTGTCGGGACTTGAACGGTGATATCGTCGCCTTCGATCGGCACTGAGGCTGTTGGACCGTCGAGTGTTTCCGGATCAAGGGTTACGGCCTGCGATCCTGACTGTGATATGCCACCCTGAAAAAGAACGATATTCAGGCGATTCGTCCGGGGCTGGATCAGCTTCTGTTGGCGTATCGAAAGCTCGGTGTTCTGAAACTCGTTGTAGAGAAGCGAGTGTTCCAGGACTGTCGTCGGCGGGTCCTGATACTCAGAATATCCGGGCCGATATAAAACAAAGTTGGTCCCTAAATCGACATCAGGATCCGCTCCGAGAAGCTTGCTCGGGTCCTCGTGGAACTCACCGTCTATTTCGGCATCGTTTACCGCCGCGTTCTCGATGCGAAACTCGCTTTCCGATGCCTCGGTCCTCAGCGTCCCTGACGGTGCCGGCGGATTTAACGCGATCAGCCGCTCGGGGAACTGCGTACCGAGTCGCACGCGGGTTGGTCGGTGTTCGGAGACGATCGTATACCGACCTTCGTCGATCCGCTGCACCGACCGCACGTCCAAAAGCGAGTTCCGCAGATCCTGCATGTCCGTCTGGACCTCGCTGTTGTGATTGAATTCCACCTCGGCGTTCTGATTGGGGACGACGAACGCCTGATAGCTCGAAAAGGCGATTATCAGGATCGCAAACAGCAAAATAGCGCCGACGAGGGTCGACTGCGCACGTCCGTCGTCCCCCAGATTCATATTCGGATAACGACGCTCACGAATAAAAACGTACGCCCTATTCGTCTTCCTCAACCACGGAGGGGTCGGCCAGTGCGCGCCCCAGCGAATCGAGCCCGTTGACCCAGTCGGCGACCAACCCGTATTCGATCTCCTCGGCGATCTCCATCGTCAGTTCCGCGCCGTCGACGATGAGCGTCCCGGCCTGGACGCAGTGTGCGAGGGCGGTGTCGAGGTCCTCCTCCTCGTTTTCGGCCGCGGCGGCGGCCCGGAGGTGCTCTTCGACCGTCCCTTCGTCGGCGGGGCCACCGACGATGTACTCCTCGGCGGCGTACAGCGCACAGACGAGCGACGTCTGGACCCCGTCGACGAGCGTCAGTTTCTCCTCGTCGGCGATGTCGACCTCCGAGAGGACAATCTCGCGGACCCGGCCGATCTCCTCGGTCGCGGCGTCGGCGTCGTCGAGCTCGCCGTCGTCGTAGTCGGTGACGATCTTCGCGATCGCGATCGTCGCGTCGTCCAGCAGGTTGAAAAACAGCCGCGCGGAGTCGTCGCTCTCGGGGTCGATCTCCTCCTCGCGGAGTCGGTCCAACCAGTTGTTCCACCGTTCGTCCGTGTAATATTCGCCGGGAGGCGTGCTCATGCCCGAAGATACGGGTGCCCGGGGATATGCCTTTTCCTTGCCGCGTTCGGCGCGCTACCGATCTCTTCGGGCGGTCCGGCCGAGCTCCCGTTCGACGGCGTCGACCTTCTCGCGGGCGCGTTGATCGCTAGTCCGCTTGTCGTCGACCTTCAGAAACGTGCTCACGCGGTCGCCCTCGACCGCCTTGTGTGCCGCGCCGACGGCGGCCAACAGGGTATCGATGTCGTCGGCCTCGATGACGGTTCCCATGGGGTTCGTCTCGTAGGAGACGTCGAAATCGTCGAGCGCCTCGACGGCGGCGGCGACTTCGCTCGCCATGCTGTCTTCGATCACCGGTGCCACGCTCAGGAGTGCCACGACGGTCATACCGGTGATTCGGAGGCCGCCGTCAAAGGGGTTTTCGCCCACCATCTCGCGGGGTAGTCCGCCCGAACGATCGGCGAAAGCTATTATTGAAACCGACGTCGACTACCGGATATGAGCGGGGATACGGACCCACGCCTCCAGCGACGGCGGGTCAAGGCCAACGGGCTGACCTTCGAGTGTCTCCACGCCGGCGACGGCGATCGGCTTGCGCTGTGTCTGCACGGTTTCCCGGACAACGCCGGCTCGATGACCCCGATCGTCTGGCGGCTCGCCGAGGAGGGGTTTACCGCCGTCGCACCGTACATGCGGGGCTACTCCCCGACCGATCCCGCACCGGACGGCGATTACTCCGGGCGGACGCTCGGTCGTGACGCGATCGAACTCGCCGGGGCGCTCGGAGACGAGTCCGGGATCGAGACTGACGACGCCGTGCTCGTCGGCCACGACTGGGGCGCGGCCGCCGCCTACGCCGCCGAGTGGACCGAGCCCGGGACATTCTCGAAACTCGTCGCGCTCGCGCTACCGCCGGGGTTCGAGCCGCTGTTGTACGAGTATCCCCGACAGGCGCTCCGAAGCTGGTATATGTGGTTCTTCCGGCTCCCGGACGCGCCCGAGCGAGCGCTGCGCTGGCGGAACTTCGCGTTCATCGACTTCCTGTGGGGGCTGTGGAGCCCCGGTTGGGACTACCCGGACGCCCGGATCAACGACGTCAAGGAGACGTTCCGGGCCGAAGGGACCGTCGAGAACGCCCTGCAGTACTACCGCGATACGATTCGTCCACCGCTTCCGACGCTGGGAGGCGATCGACCCTCGCTCGAGGACGTGCCCGCGATCGAAACGCCGACGCTCGTCATCGCAGGAAAGCGCGACGGCTGTATCGGCCCGGAGCTTTTCGAGCACACCGACGAGGTGATCGAAGACGGCCGAACCGTGCGGGTCCCCGGGGCAGGGCATTTCATGCATCAGGAGCGTCCCGAGACCGTCTGTGAGGAGATCGTCTCGTTTCTGTAAGAGTTCGGTACCACTCGAGTTCCTGCATTCAGCGGGGCTCGCGACACGCTATCGCGGTCGCTCGTAGGTTTGAATTCAGAGAGATGCGCTGGCGGGGATTTGAACCGAAATCAGACATTCCGGGATGCTCGCTTCGCTGC
>CAZWZX010000214.1:0-2317 GCA_964638655.1 uncultured Natronomonas sp.
GATCGGATATAGCGACGTGGCGAGCCCCCAGACAGTGACCGCGACGAACAGTATCGCGATGTTCGGGGCGAGAACGACACCTGTGAGAGCGAGCGCGACCAGACCCAAACTGACCGTCAGGATCAAACGCTCGTCGTACTGATCGGCGAGGATCCCGCCCGGCAGTTGTCCGATCGCGCCGCCGAGCCACAGTAGCGTCACCAAGAGCCCGGCGATAGAGAGACTCACCCCGAACTCAGTTTGGATGTAGGGAAGCAACACGGGCAACGCCATGCGCGAGCCTAACAACAACGCCCACGGAAAGGCGACCACGAGTAAGATCTTTCCTCGACCGTTCCGCCGGAGGGCGCTAACTTCGTCTTTCGCCGATTCGAACAAACTCATCAACGTGACGGTTGAGATTGCTCAGACTCGAGTAATGAAGCTTGCCAAATTTCTGATGATATATGTCATATAAACGGCCAATGGAACAGAACGGGGCCGAAGCGTCCGGCCGGACGCTCTGAGGAACCCAGCCTCCACGGCGGCTAAGCCTCGGCGTTTGCCGACACGCCGGCGTTCGGCAGTTATTACTTCCGACCGATCCCAGAACGGGTATGAGCGACCTCCCCGACGAGTTCAACTGTACGGTCACGAACTGGGAGTACATCTACGGGCTGTGTCGAGACGTCTCGGTCGAGATCAAGCGGGCGGCGTTCGAACCCGACGTCGTCGTGGCGCTGGCCCGCGGCGGCTGGTTCGCCGGTCGGTGTCTCTGTGATTTCCTCGGACTGGACGATCTGACGAGTCTGAAGATGGAACACTACGTCGGTACCGGCGTGAAAGCCGACGAACCGCAGGTCCGCTATCCGATGCCCGAAGGGAGCGTCGAGGGCAAAGACGTCCTCGTCATCGACGATATCGCCGACACTGGCGGATCGATCAGCCGGGCCCACGAGTACGTCACCGACCGGAACGCCACCTCGGTCCGGACCGCGACGCTGCAGCTTCTGGGGACGAGCAGCTTCGAGCCCGACTTCGTGGGCGAGCGACTCGAGACGTGGACCTGGGTCGTCTATCCGTGGAACTTCATCGAGGACATGATCGACCTCATCGGCGGCGTCATGGAGAAGGCCGACGACGAGACGTTCACCCGCGAGGAGATCAGACACTACCTCTCGGAGTATCACGGCATCGAGCGGATGGAGATGGAGATCGCCCAGCCGAACCGCCTCGACGAGGTGCTCTCGGAGATGGAGCGCCGGGAGGTCGCGGCGCCGGCCGGCGACGGGCTCTGGCGACTCGAATAGCGTCCGATCAATCGTCGGCCGAGGCGGGCTCGTTGAGCGGCACGGTCGCCGGATCGCGGATCCACAGATCGCCGAAGAGATCGTCCTGCTGCAGTCGGACCTGTCCGCGATGGGCCAAAAACAGCAAGCCGAGGAACGTGTTGACCGTCGAGCCGCCGGCGTCTCTGATCTCCGCGAAAAGCACCTCGTCGCGACCTTCGTCGTACTGCGTCTGGAGCCGGAGATAGACGTCGTTGATGATGTCCTCCATGTGCTCGTCGTGGGTCCGGCCGGTGACCTCCTCGGCGGTCGGCTCGTCGTCCATCCGGAAGTCATCGCCCCCGTGATAGTCGAGCGTCTGCGTTCCGCGGCCGTATCCCGACGGCGACTCGGAGGTGTCGTAGCTCCGGGACTCTTTCCACCAGGTGTCGCGTTCGCGCTCTCTGAGATCTCTGACCAGCTCGTCGAGCGTCTCGGGCATCCCTCGGGCCCGCTTGCGTTCGATCCGGCGGTCGATCTCCCGCTCGAGCTGTGCGAAGGGGTCCGCCTCGGGCGGCGGCCCCTCACCCGGCGGCAGCTCCCACGGCTCGGGCTCGGGCTCGTCGTCGGGCTCGTCGTCTGTCCACATCGCGTCGCTTTTCATCCGCAACAGCACCGACGCGTAAAAGAGCGCCCGCCCGCCGGTTCGGAGGTCGGCCTCGTCGAGGCGATCGAGGAACTTGTCGGTGACCGTCACGACGTCGATATCCCACGGGTCGATCTCCCCGTCGTCGGCGAGCTGGACGAGCAACTCGACGGGTTCGACCTCGTCCTCACCGGTCTCGCGGGGATCGGAGATGTCGAACTCCGAGAGCAATCCGTCGTCCGATCGATCCCCGTCCGCCTCCCCCTCGTCGGTCCCGATTTCGCTTCGGCGTCTCTTTTCGTCCTCGTGTCCGGCGATGTTCAACGGGATCTCTCCGGCCGCACCCCCGTCGGTTCGTTTCGAGGGCTCGTCCTCACGGGTCGCTTCGCTCCCCGTTCGGCTTTTCGATGACTCCCTTCGCTCG
>CAZWZX010000214.1:2417-4252 GCA_964638655.1 uncultured Natronomonas sp.
TCCTCGCTGTTCGCGGCTTCGCCGCTCACGTTTCCGGAGGGTTCGCTTCGCTCACGCTTCCTACCTCGCGGCTCACTACGTTCACCGCTCGCACTTTCGGAGGACTCCCTTCGCTCGTCCTCGCTGTTCGCGGCTTCGCCGCTCACGTTTCCGGAGGGTTCGCTTCGCTCACCCTCCCTAGTCATCCGCCGGCACCCCTTCTGCCGACAGGTCGATCCCGGTCACTGCCGAGACGTTGTTCTCCTGCATCATAACCCCGATGGCTCTCTCGGAGCGCTCCAAGAGCGCCGCACGGTGGGAGACGACGACGAACTGGGCCTCGTCGGCCAGTTCCTCGACCATTTCGCCGACCATCTCGGCGTTGGCGGCATCGAGGAACGCGTCGACCTCATCGAGCGCGTAGAACGGTGCCGGGTTGAACCGCTGGATCGCGAAGATGAACGCCAGCGCAGTCAGGGACTTCTCACCCCCCGACATCGCGTCGAGTCGCTGGACGGGCTTGTCGCCCGGCTGAGCCTTCATCGTTAGCCCGCCGTCGAAGGGGTCCTCGGGGTTCTCCAAAACGAGCTCGCCGCTTCCGCTCGAGAGCCGCGCGAAGATGTCCCGGAACTGCTCGTTGATCCCCTCGAAGGCGTCCATGAACGTCTCCCGTTTGCGGGATTCGTACTGCTCGATCCGATCGCGGATCTCGTCGGCCTCCTCGACGAGCGTGTCCCGCTTCTCTTCGAGGTCGTCGAGTTCGGTCTCGACCTCGTCGTACTCCTCGATCGCGAGCATGTTCACCGGCTCCAGTGCGGTCATCTCGCCTTCGAGCCGGGAGATCTCGGTCCGGACCGTCTCGTGGTCGGGGATCTCCTCGGCGTCGTACTCGCCGACCTGCGAGGCGAGTTCGTCGACCTCCCACTCGAGACGCCCCTCGGTGTTTCGGAGCTCTTCGAGCGTCGAGTCGACCTTCGAGACGGCTTCCCTCTGCTCGTCGCGGGCGGATTTCGCCTCGGCGAGTTCGCCTTTCAGTTCCTCGCGGTCGTCTTTCAAATCCGAGAGTTCGTCTTCGAGTTCGGCGACGGCTGCCTCCTTCTCTTCGAGCGCCTCTCGCTCGTTTTCGATCTCGTCTTCGAGTTCGGCGACTCGACTTTCGGCCTCAGCCTTGCGGTTCTGTGCGGATTCGATGTCGTCGTGCAGCTCCTCGATCGCCTCCTCGGCGTACTGCTTTTCGAGCTCCAGTTCGTTGAGATCGCCGTCGATGTCGTCCATCCGGTCCTCGAGTTCGGCGATCTCGCCGCGAATCTCTTCGGCTTTCCCGGTCAGCTCCGGAATCTCCGAGTCGGCGATTTCGGCTTCGAGTTCCCCTATTTCGGCTTCGACACCGTCGATCTCACCGTCTTTGGCCTCGAGGTCCTCCTCGATCGACTCCATCTGTTCGGCGACGGATTCCCGTTCCGCCTCGATCGACTCCAGCTCCGATTCGAGCCGGTCGATGCGATCTTCGACGTCCGATCGGTCGCTCTCGATCGATTCGATGTTCGCCTCGATCTCTCTGACCTGGTCTGCGGCGTCGGTCTGACGGTCGCGAGCGTCGTCCAGCCGCGACTCCACGTCCCGGAGATCCTCCCGAAGCGACCGCTTTTCGTCCTGCAGTTCGGTGATCCGTTCGGCGGCGCGCTGCAGTTGGCCCTTCCCGCTTTTCGTGAAGGCGTACCGGGATCCCGAACTCGAACCGCCTGTCATCGCGCCCGACTTCTCGACGAGGTCGCCCTCCAGCGTGACGAGTCGGTACTCGCCCATCAGATCGCGGGCCGTCTCCATGTCCTCGACGACGAGCGTGTCGCCGACGA
>CAZWZX010000215.1:0-4232 GCA_964638655.1 uncultured Natronomonas sp.
ACGGTTATCGGGATCATCGTCGCGATCCCGCTCGCGATACTCGCGTATCTGGTCTGGGCGGTCGGGGCCTCGATCGCGTTCCTCGCGATCGGTGACCGACTCGTCGGTCACGGGGACGGGTGGACGAAGCCGCTCCTCGTCGGCGCAGCCATCAACGGCGGGCTCACGCTGACCGGTATCGGCGGGATCATCACGTTCGCCGTCGGCGCCGCGGGGTTCGGGACGGTACTGCGGGCCTATCTCGAGTGAATCAGTGAAAGCCCCGTCCGACGTCCTCCTCGATGAGGTCGTCCAGCTCCGCCGAGAGAAGTTCTTCGGCCTCCTCGAAAGTGTCCGAGAGGTCCTCGAGTTCGTCCGGACGGTCGTACATGTCGTATTCCATCGGTCCGAACGCCGGGCTGTCGAGGGCGTCCATCACGTCCTCGAAGAGCGCATCGCCGGTGGTCGGGGCCTCGGCGTGGGTTTCGATGACCGTCTCCAGTTCCTTTGCGCGCGATTTCGCCTCGTCTTCGTCCTCGATGCCGCGGTTGACGCCGAACCGTCCCGCCTCGTCCTCGGCCGGGAACAGCGGCTCGAGCTCGTCGTCGATCTTCCGCGCGACCTGCGAGCCGACGCCCTGTACCTCGAAGGGGTTCTTCGCGAACGTTTTGAGCTGGAAGACACCGACGGAGGGATGGCCGAGAAACATGTCCTCGCCGACGCCACCGCTTCGGTCCCCGGCGACGGCCCGCCAGTCGCTGGATTCGGCGTTGGATTCGACGACGTCCTCGAGGATATCCTGCCAGTCGCGAACGCGCATGCGAGCCACTTCGTGAAACGGAGAAATGAAGCTGTCGACTCCCTCGATGTGTCGGGCGACCGGACCGTGATCTTACCGACAGCGTTTTTTCGACGAAGACGCAGGGACGAACGTGAACGTACGCGGTCCGGTGCTCGAGGTTCGCGAGCCCCGAACGGTCGAGACGGGCGGCGGAACGAGCGAACTCGCCGAGGTACTCGTCCGTCCGAACCGGGGCGCCGACCCGCCCGTCCAAATGACGCTGTGGGGGAAATGGACCGAGACGGCCGCCGTGCTGGAGGTGGGCATGGAACTGCTCGTGACGAACGCCGACGAACGGGAGTTCGACGGCGAAACGCAGTACTCGACGACCGGAGAGTCGGCCGTCGTCGTCGAGCCGGACTTTCTCGTCGACGTGACCGACGTTCGGGGATGGGTCCAGTGTCCCCGGATCTACTACCTGAACAAGCTGACCGGGATGCCGTTGAAATACCCGGTCGTCAAGGGGACGGTCGTCCACGAGGTGTTCGGCGATCTGCTCCGCGGCCGTGATCTCGAGGAAAGCATCGACGAGCGGGTCGCCGAGGCGGCGACCGACGTCGGACTGCTCGGTGAGACCGCCGCCGGCGTCGCCGACGATATCAAACAGAACGCGGCGGCGATCCAGGGGTGGCTCCAGCAGGGACGGCTCGGCGAGGACTCCTGGCGATCCGAGCAGACGCTCATCTCCGAACGGTTCGGAATCAAAGGCCGGGCCGACGCCGTCCGCCGGGGGATGCCCGTCGAGTTGAAGACCGGGAAGAACCTCAAACGGGATCCGAGGTTTCAGGACAAGGTTCAGGCGACCTGTTATGCGCTTCTCTTGGCCGACGACCTCTCAGAGGCCCCGGACACGGGGACGCTGCTGTACACGAAGAACACGGCGCTCGACCGGAACGAGGCCTCTGGGGACCTCTCGCCGGCCAAGGAGTTCTCGATCGGCGTCGGCTTCCTGAAATACGTGCTCCGCGTCAGAAACGAGATCGCGGCCGCCGAATACGATCTCTCGGTCCCGACCGGTTTCGAGGCGAACGCGAAATGCGAGTACTGCTTCGAGCGGGACACCTGTATGGTCGTGGCCGGGCGACTCGATCAGGAATCGAAGGCCGGAACGATCGGCGATCCGCTCCCCGCGGACGAGCGTGAGTACTTCCAGCGGCTCTATCGCGCGATCGAGGAAGAACGGCGGGAGGTACACGCCGAGTACCGAAAGCTCTGGGAGCAATCCGCGCGTGAACGGGCCGAGGACGACCGCGCGTTGATCGATCTCGAACCGATCGGCAGGAAGGCCGTCTCGGGCGGACGCTGGGAGCTTCGGGCAAAGCGGAGCGACGACGCGGTCTCGAAAATCCGGGAGGGCGATCGGGTGCTCGCGAGCGACGGCCACCCGACGCGGGGGACGGCCGAACTCGCGACGGTCGAGAGACTCGACGACGAGATCGTCGTCGTCGCCGACGAGCCACTGGAGCTTCGACGGCTCGATCAGTACCCCTCCGAGATCGGCGTCGATCGTCAGCTGACCGCGCTTCACGACGCGATCCTTCGGGGAGATGCGGACCGAAAGGACGTTCTCTTCGGCCGTCGCGATCCGACCTTCGACGGGTCCGAACGGACGTACATCGACAACAACGACGCCCAGAACGCGGCGGTCAACGCGGCGCTCAGCGCCGAGGACTTCGCGCTGATCCAGGGTCCGCCGGGGACCGGCAAGACGTACACGCTCGCTCGAACCGTCGAAGCGCTCGTCGAGCGTGGAGAGCGGGTGCTGCTGTCGGCGTTCACCAACCGCGCCGTCGACAACGCCATCGAAGCGCTCGAAGGACGGGGATTCACCGACGTGCTACGGTGGGGTTCGGAGACGGGCGTCCGCGACGATATGGAAAAATACCGGCTGGAACGGACGGGCGACCCCGAGCGGGTGGCGGGAGCCCTCCGAGATGCGGACGTGGTCGCGGCGACGACCGCCGCCTGCGGATCGCGAGCGCTCAAGGAGAACGCCTTCGACGTCGCGATCATAGACGAGGCCGGACAGCTCACGGAACCGGGGACCTTCCTCGCGACGACGCTCGCCGATCGGTTCGTCCTCGTCGGCGACCACAAGCAACTGCCACCGGTCGTCAGGGCCGAAAACGACCTCCGGCGATCGCTCTTCGAGCGGCTCATCGAGCAGTATCCCGACGCCTCGGTCCTTTTGGACAGACAGTACCGCATGAACCAGCGGATCCAGTTCTTCTCCAGCCGGGAGTTCTACGACGGCGCGCTCCGGCCGGCGAACGCCTCGGTGGCAGGACAGCGGCTCGGAGAGCTCGACGGCGTCGAACCCGACTCGCTTCCAGCCGAGTTGCGGAACCCGGTCAGCTTCGTCGATCCGAACGGCGTCGCCGACGGGAACACGAACGCCGCCGAGGCCGATCGAGTCGCCGAAGTCGTCGACTCCTTTCTCGCTGCCGGCGTCGACCCGGAAGATATCGGTGTCATCGCCCCGTTCCGGGCGCAGGTCGCGGAGATCGGCCGGCGGCTACCCGATATCGCCGTGGACACCGTCGACCGGTTTCAGGGGTCGGCAAAGGAGGTCATCGTCGTCTCCTTCGTCGCGACGGGCGATCTCTCGAGCCCGATATTCGAGGATTACCGCCGCGTCAACGTAGCGCTCACGCGGGCGAAGAAGGCGCTCGTTCTGGTCGGCGACCGAACGGCGCTCGAGAGCGATCCGTTCTACGGGCGGATGCTCGAGTGGGCCACGTGAGTGGAGTCCCCAGTTCCGTCCGTCGCGCTCTGGGGCGCCAGCCTATATATGATTCGACGGCGTACGAACGGTATGGGAAAGTACACTAGACAGGTCTGGATCGTCGCGTCACCCGAGGACGTCAGAGCCGCGATCGACACGCCGGAGACGTGGCAGGTCATCGTCCCGGGCATGCGGGACGCCGAAATAACGCGAACGGAAGACGGCGGCTACCGGATCGACTACACGTACAAACTCGCCGGGATCCGAGGCAAGCGCTCGATCGAAACGGTGACGGCCGAACTCGAAACCCAGCGTCTGTTCGATCTGGACGGAACGCTCTCCGGGACGTACACCTTCGATATTACGGAGCAGGGAGCCGGTACCCGTGTCAAATTCGACACGGAGTATCAGTTCTCCAGTCGGATACTCGATCGGATCACCCGGCAGTTCGCCAACCAGTACGTCACCCGACAGTTCGACTCGCTTTTGGGGAACCTGAAACACTACGTGGAGATGGAAGACGCCGACATCGAACCCGGATCGATCGATGCCTGAGGATTCATTGAAACCCACAGGCAATGGCGGTCTTCGGCGAGCGTGCCGGACGGCGGTGTCGCCGAGACGGAGTACTCAGTGAAGTACCCCGCGCACGGTGGCGCGGGGCGTCCGTGTTTACTCCGGCACTGC
>CAZWZX010000216.1:0-609 GCA_964638655.1 uncultured Natronomonas sp.
TTAAGAGTATCACAGCCAGAGAGATGTGGAATCAACACGAATCTTTGTTGGAAAACTACTTCTGGGGTGGTGGATTCTGGGAAGAATCGTACTACATCGGAACGGCTGGTGAGGTATCTAGTCAGACAATTGAGCAGTATATCGACCGTACTGAACACGTCTAATGGAGCTTACGGCATTCACCCTCGGGGTCAAGCCCCGAGGCACTCTGCCTGCCTTCTCGGTAGACGCCCGTCCAGCCGTTCGTCTCTCGAACGTCGACAGACGTGTTCGGATCGATCGCTTCCAGAAGCGTTCGGTACTGCTCCGGGTCTCCCTCGACGATGTGGGCGTGGACCGTCGCCCCGAGTTCGTTCGCGACCGTTTTGACCGAACGGATCGATTCGCCGAACCCCCGTTGTGAATGATATCCGGGGGGAGAACGAGAACGACGCGTTCGGCGAGGTTGAGCGGGCGATGGACCCGAGTGACCAAGACCTGCTGGTCGGTCTGTCCGAGCACACGGTCGATGGTACTCCCGAACGTGCGCTGCGTTCTGGACTCGGCCCCGTCCCAGCCGATAACGATCGTCGAGATGCGGTTTTCCGTCGCCACGCTCGCGAGACCGCT
>CAZWZX010000216.1:619-4232 GCA_964638655.1 uncultured Natronomonas sp.
CTCGCGACGTTCCGAGAGATGCGGGTCTGGGAATCGAGCGGGACTTCCGCGCCGGCGGCGTAGGCAGCGGATTCCTCGAGCGTCGCCTCGGCAGCCGCGACGGCGGCGTCCGTTTCGCCGGCCGAATCGGGACGAACGACCGCCGTCGTTCGCGTTTGTACACCGGGGGGATGTTCGTATGGCGGTCCCCGAGCGGGGACTCCGAGCGGTTTCGTATATAGCCGATTGTCCGGCGTCCGAAGAACCGAGCAGTGGACGATCGAGACGACGATCCGATCGTCTCTCCCCGGTGGCGTTCACTCCGGACCGGTCCCTCCGAGATGTCCCTTCGCCCGGTGGATCCGGGCGTATACCGACCGCAATCCACGCAGGAACGGTCCGTCGCGAAACGCCGGTTCGACGCGCCCGTCACGGATCGCCTCGACGACCGCCACCGGCGTCAGACGCTCGGCGTCGATTCGGGTAGACGTCCGGCCGACTTCGAACGGAAAATGCGCGTCGCTTCCGCCGACGATCGAGAGATCCCGTTCGTCCGCGATCGCCTCGATCCGTCGCCGGTGTTCGGGGTGTTTGCCGTTGACCTCGATCGCATCGAAGTCGGCGTCACACTCCCGGAGCGTACTGTTCCTGAACGGGTGGGCGATGATCGCGGCACAGTCGTGTTCGTGGGCGAGGGCGACAGCCTCGGCCGGCTCCAGTTCGCCCGCACGGGTTCGCGACGGCGGTGACGGTCCCACGACGAGCAGGTGTCCCTCGGTCGTCGAGATCTCGATACCGGGAAGGCAGGCGGGATCGACGAGCGTCTCCGGTCGGAAGAAATCGTGGTTCGTGACGGCGATCCCGTCCAACCCTCGCCTGCGTGCGACCCGAAGCGACAGCCGCACGCCGATCGGGTCGTATCCCGAAGCGACGTCGGGTGGTTGATGAAAGAACCGGCTGTGCGTGTGGAGATCGCAGTCGAACACAGTCCCAGTAGACGGACACTCCGTATAAATGGACCGTGTCCGAGTCGGATGGGTATGCGAAGACGGGCGTCGGCACTCATTTGACCGTCGGGGGAGAACGAGGGCCAATGGCCGAATCCCGAACCGTCGTCCGGAACCCACAGAGCGGGGACGGCAAGCGTACCCGACAGGCGCGCGATATCGCCCTCGACCGTGGCTACGAAGTGCTCGACAGCCACGGGGGCGAACACACCGCCGAACTCGCTGCCGAGGCCGCCGATCGCTCGGAAGTCGTGGTGGCCTGTGGCGGCGACGGGACGCTGAACGACGTCGTTCGGGGCGTAAGGAGCGCCGACCGACTCGATGACGTGACGCTGGGTGTCATCCCGGCCGGTACGGGTAACGATTTCGCGGACAACGTCGGAATCCGTGGCGTCAAACACGCCTTCGAGGTCATCGAAACCGACGAACGGCGGCGACTCGATCTGGGGCTGGCGAACGGCCAGCCGTTTCTCAATTCCTGTGTGGGCGGATTAACGGCGGAGTCGAGCGCTCGGACCTCAAGCGACCTCAAGCGACGCCTGGGTGTACTCGCGTACGTCCTGACGACGTTCTCCATGGTTCGGAACTTCGAGGCGCTCGAACTCCACGTGACGGCCGGCCCGGAGCGGAACCCGGTCTGGACCGGCGACGCGTTGATGCTTCTCGTCGGTAACGGGAGACGATTCCCCGGCGAGCGGATGCGACAGGCGAACATGGAAGACGGCCGGATGAACGTCGTCATCATCGAGGACCTACCGACCCTGAAATATCTGTCCCGGGGGGCGGCCGACAGGCTGCTCCGACGGGGAGCCGACTACCTCACCCGGATCAAAGTCTCACACCTCCACGTGACTCACGACGGCGACCCGGTCCAGTTCAGCCTGGACGGGAGAATGATCGAAACGAACGAACTCGTCGCCGACAGCGAACCGAAGGCGATGCGGTTCCTCGTCGCCCCGAGTTACGACCCGAACCCCCCCGAACCGCCCGGTGGAAGGAATCGGTAGCGATCGGCTCCTGGTGTCCGTCGGTAGAATAGCCCTGGACGGATTCGAACCGCGAGGACATCGCTTCGCTCGTCCTCTGGGCGTCAAATCCACTCGCTATTCATCCTCACATCCGTTCGGAGAATAGCCCCGGGCGGATTCGAACCGCCGTCAACGGCTAGCCTCCGCGCGGGAACGAACCCGGACGCGTCCAAAGGCCGCTATGATTGGCCGCTACACCACGGGGCTTCACCGATCGGTAAGCCCCTCCGGCACAATAGGTTTACCCTTTGATCCGACGACGGCACGGAACTATCAGTCCGCCGGCTCGGACGGGACTTCGAGTTCGAGCAGTTCGCAGGCGTCGGTCTCGGCGTCGAAACAGTCGGGACAACAGTCCTTTCGGTCGATGATCGTATCGAGGCGCTCGGCGACCGTCTCGTCGATGACGCTCTCGAGTTGACGAGCCTCGGATTGGAACTCCTCGACCTCGAGGACCTCCCAGAGGAACCGCTCGATGATACAGTACGTCTGGAGAGCGTCTCTGGCCTGTGAGATCCCCTCGTCGGTCAGGGAAACGCCCTTGTATTTTTCGTGGTCGGCGAGTCCCCGATTCTCGAGTTTGCCGATCATCTCGTTCGCGCTGGCCGGGCTCACGCCGAGACTGTCGGCGATCGCGCCCGTCGAGGCGGGGCCGTCGGCCCCCTCCTGGACGAGATAGATCGTTTTGAGATACTGCGCCTGCGTGTTCATTGCCGTCGCTCCATGAGTTCAGTCACTTCTTCGACACCCTCGCGCTCCTCGGCTCTGATCTCCTTGAGAACCGAAAGCAGTCGGTCGCGATCGATCGTGAACTCGATGTTCGAGCCCTCGATCGCGGCGATCAGATCGTCGTAGAACTTGTACGCCGTCTCCTCGTTGCACAGCTGATCGTACAGGACGCCGTCGAAATCGGTATCGGATTCGTACTTGGCGGCGACCAGCGTCTCGATCTCCTCGTAGGCGACCGGATCCGCGTCGAGTTCGTCGACGAGCGCCTCGAGGCGCCGGCGGTGTTCGCCGGACTCCTCGGCGGCGTGTTCGAGCAGTTCGACGATCTCCGGGTCGAGATCCTCCTCGCCGAGCGCCTCGTAGTGTTTGTGCGCACGGGCTTCGACGACCTCCTCCAGTACCATCCCGATCTGGAGCAATCGTGCGAGCTGGTGGTCCGACGCGACCGGTTGCGTGAGACTCACGTCGGTGATCCCTCCGATACGGCCATACCGACCTCTCGGGGAGCCACAGGTATAAGCGTACTCGTCCGGCGAAAAGGGAGAGCTCCGAAGGCGTCTCAGTCTCGGGAGTCGAGTCGCTCTTGAATCCGGCTTCGGAGGTCCTCGCGGAGTTCCTCGACCTCGATCTCCTCGAAGACCGGCACGTAGAACCCCTCGACGAGCATGTTCCGCGCGAGCCGATCGCCCAGCCCGCGGGAAGTCATATAGAACATGTCCGTCTCGGAGACCTGCCCGACGGTCGCGCTGTGGGAGGCCTCCGTGTCGTGGTTGTTGATGATGAGCTTCGGCGAGGCGTCGGCCTCGCTTTCGTCGGAGAGCATGAGCGTGTTCTCACGCTGATAGGAGCTCGTGTCCCAGGCGTCTCGAC
>CAZWZX010000217.1:0-4215 GCA_964638655.1 uncultured Natronomonas sp.
CGGCGAGCACCGTCATCCTTCGACCACCCCCTTGTCACGGAGGAACGCGGCGAGCTCCCCGGCTGTCTCGTCGGCGCTTCCCTCCCAGACCGTCGCGTCGCTTTCCGATTCCGGCTCGTACATCGAGGTTCGTTCGATGGCCGAACTGACGACGCTCTCGTCGAGTCCGAGATCCTCGAGCGTGCTGGTCTCCAGAGGCTTTCGCTGGGCCTGCCGGATCCCACGCAGGCTGGCGTAGCGGGGTTCGTTGATCCCGGTCTGGATGGTCAACACCGCGGGCAGATCGACGTCGGTCAGCTCTTCGATCCCGCCCTCAAGCTCCCGGTGGACCGAAGCGACGCCGGCCTCCGTGTCGAGACCGAGCTCGTTGACGACGGCGGCCCACTCGAAGCCGAGTTCCTCGGCGAGCGCGACGCCGGTCGCCCCGTTGGAGTCGTCGCCGGCCTGGACGCCCGACAGAACGAGATCCGGTTCCTCCTCCTCGGCGACGGCGGCGATGAGTTCGGCCTTGGTTTCGATATCCAGGAACTGCGCCTCTTCTATGGCGTCGTCCCACACGCGGACGGCGCGGTCGGCGCCCTTCGCGAGGGCCATCCGGATCGTCTCCTCGGAGCGTTCGGGACCGACGGTGACGACGACCACCTCGACGTCGCCGTGTTCCTCGCTCGTCTGGACGGCTTCCTCGATCGCGTAATCGTCCCACTCGTTGAGATCGTATTCGAGGGAGCTCTCGGCGATGTCGAGCCCGGAGATATCGAACTCGTCGTCGACTTCGGCCACCTCTTTGACAGTCACGAGTATTTTCATAGCGGCTAGTGTGTCATACTCACGATCGTTCGTGGTTAAACGTTTCCGAATCGCCCCCATCCGTTCCGTTTCGGCAGGTTTTTTACGGCGTTCGACGGTCACATCTCGTCGGACCCGTCTTCTATGTCGCCGATGCCCTCGCCGGGGAGGCTGATGAGGTTCTCTCTCCCGATCCGGAGTTTGTTCACCCGGTCGTCGTCGTCCATCGCGGACAGAAGCTGCGAGACCTTCGCGTTCGACCAGCCGGTTTCCTTGACGATCGTCGCCTGTTTCATCCGGCCGCCGTTCTGTTCCAGAAGGTGCTCGACGCGCTCCTCGTCGGAGAGCAACTCGAGATCCGGTTCGGTCCCGCCCTTCCCGTCGGTCGGCGGCCCTCCGTCGTCCGCTTCGCTCATCCCCTCTCTCGGTGGGTTTCCGTCCGGTCCGGCCGGCGTTTCTGTTTCCTCGAGCGCGTCGTCCGGGGACGCTTCTTCGGCCGCAGTATCGCCCTCGGCGCGTCGTCGCGCCACCAACAGATAGAGGCCGACCAAAAGCGCCGCACCGCTCAACGCCATCGCGACGACGACGAGTAGCGTCGAAATACCGTCGTCGGGGGCGGGACCGGGTCCGGTAGCCGCCGGCGAGTAGACGATCGTAAAATAGCCCGGCTCGAAAGTCTCCGGACCCTCCCAGTGGAGGTCCTGATCCTCGGCGCCGATCGGCGAGGTCGTCGGGCTGCCGTAGCCCGGCGGCGATCGGATCGTCAGGGACTGCTCCGCCGTCAGACCGGGCAGCCACGTCCCGTCGGTGGTGTTGAACGCGTCATCGACGTACATCGTGTCGTCGTCTTCGATCCGGGCGAACGACTCCCAAACGAACGTCACTCGGAGTAGACCACGCTCTTCGATCGCTTCGCCGTCGTCCGTTCCGTCGACGACCTCGCTTTCGCGGTCGATCGATCGGATCGCCATCTCGCGGTCGCTTCCGGGGGCAGCCGCGTCGGCGGCCCGCTCGAACGCTTCGACCCCGAGTTCCGTGCCGACCTCCCCGGCCTCGAACCGTGCCGCGAACGCCTCGAAGTCCTCCCTATCGTCGTCTTCTTCGATCGGCATCGCGACCGTGACGCTCCATTCGGCGTCGCCGTCGTCCTGCAACTGCACCTCGAGATGGGTCTCTCCGGCCGCCGGTTCGCTCGCGACCGGGAGCGGGCCGAACGCCGCGGCAAAAACGAGGAGGGCACACAGCAGGAGAGGGACCCGATACCGCATGAATAGAGCATGGACACCCCCACGGCAAAACGCTTTCCATCCCGAGATAAAATGTCTGAGCGCTCGATAAACTGTTTCGGCCGCTCTCGCGGCTCCGTTCGGTTTCGGATCCGGACGGGCGGATTTTTGTTCGTCCGGAACGACCGCCCGGTATGGACGGACTCCGCGTTCTCGTCGTCGCTTTCCTCCTCTGTGTGGCGCCGATCGGCGGTGTCGTCGTCGCGTCCGACACCGTCAGCGAGCCACAACAGACGACCGAGGGATCCGATACGTCGATGTCGGTCGTGACGGTCGAAAACAGCTCGGAGTATCTCGCCCCCTCCGCGGACGCGATCGACAGGAGCGGGCAGCGAACGGCCGGGCTAGACGTCGCCGGCGCCCTCGAAGCCGACTCCGGAGAGCTCCAAAGCGTCTATCTCTTCGAGACGCTACAGCGGCAGTACCGGAACGCCGACACCGACGACGAGCGGCGAGCGGTCCTCGAGCGCGGCGCCGAACGACTCGCCAGACACGTCGAAGAGATCGAAGCGAAAGAGCGTACGGCGATACGACGGTTCAACGACGGTGACGTGGGCGAGTACGAACTGCTCCGGACGCTCGCGACCGTCCATCGCGAGGCCGCCGAAACCGACGAGGCACTCGAGTGGCTCGAAGCGGCCGCAAACGATGTCGGCGTCGAGGACGTCTCCGAGCGGGCCACGACGGAACAGGTGCGACTCGTTCCGATGAACGGTCCCGTCAGAGACCAGCTGAGTCGGACCACCGAAAGCGGGCTGTCGGCAAGAATGTACGTCGAGACGGCCGGCGACGGCGTCGTTCTGGCGGCGGTGGATCGAACCGGCGACACGTACCTCAGGGAAGCCCACGACCCGACGGCGAAAGCGGTCGACGTCCCGGATCAGTACGACGGGAACCCATCGCCGGCTCTGGACCGGTTCAGCGAGCTGTACCCCTGGTCGATAGGGAGCTTCGATGCCATCGACGCGATCGGCCCGGCGCAGGTCCGGCTCTACCGGTTCGGTGCGGGCCACCCCCACGGGGAACTCGCGACGTATCTCGATAGCGGCTCGACGGAGATCATCTACGAGACACAGTGGATCGACACCGACTCGGTGCCGACCGAGTCCCGACAGCGAACCGACGGCGATCTCAGGCTCGTCCTCGACACGACCCGAGCCGGCGGACCGCTCGGTGTCTCGGTCCTCGACACCGTGACCGACGAGCGCGTCGACGCGACGATCGAACTGAACGGGGATTCGGTCGGTTCGACCGGCGGCGATCGGCTCTGGACGGTCGCCCCCCGGGGAACGGTAACAGTTGAGGCGACTCACGGCGGTGAGACGGCGACGTTCGAGACGAACTTCGAGTGAGCGGCGAGCTTTTTTATACCGAAACGCACCCAGCCGTCCCATGTCCGATCGGGCAGTCTCTCCCGCCCTCGGAGTCGTCTGTCTCGTCGCGATAACGGTCGCTCTCGCGGCCGGCGTCGGGGCGAGCACGCAGCTTACGACCCCGCCGGAACCGACCGTCGCGTCCTTCGAGGCGACGGTCGAAAAGACTGGCGAGGTAACCGTTCGCCACCGCGCTGGCGACAGTATCGACCCCGCCGACCTCGACGTTCGGGTCCGTATCGACGGCGAACCGCTCGACCGACAACCGCCGGTTCCGTTCTTTTCCGCCCGCGGTTTCGAGAGCGGCCCGACCGGCCCGTTCAACAGCGCGCGCTCGGACCGTTGGCGCGCGGGCGAGACGGCGTCGTTCCACATCGCAAGCACGAACAGCCCGGGGATACGCCCCGGCGACACCGTGGCGATCCGCATATCGGTCGACGGACACGACGTCGCCCGGATCGAAACGACGGCTTAATCGGATCCGTCGAGGTTTGATTCGCCCCCGCCCGTCTCGGGAACGCGCGCGATCGTGGTGATCGCTCTCGGCGTCCCGGGCGCGCGCTGTTGGATCCGGTGTTCAAACTCCTCGAATCCCGCCTCGACGAACATCCGGTCGGCCTCGGCCTCGTCGTAAAAGAGCATGATCGCGTCGGCGAGCGTCGCGAAAAGCGACGTCTTCGGATAATCCGGCCCCACGACGAGGACGGGACCGCCCGGTTTCGTCACGCGTCTGGCTTCCCGAAGCGCCGCGACCGGGTTCGGCCAGTACT
>CAZWZX010000218.1:0-1137 GCA_964638655.1 uncultured Natronomonas sp.
AGCCGTTCGTTGTACTCGAAGCGCGGCTCTAACAGTCCCTGATGGAGGCCGCTCGCGATCCGCCCGCCGAGCGCCCCGTAAACGTTCCCTCGGGTGGCGAGAAACACGGGGACCATCACGAGGAGCCCGGGAAACTGTGCGACGCTTTCGAGGATCTCTTCGAGAACGAGCCCGGCGAATAATCCCCCGAGAAGCGCTACGAACAGGATCGGGGCCGCCTCGCGGTATATCGACCAGAACCCTTCCCGAAAGGTCATATCTCAGACTGTCGCAGTTCGATGTTAAATCTACCGACGTTCGTCGATTTCGGCGCTTTCGGCGGTCCAGTTTCCAGGTTTCGCCGGCTTCCTCAGCGGCTCAGCGATCCGTCAATCGTTGACTTGGACGTTCTATAGCCACACGGTGAGGAGAAATCCGACGAGCATCGACACGGTGAGGAGGACTTGCATCGCCGTCGAGGCAAGCATTCCGATGGCTGTGACCGCCGCCGTTCGCATTCCTCGACGGACGTCACCGTGTCGGAGATACTCCAGTAAGAACACCACACCAACCACACCGAGGAGTGCACCGAGCGGGCCCAAAACGAACAGGAGCCCGATCGCCACGACGGCTGCGACGATCGTCGTTCGCGTCGATGCGCCGCCGACCCGTGCCGAGAGGACGGTTCCGAGGAGATCGAAGACCACGGTGAACACACCGAGCGTCACGAACCCGAGAAACGCGACGGTTCCGAGTTCACCTGTCGTCGCCCAGTAGTAGCCGATACCGAGTATCGAGACCGCCCCACCCGGAACGAGCGGCACGAAACTCGCCACAACGCCGGCAACCAGCAATATAATCGTGACGACGAGTGGATCGAGGGGGAGCATCGATACGAAACACGGCGAGGAGCGACGAAACGCTGTCGGCTGCTCAGCTTCGGGATCGGAGGACCGCGATCAGGATCACGCCGTGGAGGCTGGCTCCGAACAGCGCTAACAACCGACCGACGGCCGTGAGGAGGTCGATAGCTCCAACCAGACTGAGTACCTCGATCCCGACGCCGGCGACGAGTAGCCCGACTGCGAGTGCCGCCGTTCGATCATCGACCCCGGGTATTCGGGCGACGTTCGGCGGATAGAACTGATAGCTGACGCC
>CAZWZX010000218.1:1147-4208 GCA_964638655.1 uncultured Natronomonas sp.
GACGATAGTCACGCCGAGAAAGCCGAGCAGGCCGAGGCGTACATGGGCTGTCGCGAGTTCCGGACTGACACCGGTAATGGCCATGGAGGTACCGAGCAACGCGACCGCGATGGCGGCACCAACCGCACACAGAACCGCATAGAGCCCGAGGCGGCGCCGATCACTGCGTCGAAACATATCGACGTACGCGACGGCGAAACCGGCGAGTGCGAGGGTCTGTACGACAGCGCCCAGCCGAAAGAGCGAGCCGCTTCCGAATCCGATGACGAGCAGTAGCGGTCCGGCCGCGCCGGCCGGGAGGACAACGGCGACGAGCCACCGTCGGGGGTGGGCAGCGAGAAATCGCGGCAGTAGCCGGAACCCGAGCGCGAAGACGAGAAGCGTCGCCGTCCCGACTGCGAGCACGTGCGTGATCTGTGGCCCCCTGATCGGGATCGGCGTCGCTACACCGAGGCCGTCCACTACTGGCAGTAGTGAACCGACGAGGAGATATCCGAACGCGACGGGGACGAACGCGTTCGCGAACCGATCGATACCGAGGTAGTCGGCCTTTGCCTGGCTGGTCCCGGTTTCACGTCCGGTCAGGTTATCGCGGATGCTCCAGCCCAGTGCGCCGACGAGAACGAGACAGCCGACCCCCCACGCCGAGAGGCTCGCTGTCCGGATCAGGCTCGCTCCGATCGGCTCGAGAGCGACTCCGGACGCGTCCGCCGTCAGTCCGGCTGTTCCGATGAGTGCCAGTGGAAGGTGAGCGAGCGGAGCCCGGGGAAACGCGAGTTCGCGATCGAAATACGACGGCACCAGCGCGTACGCCTTCCCGAACACCATGTGAAGGACGAACCCATAGAGCCCGAGGACGACCGTCAGCTGGCGGTTCGCGCCGAACAGGGTGGCGAGTTGCCAGGAAACGAACCAACCGACGCTAGCGAGGACGAACAGCCGGGACCCTCGAGTGACGGTTGCGGCCGACATACTCGCAGATCACCTCCCCGTTATAACAAGGTTGGGCGACAGTAGACGTATCGACCGAGTCATTGGGCGGTGTCTCTATCGAGAGCTGAGAGCGTGCTCTCGATGAGTGGCGAGCGAGTCAACAGCGGTTCGAAGCGTCGCTCAGGGCCAGCCGGTCCGTTCGTCCTTTTCTTCGCCCGTTTCGGTAGTGAGACGCCAGCCGGCGGTTTCGGCCGCCTCCTCGATGTGGCGGTACTCCCAGTCGTATCGTTCGGCGTGTTCTTTGATTCCTTCGTCGACGGAGACCAGCACGTATCGGTCGGCGTTGTGTTCCGGCTGGTTTCTGACGTTTATCAGACTCCCTTCTCTGTCGCGCGGTCCGGGCAGAAAATCGGGCGTGAGACCGTAATCGCGGGCGCGCTTTCTGACCAGGTGGGTCGGCTCGTCGCTCACGATTCCGAGGTGATCCGTCCACCGCTTGGTGTCTCTGAGCACGCCCGCCGGATCGGCGAGCCGCTCTAACGCCGCCAGCTCGAAGGCGAGCGTGATCGTCTCCCGTGTGTCGTCTGCCATACGAACGGTTCGGCCGAGCCGCCGAAAACGGTGTCGGTCGGTGGGTATTTGACCGACGAGCCGCAGCGTTCGGGTATGGACGAGGCGCTGGGGCCGCCGCCCGAGATGGCCGAGAAAGCCGACGAGCTGACCCCGATGCTGTCGCAGTATCTCGAACTATGCGAGCGATACGACGACGCCGTAGTGCTGTTTCAGGTCGGCGACTTCTACGAGACGTTCTGTGAAGCCGCCGAGACGACCGCCCGGATCCTGGAGATCACGCTCACCCAACGGGAGGATTCGACCGGCACCTATCCGATGGCGGGCATCCCGATCGACAGCGCCGAATCGTACATCGAGACGCTCCTCGATGCGGGCTATCGCGTCGCCGTCGCCGATCAGGTTCAGGAACCCGAGGAGACCTCCGGGCTGGTCGACCGGGCCGTCACCCGGGTCGTCACGCCGGGGACGCTCACCGAGACGGAGCTGCTTTCCGACGGCGACAACAACTTCGTCGCCTGCCTGACCGACGGCTACGGCCTCGCGTTGCTCGACGTCTCGACGGGCGATTTCTACGTCACCCGGCTCGACCGGCTCGAGACCGTCGCCGACGAACTCGAGCGGTTCGATCCGGCCGAAGCCGTCGTCGGTCCGGACGCGCCGGAGGGGCCGTTCGGCTCGAACTGCATGGTCACGCCCTACGAGAGATCGGCCTTCGAACTCGAGGCGGCCCGCTCGAAGCTGCGCTCGTATTTCGGCGAGACGTCCCTCGCGAGCGACGCCGAAACTCGGGCCTGTGGCGCACTCTTGGCCTACGCGGAGTACGCCCGCGGCGTCACCACCGACGGGGAGACGACCCGACTCGAGTACCTCAACCACCTCACCAGATACGACCCTCGCGAGTACATGCTCCTCGATGCGGTCGCGACCCGCTCTCTGGAGATCTTCGAGCCACGGCACGTCCACGGCCTCGAGGGGGCGGCGCTGTCGGAGACGCTCGATCGAACGAAAAGCGCCCTCGGCCGCCGCGAGCTCCGCGATCGGCTCCGGCGGCCGCTGCTCGATCCCGAACGGATCGACGCCCGACTGGACGCCGTCGAGGCGCTTTTGACCCGGGTCGACGCCCGCGAACGCGCGAGCGAACACCTCGCCGACGTCTACGACCTCGAACGGCTCGTCGCGAGTGTCTCCCGTGGTCGCGCCGACGCCCGTGATCTCCGGGCGCTCGAGTCGACCCTCTCGGTCGTCCCGTCACTCCGCGATTGTCTCGGGGGCGCGAAGACTGAAAGCGATGTGCTCGCGGAGATCGCGGCCGATCTCGACGACTGTCCCGACGTCCGACGGCGAATCGACGAAGCGATAGTCGACTCCCCGCCCGTCGAGATCACCGACGGTGGGATCATCCGCGACGGCTACGACGAAACGCTCGATTCGCTGCGCGAGACCGAACGCGAGGGGAAGGCGTGGATCGACGATCTCGAGGCCGCCGAACGCGAACGGACCGGCATCGACTCGCTGAAAGTCGGCTACAACTCCGTCCACGGCTACTACATCGAGG
>CAZWZX010000219.1:0-4202 GCA_964638655.1 uncultured Natronomonas sp.
CGACGGCGCGGCCACCTTCCTGACCATCGAGGGCCACGAAGTCACCGCTTTTGACGCCGAGCTCTCCGAGTGCTTTGCGATCGATAACTGCCATACCACTCCCCGGGTCTCTGTTTTTCAGTTGTTTAACCGTGAGTCGCATGGCTCTCACCCCTGTCGTGGACGGAAAACGAAGTGTGGTTCGGAATACGGTACCGGCTATGGCGCCTCAGCCGAGCTACCCTTCGACCTCGATTTCGGTGCCGCTGGCGGGCACGCCCCTCAGGATCGGCAGCCGGACCTCGAGGATGCCGTTGGTGTACTCGGCGGAGATCGATTCGTCGTCGACGTCCTTCGGGAACCGGAACCGCCGGTGGTACGTCCGACGCTGGTTGCGGTGCTCGTTTTCGTGTTCGGCGGCGATGTTGAGAACGCCGTCCTGCCACGACACCGAGATTTCCTCGGGATCGAATCCCGGCATCTCGACGCTGAGGACGAACTCGTCGTCCTGCTCGTACAGTTCGTAGTCGTTGCTTCCGGTTCCGAACAGTTCGCTCGGGAAATCAAGGCTCTGCATCCAGGAGTTTGTCGGGCTCGTGGGCAGTGCCATGACTGTTCACCTCGAATGCAGTCGTTGATTGTCCGCGGTTCGTAATAAAACTTTTGGAAGTTTACTATCGACTCGGCGCTCCTGTCGCGCCACTTTTATCACAGAGGCCGTTATCGGAACTGTGCGACTTCTGGCGACGACGAACGGCGGACTAGAGGCGATCGCGTCCGAGGAGATCGACGAACTCGTCGGGGCCGACCCCTCCGTCCATCACCGGGGCGTCGTCGAGTTCGACGGAAACGAAACCGATATTTATAAACTTCATTACCGGGCTCGAAGCATCCATCGGATCATGGCCGTGCTCGTCGACGATCAAATCAAAGAACTCGAGGACATTTATAAACGAACGGCCGCGGCGGCGATCGTCGACAGTCTCCCCGAAGAACCGTTCGGCGTCGTCGGCACCCGACACGGCACCCACGACTTCACGAGCGTGGACGTCGCCGAACGGGTCGGGCAAGCGGTCATCGACGCCTACCGTGAGGCGACCGGCGTCCGCCTTCCGGTCGATCTCGACGACCCGACCGTCCGGCTGGAGGCGTATCTCTACGACGACCGTTTCACGCTCGCGATCGATCTGACCGGCGATTCGCTACACAAGCGCCCCTACCGGGTCTGTGAACACGACGCCCCGCTGCGGAGCACGCTCGCGTACTCGATGCTCCGGATCGCGGGATACGACCACGACGATCGGCTCGTCGATCCGATGGCCGGGTCGGCGACGATCCCGATCGAGGCCGCCTTGGCGGCGACGGATCGCGCCCCCCGTCCGGATCTCGATCCGAACTTCGAACTGCTGCCCGGCTACGACGGCGAGCGGTTCCGGACGCTCCGGGATGAGTACGCCTCGAGCCCGCCGGGCCTCGATCCGTCTGTGCTCGATATCGAAGCCCGCGATCGTCGCGAGAAGTGGCGTCGCTGTGGGCGGGTCAACCGCGACGCTGCCGACCTCTCCGATGCGATCGAGATCGTCGCCGCCGACGCCCGAACCGAACCGATCGCCGCCGATCTCGTCGTCACCAATCTCCCGTTCGGAATCCGGATCAGCGAGGATCTGCGGGCGCTCTATGAGGCGTTCCACGAACGGCTGCTTGCGGGCGACGTCGACCGGCTCGTCGCGCTCACGACCGCCCCGGAGCTGCTCCCGTTCGACCCGACGGAGCGATACGACATTCCCTACGGCCGTCTCGACGCGACGATCGTCGTCCGTGACTTTTGAATCGTTTCCGTGCCGCTTCGTCGCGGGAGATTTTCGCCACGGCTTTTGTTCTACGTGTTCTCCGTAGCGTGCCGTCGATATCCGTCGGCGGCCGAACGCGTGGGCTCTTTTCGGGTGATTACGAACCATCGTCGTCCGGAGTCCCGAAGAGATCGATGGTTACTTCGCCGTCGTCTCGGCTGACGACCCGGAGCCGCAGCGGAACGGACCCCTCGGTATCGAATCCATCGGCGGTGAGGGTGACCGCCGCTGAGAAACTGTACGTTCCGGGCGTGCACTCGTACATATGATACAGGGTGTACTGGTGGGTGAGGGTGCTCTCCGCGGCAATTCCCCTCGAAATCTGTCCCGACGGGTCCGCGATACCGTCGTACGTAGACGGTACTCGCCAACACCCGTCCTCCGACGCCTCCGGAAGGACTTCTGAGACCGGGACGAGTTCGTTCTCATCGATCTGAAACCAAAGATCAGGTTCGCCGTTCGGATAGAGCAAAAGCTGTGTATCCCCTGAGACGTCCCAGCCAAACCGACCGGGGAACGGGAGGGACGGCCCCCGTGGAGTCGTTGCGATGATCTCTGTGTCCAACCGATTCGTACAGTGTAGTTCGAGCGTTGCGGGGGTATCCGCCGCGAACGCGCCGACGATTCGGTGTCCGAACTCCAGCCCGCTCACGAGAGCGGTTCCGTCGGGTGGGGGCGTCTGCGCGTCGGTTGCAGGATCCGGCACCTGATCGCGTGAAGAACAGCCCCCTAGAGTGGCCGCTCCACCGAGAAAGGCAAGAACACGTCGTCGGTTCATCTTTAGCGTTTCTTCTCGAAGCGTAAAGCTATGTGCGTGCTACTGTCCAGTACCGCAAGCCGACTCGGGACGGGAATTCACGATTTCGCGCCCGATGCCGTGGACACTACCGGCAGACCGGGATCTGTTCCACCACAGGAGTTCGGAAACTTTATGAACAATAGTGTAATATAGCGAAGCACATGCGAAAAACCGCTCGCGACGGTGGGTCGCTGCTCGCACTCGGCGTACGTGTACGATAACTCCTTTTTGCCACGTACCGCTGTCGACTACTCCCGACCGACCTCACATGAGCACGAACCCACAGCCGACGACCGAACCGCACCCGAACGCACCGACGACCGATATCGAAGCCCGCGGCCGCCCAGATCCTTGGGCGGCTCCCGGCGAAACGCCCGCGAGTCCCTCGGCCCGGACGCAGCGACAGTTCGAGCCGACGTGTCGCGAGCGGATCCAAAACATGACCGACAAGGAAAACGCCTACTGTGGGTAGGCGCTACTCGATCGGCCGCCCGTCCTCGGTCGGCGGCGCGATGTGATCGATGAACGACTCGACGTCCGGCTCCTCAACGGTCACCCGGACGTGGATATCCCCGAGTTCGCTTCCGCCCCCGACCGCGAAGTTGATCGTCCCGTGGAACGCCGCCTGTTTTTTCAACTCGAAGCTGAACGCGTTCCCCTCCTCGTTGGCGAAGAAGGCGCCGCGAGCGGTGTCGAGGATCGCCTGCTCGTGGAGCCGCTCGGAGAAGCGCTCCATCGAATGGGCCCTCGCCAACAACTCGCCGGGATGGGATTCGATCTCCGCCTCCGGGAAGAGGTTCTCGATCGCGTCGGCGATCCGATCCGTCACCTCCGTCGGCTTGACCGGTGCCGTGATCTCGACGTCGACGCTGTAGATCACGACAGCACCTCCCGAACCCGCGTTCGGAACCGCTCTAAGGTGTCGGTGTTCTCGATCGTCAGATCCGCCCGATCCAGCGCCTCGTCGAGACCGAACCCCAACTCCCGTTCGTCGCGGGCCGCGAGGCTCTCGCCGTCCTCGACGTCGTCGCGGCCCCGATCGGAGATCCGCTCCTTTCGAACCTCGAACGGCGCCTCGACGCCCACCAACAGGAACGCCTCGCCGAAGCGCTCCTCGAAGACGTCGACCTCGACTCCCGAGCGGATGCCGTCGACGACGACCGTATCGTGTTCGTCCAGCGCCGTCCCGATGTGCGGCAGCGACGCCTCCGCGATCGCTTTCGGGCCGTTTTCCTCGCGGAGTTTGCCCGCTACCTCGCCGTGGTGTTCGGCCGGATCCAGCCCGCGCTCGCGACACTCGGCGCGGATCACGTCCCCCATCGTCACGACGGGGATGCCGTTCGCTTCGGCCACGGCCGCGAACTCGCCTTTCCCGCTTCCCGCCAGTCCGACGGTTCCGATGACTCGCATTCGGACTCGGATACGGCCAGCGAGCGTTTCAAGGCTTTGTTGTGCGTCGGCGTCCGGACGCCCGGCGACAACCCGTGCCGTTTTTGAGTGCCCGTCGAGTATTCGGCTTCGAGGGCACGTAGCTCAGCTAGGACAGAGCGTCGGACTTCTAACCGCGCCGGTGT
>CAZWZX010000220.1:0-4184 GCA_964638655.1 uncultured Natronomonas sp.
CAGGTCCATCGCCGTATCCGGCGAAAACACCGGGACCCCGTGTCTGAAATAGACGACGCCGGGGTCGAGTTCCTCGTCACGTGTTCTGAGACCGATGACCATCGGGGTTGCGTCCAGATACTCTCCGAGTCGACGCATCTCGACACCGGTGTGGCCGTCGAACGCGTCGACGTTCGCGAGTACTTTCAACAGCAGCACGTCGTCGCCACGCCGTGCCGCGACGTCGAAGCTTTTCGGTCGGATCGCACACCGGTCGCTCACCGTGAAGCCCGCGTCTTCAAGCATCGCGGTGATGTTTCCGACCAGTGCGGAGCGGCTCATAGAAGTATGTAAGTGTTTTCCTACTTAAATGTGTTTCCCCGATGGCGGTTCCGTCTGCGAATTGGCAATTCGTTATGAATTGTCGTTATAACACCGTCCTCGGATCGAAACGTCGTTACTCCACGAACACGTAGCGGTCCCCGTGACTGTAATCGGCGTCGACGATACGGACTCCCGCGAGAGCGGGATGTGTACGACGTACGTCGGCGATACGATCGCCCGGCGGCTCGAATCGGCCGGTGCCACAGTCGAGCGAGTGCTTCTCGTCCGCTGTAACCCCGCAGTCGAGCACAAGACCCGTGGTAACGCCGCCGTCGCGATCCACACCGATGCCTCCCGAACGGCGGCATTCGAGACCGCCAGAACTGCCGTCGACGGACTGGCCGAGACGGGCGACGACCGGACCAATCCCGGTCTCGTCGTTGCGCCCGGTGACCCGAACTCGGTACCCGATCCGGTAGCCACCTTTGCCCGCGGTGCAGTCAGGGACCACCACACGCTGGCGGCTGCCCGGACGCTCTGTTCGGAGGCCGGGTATCGAACGTGCGGCTGGAAGAACGGCCGCGGGACTATCGGTGCGCTCGCGGCGGTCGGCGCCTGGCGAGCGCTCGATGAGTGGACGTGCGAACGGATCAGCTACAGGGAACCGGAACGGTGGGGAACCGACCGGACGGTCGATTTCGAAAGCGTGTTCGAAGCCGCCGACGCACACTATCCGGACGTGTGGGATACCGTCGATCGCGGCACCGGCGAGGCGGTCTGTGTCCCACGGACGCCGGGGCCCGTCCTGTTCGGGATCCGGGGTGACGACCGGTCAGCCTGTGGACACGTCACGGAACGCATCGAGAGCGAACCGATCGACCGGGCACGAACCTTCGTCACGAACCAGGGGACCGATGGCCATCTCCGTGACGGCACCGTCGAACGTCTCCGGAACGGGTACGCCTATCGTGTGGACGGAACCGTTTTTTCGCCGCCCGAGACCCGGCGCGGTGGTCACGTCTTCTTCGAGTTCGGCGACGAGCGGACGACGGTCGAATGCGCCGCGTTCGAGCCGACGAAACGGTTTCGAAAGCGAGTCCGAACCCTTCGGATCGGCGACCGACTGACGGCCTGCGGCGAAGTGAGCGCCGGGACGTTGAAACTCGAGAAGTTCGCCGTCCGCGAACTCGTTCGAACCGAACTCTCGACGCCCCGATGTCCCGAGTGTGAGCGGACGATGGAATCAGCCGGCTGCGGGCAGGGATACCGCTGTCGGGAGTGTGAGACGGCGGCGGACGGTAAGGTCGAACGCCCCCTCGAACGGGAGCTTGAACACGGCTGGTACGAAGTGCCGCCCCGAGCGAGACGACACATCGCCAAACCGCTCGTCAGAGGTGGGTTCGACGCGGAAACACATCCGGAGCGGTAGCCGAAGCCGGCGATAGCTTTCGTGTGGCTTCCTTACTGCTTCAGGCCGCTTCCGGACAGCGGGACGACGACGTCGTCGCCGTCGTCGATCACGCCACGATTTCGGTACGTTCGGAGTGCGGCAGGCGCAACAGCACAGGTCGGCTCGGTGTAGAACCCCGCCCTGTGCAGCCGATCCAGTTCGCGTTCCGTCTCGGACTGTGAAACGACGATCGCGTCTCCATCGGACACCTCGATCGCGTCGAGGATCGCTTTCTTTTGTACCGGCTCACGGATCCGGATCCCGTCGGCTATCTCGTTCGGTTCGACGGCGTCGACCTCGTCGTGAAGCGCCGAGGCGATCGGGGCGTATCCGGTCGCCTGTGCGCCGAGCAGCTTCGGCAACCGGTCGATCCACCCCGCTTCGAGCAATCGCTCGAATCCGAGGTACGCGCCGAGGAACATCGTCCCGTGTCCGAGCGGCATGACGACCGCGTCCGGGACCGACCAATCGCGCTGGTGTGCGATCTCGTAGGCCATCGTGGCCGTCCCGGCGAAGAAGGCGGGGTTCCAGGCGTGGCTCGCGTACCACCCGTCGCCACGTTCGACAGCGTCGACGCAGGCCTCGGTAACGGCCTCACGGGTCCCCTCTACACGGACGATATCCGCCCCCGAACGACGGATCGCTCGAAGCTTCGACTCTTTGACATCGGCCGGCACGTAAATCTCCGCGGAGAGACTGGCTCGTGCGGCGTAGGTCGCGATCGCGGCACCGGCGTTCCCCGATGAGTCGTCCACGATCCGCTCGGCTCCGACGTCGACGGCCCGGGAGACGATCGTCGTGGCCCCGCGATCCTTGAACGAGCCGGTCGGAAAGACGTACTCGAGTTTGAACGTCGCGTCCCACGCCGGCGCATCGACGAGCGGTGTATATCCCTCCCCAAGGGAAACGCGGTGTTCGACCGGCAGAAACTCCGAGAACGTCCACAGCCCGTCCCGAGCGTCGACGTTCGCTTCCGTCGGATCCGACGCCGACGGCAGACTCCGTTCCGCAAAGCGCAACGGTTCACCACAGCGACACCGCCATCGATCCTCGTAGCTCTGCCCACACTCCGGACAGTGAAGTGACATACGGGTGTCTCGGTAGCGCCCTTCGTAGGCGTTTCGGTCAGGCGAACAGGCGGGCCCGTGATTCCGACGGCGCTCCCCGCACTACGGCCTCGGCCGACCGTCGGTCAGTTCTCACGTCACACGCCGTCTGGCCGCCTCACCGTATATTAATGATCGGGGCGTGCTCGCTCAGTACTCGTCGAGATCGGTCCCGACCGAGCAGACGTATTCACCGGTCGCGACCTGCGGAAGCCGGCGATGCCGCCAGAAGATCCCGTCGGACTTCGCCGAGACTTCCTCTTTTATGGTGCCGAACGGATCGGTGATCGCGAACAGCGTATCACCCCGCTCGATCTCATCGCCCAGATCGAAATTGAAGCTGACCAACCCGCCCGCAGGTGAGCCGTACTGATTGAATCCGGTCGCCCGAGTCTGTGTCTCGGTAGTGATTTCCCCTTTCAGGAACCCGTACCGGTAGAGGACGTTGAACACGCCCTTGACTCCTTTTCGGATCGATTCTTCGTCCCAGCCGACCGCACCGCCGAGTTCGGGATCGATCGTCGGGATCCCCTCGTCGGGCGCGACGCGGGCGAGCTGTCCGTCCGGTCCCTTGCGATCGAGAATGTACCCGCACCCGAACACCTTCGCCAACTCGAGACAGTCACGATGTAACCGGTGGCGGGAACCACACCGAACGCGGGTCTCGTTTATCATACACGACGTCGAACCCTGATGGAGATCCAAGACGAGGTCGGCATGGCTCACGGCTTCGAACGTCGCGGCCGAGATCCGTTCCGAGGCCGTTCCGGAGGCGTTGCCGGGGTATGTCCGGTTCAGTTTCGTGTCGTCGATCGGATTGCGGTGTTCGGCGACCTGAAACCCGTAGTAGTTTACGATACCGACGAGAAGGATCTCGCCGGCGAGTTCCGTGGGATCCAGCTGTGGAACGAGCCGTTGGATGACCCCCAACCCGTTCAGTTCGTCACCGTCGGAGACGGCCTGTATGTACAGTGTCTTGCCGTCCCGACGCCCGTTTATCACCGCGACAGGCAGCCGAACCTCGGAGCCGTCTCTCGCTTCACCGACCGGGAGCCGCCCCACATCCGTCTCGCCGGGGGACGCACTCGCGGTGCCGAGGGTGCTCATTGGCTCTACTGCTTTCGCCGACGTTATTATGCCTACTGATACCCGCCGGGCTTTCCGCAGCGGTCGCCGACTTTCGGGTCGATTTTCCCCGAAGCCGACGAAACTCCGGCAAAAGATAACCCTTTTTCCCATGCAAAGAAATCGCTAATACATGTCCGAGGAGATCAAAAGAGGGTTAGAGGGCGTTCTCGTGGCGGAATCGTCGTTGAGTCACGTTG
>CAZWZX010000221.1:0-4179 GCA_964638655.1 uncultured Natronomonas sp.
TATCGGAAGCCCTCGCTCCATGAGGCCGGGGGCTCCGCCTCGAATTAGCTGAAATGTAAAAACGTCCCCGGAGATTTGAGCAGACGAGTCGCAGCCCGGAACGGCCGAGCGGAGCGAGGCCGTATGCCCGGACCGTCTCGGCGAGTTCAAATCTCCGTCAGGACGCTCACTTCTCGCGGCTGCTGCGTCCGCAGCAGCCGCTTCGGCGTTCGCGTCCTGACGTGCCCTGCGTTCACTACGTTCACGCAGGACTCCGTCAGGACGTTTCCGTCGACACCGAACCGCGAGCGAAGCGAGCGACCGGTGGCGACGAAACTCTTCGGCTATCTGAGCAGACGAGTCACAGTCAAAACGGCCGAGAGACGGCCGGAAACGGCGCTTTGGGCGCTTTCTGAACTACCCGAAGCGTCCGAGTTTCCCCGACGCTTCCCGCCCGGCGCCACCGGAACGTTTTTGCGAGTAACCGACAACAGGCCGAGAGACGATTCGGGAATATGGACGAGTCATCATCCGGGGCTTCGGTACAGACGAAGTGGCTAAAACTGGGTGTGGTCGTCGCGTTTCTTCATTACCTCTTTATTTTCCTCGTCGTCTCCCTTTTCGAAGTCGATCCCGCTCTCGCCGTCATCGTCGCCATCGTGACAAGCATCGTGGGCGGGATCGCGTTCACGCTCTTTGTCCTATACGTCTACTGACGTTCGGCGGGGACGATCGTGAGCCTCCGGCGTGGGATCACGCCCCGCCGAGCCCCTCGTGTTCCTCGATCGGCTCGCGCCACTCGGTCGGGATCGGGGTCGCCTCGTGGCTTTCGCGATCGAGTGCGAGCAACACGACTTCGGCGGTCGCGGCGGTCGTCCCGTCGGCGCGGATCTCGTACTCGATCTCGAAGCTCGTCCGGCCCATCTCGACGATCCGCTGGGCCACGGTGACCTCCTGGTCGAGGACGATCGGCGCTTCGTACTCGATTTCCTGTCTGACCATCGCGACCGGCGTGCGGTCGTGTCGGATTCCGACGACCTCCGCCCAGTATCTGGTCCTCGCCTGCTCGAGATAGCTCAGATAGACGGCCTGGTTGACGTGGCCGTTCACGTCCAGATCGCGGTACCGGGGGTCGAACGACGTCTCGAAGGTGTACTCGGACATGGACGGCCACTCGTCAGGTACGGACAAAGTTGCGTCGATCGGACGGACGACGCCCTATCCGAACACCCGTCCGATCCGGGGACCGATAGCCGACTGCAGACGGCGCCACCGCTCGCTCGTCTCCAGACGGTGGCGCAACGGGAGGTATAACGCTCCGAGGACGACGCCCCAGACGACGTGGGTGAACAGCCCGATCGCGGTCAGGTTCGGGACGGCCGTCGGGACGCCGAGAAGCCGGAGCCACACCGGCATGACGATCCCGGCGGCGACGAGCCAGAGGATGACTCCCCATCCGGTACCCGCCAGAATTCCGGAAACGGTCGATCTCCCCGAGTGTCCGCCGCGGAAATGCACGTACCCCGCCGCGAAAAGCAGCGCGAAAACCACGCTGTGGAACAGATGCGTGACCCACCCGACGATCGGGTCGGCCACCCCGTACAGCGATCCGATGACCGGCAACAGCCCGGTCAGCGTTTCCGAAAGTATCCCCATCGCGACGCCCGCGACGAGGCCACCGCCGATCGCCGCGCCGACACCCGAGGACGTGACACCGAGTCGTCCGGCCGCGCTCCGCTCGCCCGTCGCCCGGGGGAGACGGAGCCGAAGTGACGATGACTGATCCGGGATCGATCGCTCGAACTCGCCACCGTAGTAGTCGGTCAACAGTTGGACGATCCGGTAATCGAAATCCACCGTCGGATCGTCCGCCGTCGTCCCACCGAGGTCGGCCGCCTGACCGTTCGCTATCGAGACGGAGATCGAGACGCTGTAGCGCTCGACGCGGGTTTCGACGGTTATCGTCGCTTCCGGGTTCCGTTCGACGATCAACTCGAGGGCTTTTCGAACCAGCAACCGGAGGCGGTGATCCGCCAGTGCCCTGACGTCACTCTCCGGTGTCGGGCGTGTGAACTTCACTTCGGGGTACTGCTCGCCGAGTCCCTCGATCTCTTCTTCGAGGATCGGTCCGAGATCGATCGCCCGCAGTGAATCGTCTTCTCTCGCCCGCCCGACTTCGCCGACGTCCGTGACGGTCGACTCGATCCGCTCCGTCGCTGCCCTGATCGCAGCCACGTCGGACGCTCTCGGCTCGTCTTTCCCGAAAAGCGACGCGTATCCGTCGATGATCGCCGTCGAGTTGAGCACCTCGTGTCTGAGCAGTTCGTTCGCGATGAGCGCTAGTTCCGCCTGCAGTTCGATCTCGCTTCTGTGTCGGCGGTTCAGACCGGCACGGTCCCCTGTGAGCGCCCCGCCGACCGCCCCACCCAAAAGCGCGTTCGAAACCAGAAGCTGTGAGTTCTGCAGCATCTCGATCCCGCTCGCGGTGTCGGCCGGCGTACCGATCGCCGTCAGACCGAGCACGGCCGCCATCGTGGTCACACCGAGAAACGTCCAACGGACGACGGTATCGACGTAGGCGCCGGGGAGATCACCGACCGCCAAGACGACGCCGTAGACGGTAAACGCGAGGCCGACGACGAGCGGTACGACGGCGATCGCGAACGGCAACATCGCCTGCGCCTGGACCGTCCCGGCGACCACGAACCGGGTGATACCGAACCCGACGACCGCGACGGCAAGCCCGCCGAAGTGAACCGTATCTGTCAGTTTAGGCCTCATCGGTGTACGTTCCCCCGGCGGTCTCGGCGGTGCGCGTCATCGCCTCGATTTCGGTCGAGATACGACGAGTCATTCAACCGCGTAGTCCGACCGAACCGGTATAGTTGTTGACCTCGTGACACGGAATGACGCGAACGGGCGATCCGGACCGCTCGAAGATCCGCGGCCGGTACGTTATTTGTCTCGCCTTCGAACGTCGGTTATGGATCGTCTCCGTGCCGGGATCGCGCTGTACAACGCCGGGCGGTATCTCGCGGCCCACGAGCCACTCGAGACCCAGTGGCTCGAAGCGCCGCCGGGCGAGCGAGACGACTGTCTTCAGGGGTTGATCCAGGCGACCGCCGCCGCTCATAAATCCTTCACCGGGAACCGGTCCGGGGCGGCCGGACTCGCGGAAAGCGCCGTCGGATATCTGGAGCGATGCGATCGGATCGATGTCGACCCGCTTCGTTCGTGGCTCGATCGACTCGCTTCCGACCCGAAGCTCGCCAAGCGGGAACGACCGCCGGAACTCGAACTCGACGGCACGGTCGTGACGGTCGATGACCTCCGGTTTCCGGCGGCCGCCATCGCGGCGAGGGCGCTCGCGGAGACGGACGACGACGAAGTCCTCGCGTCGGCCGTCGAGTACGCCGAGTTCGATCTCGAAGCCGGGAACGGAACCAGCCCGTTCGTGGCGCTGACGCTCGATTACGTCCGAACACGCGATCCGATCGTCAGACAGCGGCTCGAGGAGCACGTCGAGCGACGACGCAGCCGCGACGCCGACGTCGAGGATCTCTTCTGATCCGAATCACCGCTCGCGGACCATCACGTAGGCGTCCTCACCGTCGTCGTAGTACACCGACCGAACGTGGTGGATCTCGAAGCCGTAGGTCTCGTACAGCGACTGCGCCGCTCCGTTGCTCCGTCTGACTTCGAGCCTGATACGGCCGACCCCGTCGGTAGCGAGTGCCGAAAGGCCGGCGGACAGCAGTGTCTGCCCGATACCCTCACGGCGGCACTCCGGTGAGACGGCGATGTCCTTTATATGCCCCGTCCGCGTCCCGTACTGATCGACCGTGTCGGCGACGATATACCCGACGATGCCGTCGTCCTCGGCGATCAAGAACCCGGCCGATCCGAGAAAGCGCTCGAACGCCGCGTAGGGCCACGGCTGGCTGAACGAGCGCTTCTCGATGCGGAAGACGTCGAGGAGGTCGGCCCGGACGGCCGCTCTGATGTCGACGTCCACCCGCGGTTCGGCCGTCGTCACGCTTGAATCCTTGCGGTGACAATTATATATGGCTATCGCTCACACACCGCCCGAAAATCCGGTGCCGTAACCGCTTCGTGGAACGCTCAGCCAGAAGATTAATATAAACGCGGACGAAAGTCCTGAACGCACCCGTTTGGGTGCGGGGGGGGGGGGGGGGGGGG
>CAZWZX010000222.1:0-4164 GCA_964638655.1 uncultured Natronomonas sp.
CGCCACCGAGTAGTGCAATCCGGCGAGAGCGCCGAGCGAGACTGTCCCGACCACGAAGACGACGAACACCGGCGCGGTCGCGACGAGGAGACTCGCGGCCGCGGTTCCGCCGACGGCGAGCAGGATAACGGGGCGTTCCCCGACGCGGTCGGCGAGCACGCCGCTCGGGAACTGGCTGGTCGAGTAGGCCATCCACATTCCCGTCAGCGCGACCCCGATCACGGAGTTCGAGACGGCGAACTCCTCGGTGATGAGCGGCACGACCGGACTGATCGCCAACCGCCCGACCATCGTCGCGAAGAAGGCGAGCGTACAGAGCGTCAGGACGGTCTCGCGGTAGTTCCAGTACATTGCTGTCTTTCGTCGCCGATCGCCGCCCGATCGAGTGGCTGTGGTCCTCTGTTCGTCCCCACCGTATGTGGATAGCGATTTCGGACCGAGATCCGGTCGCTGATCGTCGTCGAGATTACACAACTCTCGGCCCCTCGTGTTCATTTCGACACCCGATCGATGATTAAAATTACTAACCATTATATATGCGGCCGATAAGTGATACACTGTATGTCATACAATGGCAGCCAAGACGGGCGGCGGAGCTTTCTGAAGAAGGCATCGGCCCTCAGCGCGGTCGGGGTCTCCGCTTCCGTGGCGGGGTGTTTCGGTGACGACGGAAACGGTGGGAACGGAAACGGCCAGGCCGCCGTCGAAGATCCCGACGAACTGCCCGAAGAGAACATCACGCTCTCGCACACGAGCGATCCGGATCCGCAGAACCACCCGGAGCATCAGGCGCGGACGATAAAGAACTACATGGAGAGCCGGACGGACGGCCAGTTCACGGTCGATATCGCCGCCGGCGGCGAACTCGGGACGACCACGGACATCATCGAGCAGACGATCGACGGCACGATCGAGGTCGTCTCCTCGATCGCCGAGGGACACATCGCGCCCTTCTATCCGAACATCAACGTCTATTCGGTGCCGTACGTCTTCCCGGACGTCGAGGTCGCGAACCGCGTCTTCGACAAGGAGTTCGGCGACACGCTTCGGGAGGATATGCTCGATAAGACCGGACTCCGGATGCTCGCGTGGTGGGACAACGGCGGTTTTCGACATTTCAGCGCGAACACCGAACTGCGGTCGGTCGACGACTTCGACGGGCTGACTATCCGGACGATGCAGATCGAAGCCCACCAGGAGATCGTCCGGCAGCTCGGCGCCAGTCCGGAGGCGATCGACTGGACGGAGCTGTACGACGCGCTCAACCAGGGCGTCGTCGACGGACAGGAGAACGCCATTCCGACGTTCACGCTGCCGAACCTCCAGGAGGTGCAGGACTACGTCATCATGGACGGACACGTGTTCACGATGGTGTTCAACTGCGTCAACGACGAGTGGTTCCAGGGCCTCCATCCGACGTATCAACAGCTGTTCCGCGAGGCGAACTTCTGGGCGATGAACGACGCTCGAGCGGTGACGCGAATCCTGCGTGAGTCCGACCTCGAGATGATCCAAGAGGAGTACGGCGTCGAGGTGTACGAACCGACGCCCGACGAGATCGACGAGTTCCAGGACGCGACGCAGGAACCCGTCGAGGAACTCATTCGCGACGAGATGGACGATCCGGAGCTTCTCGGTGAGATGTACGACGCGATCGAGGCCGAGATGGAGCCGCTGCCGGGCTACGACGAGTTCGAGATCGATCTGTAAGCCCGGTCCGGTATCGAATATTGAATCACAACAGCACGAGCGCGTAGTATGTCAGAGGAACTCGAATCAGTTGACCTTTCGAAGTACGTCTCCGGCGGTCTCGCCGGCAGCATCGAATCGGCAATCGAACTCTACCTGTCGGGGCTCGAGCGGCTCTCGACGGCGATCTGGTATCTCACTTACGTCGTCGGATCGGCGATGGTGCTCCTGATAACCGGACAGGTGTTCACGCGCTATCTCTTCGGTTTCGTCCCCGTGTGGGGCCCGGAGCTATCGCGATACATGATGATCTGGATCGCGATCACGCTCGCCCCGGTGCTGTTGTACAACGATAACCATCTACAGGTGGAGTTGTTCTCCCAGCGGCTCTCCGTCCGGCGGAGACGACAGCTACGGACCCTTCAGCTGTTCGTTCTGTTGGGTTTCTTCGTCCTGTTCACTCGGGCCGCGATGATGTACGCTCAGGGTAGCGGGACGATCCAGCAATCGCCGTCGATGCCCTTCGAGATGTTCTGGCCGTACTCGATGCTGACGGTCGGCGGCGTCCTGTTGGTTCTTTTCACCGTCGGGAAAATCGTAAGCATAAACTACTACCCGGAGATGATCGTCCGCGATTACGAGGCGAAGTTCGACGTCGCCGACGGAGAGGGGGACACATGAGCGAACTGATCGCCTTCGCGTTCCTTTTGATCCTTCTCGCGTTTATTTTCGTTCGGATCGAGATCGCCTTCGCGCTCGGGTTGGTGTCGATCCTCTGGATGGCCTACGGGAACTATCCCCTCCAGATCGTGGCCTCACAGGCCTTTACGGGCATGGATCAGTTCGTGCTCGTCGCGATCCCGTTCTTCTTGCTCCTCGGGGAGTTGATGAACAACTCCAAGATAACCGACCGACTCATCCGCGTCGCGAACGTGACGATCGGCCGCGTTCGGGGCGGGCTCGCACAGGCCAACGTCGCGACGAGCTTTCTGTTCGCGGGGATCTCCGGCGCCGCCGTCGCGGACGTCGCGGCGCTCGGATCCATCTTCGTCCCGTCGATGGCCGAAGAGGGGTATCCGCGGGATTTCAGCGCCGCGGTGACGGCGGCCTCGTCGCTCATCGGCCCGATCATCCCGCCGAGCATCATCCTGGTGATCTACGGCGGCGTCACACAGACCTCGATCGGCGGACTGTTCGCCGCCGCGATCGTCCCCGGCATCCTGCTCGCGATCGCGATGATGCTGCTCGTGTTCGCGCTGTCGTTCCGCCGGAACTTTCCGAAGTTCGAAGAGGAGATCGAACTCAAGGAGTATCCGGTGATCTTCGGTGATTCGGTGCTGGCGTTGACGATGCCGGTTTTGATCCTCGTTTTGATCATCGGCGGTTACTCGACGCCGACGGAAGCCGCAGCGGTCGCCTGCGTGTACGCCTTCATCATCGGCGTGTTCATCTACCGGACCCTCGACGCGGACGGACTCTACCGGTCGCTTCACGTCGCACTCGAACGGTCGGCACAGCTGTATATCATCATCGGTTTCGCGCTGGTGCTCACCTGGATCCTCGCCCGCGAGCGGATCCCGCAGGCGATCTCCGAGGCGCTCGTCGGGCTGGGTGTCGGTCCGGTCGAGTACATGCTGATCGTCGTACTCGTGTTGCTCGTGATCGGGACCTTCCTCGAGATCGGCGCGGCGACGATCATGCTCGCGCCGACGCTCGCGGAGTTGGCGAGCATCTTCGGGATCGAACCGCTGCAGTTCGGACTCGTCCTCGTGCTCGCGCTCTGTTACGGGCTGATCACGCCGCCGGTCGGGATCTGTCTGTTCGCCGCCTCGTCGGTCTCTCGGACGCCCGTCTGGGATATCGCGAAACAGATCGTCCCGTTCTTTTTCGTCAACCTCGGCGTCCTCCTTTTGATCGTCCTGTTCCCGGAACTGACGCTGTATCTCCCCGAGCGGTTCGGGTTGGCCTGAGCGGTTCGACGTTCGCCTTCGCGTTCCCGTTTTCGTAGTATCCGACCCGTGCGGTCGACCTCCCGTCCCCGGAACGTTTAACTCGCCATCGCCGGGTGTAATCTTCAATGACAGACGATGCCGGGTCGATCGTCACCGTCACCGGAGCGATCGATCCAGACGACCTCGGCGTCACGCTGTGTCACGAACACCTCTTTATCGACACCGTCGACGCGCTCTACACCGAACCCGACAGCGCGATCGATCGCCGGCTGGCCCGACAGCCGGTGTCGATGGAGACGCTCCCCTACGTCAGGCGGAACGCGATGCAACACAAGGACAACGTCCGGCTGGACTCGATGGAGGAGGCAATCGACGAGGTGTCGAAGTTCGTCCGGGCCGGCGGGGAGGCCATCGTCGACGTCACGCCGAAAAACGCCGGCGAGGACCCCGAGGCGGTCCGGGCGGTCGCCAGAGAGACCGGCGTGACGGTGGTTCACGGCACCGCCCACTACGTCCGTCCGGT
>CAZWZX010000223.1:0-4114 GCA_964638655.1 uncultured Natronomonas sp.
AAAGTGCGTCGTTGAAGCAGGAAGCCCCATCCTCAAGCGTGAGCCGTCAGGCGAGCGGTAGGGTGGGGTAGTTCACAGTGTCACATCGCCCATCCCGCACAGCGGGGACAGGCCCGAGACGAACTCATACGCGGGATCGACGAACGGTTCGACGAGGCGGGGATCAAGATCCCGTTCCCACAGCGTGAGGTCACCTTCTTCGAGTCGGGCAACCGAGTCGAAATCGGGTCGGAACGGCCGCCACCGGACGGGAGGACCGAGTTCGAACGCCGAGACCGGGGTGAAACTGACGGAACGTAGCGGCTCAGTGAGTGAGAGCTGTTCGGTCGAGACGCCGACCGATCCCGAACGCCCTCGGCTATCGTTCCATCGGAAAACCACGGCCGGGAGGTAACGTTACCATCGTTCGGCCGCCAACCCGACAGTCTCACTCCGGATCCAGTTCTTCGAGGGCGTCCGCTCGCAGCTCTTCGGACGTCGACTCGTCATCGAGCAGTCTCCGGATCTGTCGGACTAGCTGTTCGCCAGCCAACAGATCCGGAACCGCGACGTAGGTCGCGCCCGCGTCGAGAAGCGAGAGCGCGGTCCGCTCGTTGTGGGCCCGGAGAACGAGTTTCGCGTCGTACTCCGCCTCCAGGAGTCGTTGAGAGACCACCATCGAACTCGTCATCGACATGATAACGCGGGCCGCGTCGGCCTTGGCCTTCTCCCAGGCGTAAGGCTCCATCGCGTCGGCGAAGACGTACGCGTCACACCCGGAACGCACGTCGTCCCGAAGCGCCGGATCGTTCTCGATAACGACGTAGGGGCGGTTCAGTTCCTCGCAGGTTTCGACGATCCGTCTGCCCTTCCGGCCGTAGCCGAGAACGATAACGTGGTCGGTCACGTCCTCGGGCACGTGGCTCAACTCGTCGATCTTGTCGTGACGGCCGGTTATCACGCCCCGATCGGCCAACAGCCGATAGATCTGCTCGTCGTACCGCTGGGTGGCCGTCGAGGTGATCATCGTCACGGCGGCGGCGAGGACGATGGCGTCGAACACCGACTGTGTCAACAGCCCGATCAGGAGTGCCTCGATTGCGATGACCAACGAGAACTCGCTGATCTGGTCGGTGCTGAGTGCCGTCAGCGTCGCCGTACGGCCCTCATAACCCTGGTAGATCAGGATCGCGATCGTCACTGCGGGTTTCGCGATCACGGTCAAACCCACGAGCACAGCTACCAATATCACCTTTTCGATCGAGGCGGCCACGTCCAGTTGGACGAACGGCAGGACGACGAGCGCGCCGACAGTCGCGAAGAAGATGGCCACGAAGAAGTCCTTGATCGACTCCAAGCCGTTGAACAGCCCGAGGTACTCCGTCGGGTCGTGGCGGACTGCCAGGCCGGCGGCGAACGCACCGACGACGATCGGGATCCCGACCGCCGCCGCCGCGCCGATGAACACGACGAGAAGCGAGACCACGCCGATAATCATGAGTTCGTCCGAACTCCCCGCGAGTCGGCCCACCACGTCGAAGACGTACCGGTTGACGAGGACGGCACCCACGAGGAAGACGGCGCCGTAGCCGATCTGCAGGACGATGGGATCGAGTTCCACGACGCCGGCGCCCACGACGAGGATGAACGCCACCGCAAAGAGGTCTTGAACGAACTGGATCGATTCGCCGAGCCGGCCCCGGATGAGGTTCGTCCGGATCTCGGTCTGCAACAGCGCCGTCCCGACGATCGTCGAGGACAGCGCAACGGCGGCACCGAGGAACACTGCTTCGCCGAGCGGAACCCCGAAGAGGAGGCCGACCCCGATGCCGAGCGTCCCGACCACGAGGATCTGTCCGAGCGCGGTGAGTTCGGCGTCCTCGAGCACCGTATTAATACTGGAAAGTTCGATACCCACGCCGAAAGTGAACACCAGCAGTGCGATACCGAACTGTGCGAGCTCTAACGCCAGCGTCTCGTCGATGAAGATGCCCGCGACGATCCCGGAGAGGATCAAAAGCGGTGCGGCCGGTACGTCGTATCGGTTGGCGAACAGGAGGAACGGGCCGGCGACGATGAAGACGATCGCCACCGCGGTCAGCATCTCAGACATCACGACCACCGCCCGTGACCGGCGTTTCAGTCATCGAGATCACCCGACATCTCTTCGTGGAGGGCAGGGAACGGTTTCGGGTTGCGGAGGAGTTTTGCGTCGCGTTCCGCCGCCTCCTCGAATACGTCCGGATCTTCCAGCAGTGCCTTCAGCGTGTCGCCGAGGCGATCCGACGACAGGGAAACGCTCTGGATGACGTAGTCGGCCCCCTGCTCGTAGAGCGCGCGGGCGTCCGCTTCGTTGCTCGCCTCCAAGACGACCGTCGCGTCGTCGCTCGTTTCCCGCAGTAGTTTCTTGTTGATTTCGATTTGGTCCGACGACGAAAGGACGAAGTCGGCCTTCTTCAGGGCGACGTCCTTTCGGATCGATCCGCTGCCGATATCCCCGAAGACGGCGTCGTATCCCGCCTCGGTGAGTGCCTCGATGTGGTCGGCTCGTCGGTCGACGACGACGAGGTCCTCGTAGTACTCTTTTAAGAGCCCCAGCGTGTTCCGCGTCAGGTCGTCGTAACCGACGATGATCGCGTGATCCGTGTACTCTCTCTTCTCCTCGGTGAACGTCTCCTCGGCCTCGAATCGCGAGAGGAGCGGTTGGGCCTGTTCGTAGAGGGCTTCCCCGTAGGCGAAAAAGTACACCGAGACGCCCATGGTAATGAGTGCCAGTAGCGTGAGGAACCCGAGTATCTCGACGCCGATGAAGCCGCCGGCGACCGCGGCAGTCGCGACGACGACGCCGAACTCGCTGACTTGGATCATGTATAGACTCCCGAAGAAGGTCGTCTCGCTGTCGAATCGCTGCCAGTTGAGCAGGACGAAAAAGACCACGAACTTCCCGACCATCAACACCGCCGCCGCGATGACGGCCTCCTGCCAATAAAAGAGGAGTTCACCGGCGTCAAGCGTCAACGCGACCGACGCGAAGAAGATCATCACGAACAGATCGGTCAACGGGTTGACCCGATCCTGGAGCTCCTTGCTGTAGGGCAGTTGGGCGATGGCGACGCCGGCCAGGAACGCGCCCATCTCGATCGAGAGGTACGCCGTGATACCCAGCGGTGCGAGAAAGAGGTTGACGTTATCCGAGACGAAGACGAACAGGAACGCCCACGATATCGCGATGAGAAAGAAGATCTGTCTGTTGTCCGCGATCCGACGGAAGATCGACGGGAGCGCGTACTTGGAGGCGGCCAGCGCTGCGACGGTGATGATCGCCACGAGCGTGAGGACGACCGCCAGCGTCGTGGCGACCTCCGCGGCGCTTTCGGGACGCCCCGCCGCCAGGACGGCCAGCAGAATGACGACCACGACGTCCTGAACCAGCAGGATACCGACGTCCATCTTGCCGTGGAGCGTGGTCGTCTCGTCGAGATCGGTGAGCATCTTGATGACGACTGCCGTCGAACTGTACATGACTGCCAGCCCGATGATGATCGACTCGACCGTCCCGAACCCGAGCGCCAGCGAGACGCCGGTCCCGACGGCGGCGACGGCGGCCATCTGCGGCAACGAGATCTTGACGATCGGCGCGAGGATGTGTTTGATCTCGCTGATGCGCATCTTGATACCGAGCAAAAACAACAGGAACGCGAGGCCCAACTCGGCGAGCGTTTCGGTGAGTTCGGTGACCTCGACGAGCCCGAGAACGACCGGGCCGACGATGACGCCCGCGAGGATGTAGGCGATGATCGTCGGCTGGCCGGTCTGCTTGGCGAGGAAGCCGGCGACGGTCGCCGCGAGAAGGAGGATGGCGAGATCGAGCGAGAGTGCGATTTCCGAGACCATCTAGGTTGGGCGTGGCTTCTCGTATCTCTCAATTAACGGTTTCGACTACCGGGACGTGAATCGCTCTGCGGTGGTACTCTCGGATCTAATTGTTTCCGATCCGCGTTGCTCGCAGGCTCGGAAACGATCCGGTCAGGACGTCGCCTCCCGGGACTCCCGTTCGGAAAGCAGGTCTACGACCTCCAACAACAGCGACACCACGAGCGGGCCGACGATGAGCCCGAGCGGGCCGATCGTGAGG
>CAZWZX010000224.1:0-4112 GCA_964638655.1 uncultured Natronomonas sp.
ACCCGTCCCCTGACATTGCTCGCCCACAGCTGTTCGCCGCTGTCGGCGTCGAGCGCGTACACGTGTCGATCGTCGCTGCCGAAATACACGACGCCCGCATCGGGATCGATCGCCGGCGCGGACATGACTGAGTCGCCGGTCTCGAAAGACCACTCCTCGCGGCCGTCCTCGAGGTCGAGCCGATAGAGCCTTCGGTCCCACGAGCCGACGAAGGCGCTCCCGTCGTAGGTCGCGATCGGTCCCTTGACGTCCCGTCCGGTCTCGAAGGACCACTCGAAGGAGAGCGACGGGAACTCCCAACAGTAGACGAGCCCGTCGTTCGAGCCCGTCAACAGCCGCTCGCCTGCCGGGTCGATCGCCACCGTCGGGTGCGGCATATCGACGATCCGGTCGTCGTAAAACAGCGGCTCGCCGTCCTCGGCGTCGAACACCCACAGCTCGCCCTTCTTTTCGGGGTGTCGGTGCTCGACGACGACGTAGAGATAACCGTCCCAGTAGCCGGCGCTGGAGCCGATCGCGACCGAGCCGTCCATCTCCTCGGTCCGCCAGACGATCTCGCCCGTCTCGACGTCGAAGGCGTACATGGCCGCCTCCTGTCCGTAGTTCGCCCCGTCGTAGCCGCCGACGTAGGCGATCCCGTCGGCGATCACCGGCGTCGCGTGAAACCCCTGCTCGGTCGCCCGCGTTCGGGTCGTCCAGCGGTGCTCGCCCTTCGGGGTCACGGCGTGCATCCGTCCGGTGTCGGCGGGAATCAGGACGGTTTCGCCGTCCGGTGTCACGAGGGGGCTCGCTTTCGCCGCGTTGTGGCCGATGTAGTTGACCGGCAACTGCCAGTTGACCGCCACCGAGTCGGGGACGGTCTCGTCGGGGTAATACCCGAGCCGGCGGAGCCCGCCGCGGAACATCGTCACTCCGTCGTCGTCGGGATACGTCTCGTCGTAGGGGAGCACGTCCGGATCGAAGCCCGCCTGTGGGACGTCGTAGCTGTCGGGCCCCGAAAGCGGGTTCGTACAGCCGGCGAACCCGCCGACGGCCGTGGCTCCGACGGCCGCGAGAAAGCCCCGTCTGTCGGCGGAAAACTCGTTCGATTCGCGGAGCCCCGGCATATCGGCCATCTATTCTCGACCCGAGGTAGGTCGTTGCGATCAATATGTGCTTTGGTCGGACCGATCCGCGAGGAGTCGCCAGTCGGATCCGGCGTTGCTCGGAGTTACGGACCGCTCCGGTGCCGTTCCGGTAGCGGTCCCGTTCGGTTCTCGCCTCTCACGAGTTCGCGACGCTCGATCCGACGACAGCCGCCCCCGATCCCGGACGGCGATGACCCGATCGCCCTCCTCGAGGACGGGATACGCCTCCGCCGACACGACGTGTTGATCGACTACCTCTCCGCCGTCCTCGATCAGCACGACGACGTGTGCCCCGTCGACGATCCGGTCCACGGTTCCTTTATAGACCCGATGATGGCTCGTTTTGTGGCCCGCCTCCACTGGCGGCGATCCTTCGTCTCGGGAGCCGCTCGCCACCGAACCGGTGATCCACACGGCGAGCACGACGACGAGCAATCCGAACACCGTTCGTCGCTCGACCGGTCGCTGTTCGGTCATGGGATCGCTGGTCCCGGCTTCGTTTATAAACTCTCGCGTCCACCCGGGTTCGGCGACCGATCCGCCGGAACACACATACCGTCCAAACGAGAAGGGTAGTCCAATGCGACAGGCCCTCCTCGTCGTCGCCCTCGCGGGTATGTTTCTTTTGGCGGGTTGTGCGGACGGCGGCGAACCGATCGAGGACATCCTTGAGGGATCGTCCGAGCCGTCGACCGACGAAACGCCGGAAACGGACGCGGAGAGCGGAGATGCGTCCGACGTCGACGGTGAACTCGAGATCCACCATATCGACGTCGGGCAGGCCGACTCCACGCTCGTAATCACTCCGACAGACGAGACGATCCTGATAGACACCGGCGACTGGCGACAGGACGGCAGCGACGTCATTGACTACCTCGACGCTCACGACGTCGACCGGGTCGATCACCTGATCGCGACACACGGCCACGCCGACCACATCGGCGGCCACGCGGCGGTCATCGAGGCGTTCGAAACGGACCGGGCGGGGATCGGATCGATCTACGACTCCGGCGTCCCACACACCAGTCAGACGTACGAGAACTACCTCGACGCCGTCGACGAACACGACCACGACCTGCTCGTTGTCGAGGAGGGCGATGAACTCCCGATCGATGACGGGGCCGTCTCGGCGACCGTCCTGAACCCGCCGGCGGGCGAAAGCGGCGATGACCTCCATCACAACAGCGTCGCGGTCGTCCTCGAGTTCGGCGACGTCCGATACCTGACGACCGGTGACGCCGAACGGGAGGCCGAAGCACGGATGCTCGAGGCGTGGACCGAGGAACTCGACGTCGACGCGTATCAGGCCGGCCACCACGGTTCCTCGACCTCGTCGACGCCGCCGTTCCTCGAGGCCGTTTCGCCGGAGGTCGCCGTCATCTCGAGTGGCTTCGACTCCCAGTACGGCCATCCCCACGACGAAGTTCTCGAGGCGTTCGCCGATCGAGGGGTCGAGACGTACTGGACCGGTGTCCACGGCGATATGGTGTTCACGAGCGAGGGCTCCGAGTTCGACGTCGAAACCGCGGAGACGTTCCCGAGCGATCCCGACGCGTTGCTCGAGGCGAAACACGACGGAAGCCCGGACAGCTCTCTGATCGCGCCGCCGGGGGTGGCAGGGTAGGCCGATGGAGGGTGAATACACCGCGACGATCGATCGGATCGTCGACGGCGAGACGGCCGTCTTGCTGTTGGAGGACGACGGCGACGTGATCGAACAGTTCGACGTCCCAGTCAGTCGGCTGCCGACCGATTGTGCGGCCGGGGCCGTGGTTTCGGTGACTGTCGACGACGACGAAGTCGTCTCGATCTCGCCGCGTCCGGAGGCGACGGCCGACAGAAGCGAGCGGATCCGAGAGAAACTCGATCGGCTCTCGAGACGTCTCGACGACAGAGACTGAGCGTCCGCCGTCGGTTCGCCCCGGGAACGTTTCCCCGCGATTACCGGAGTGCCCGATTCGCTAAATACATCGATCCCATGCGAAGCTGAACGATCTGAGACAGTCGCTAGTGGTTTCCAGACTGGCCGCCCCAAAAATGATAAATAAAATATATATTATATTTTTATACTTATAAGGACACTTCTAGTACCGATTTCGTTTCATTATATATATAGCTGAAACTGAGGCCCTGAAGACGACACACGCCTCTCAACGAGCACGAGACGTCGATGAGATATACGGCATCAACGAGACGTTCGCATCTCGTTCCCACACTGAAGGCGTTCGGCTTCCGAGGGAGTTGATTCCATCGTTACCTTCGCTGAACTTAGCAAATACCGAACGAAAATAACTAATATAGTATGTATATCTCGATTTTATGAAGCTCTTTGACTTTTCTGCGGCGACAGCTGCGTACAGCTATAGTAATAGGTAGAAGTCGATGCAGTTCTCCTCGCCGTTTCCGGGCCAGCGGCTCGTCGCTGGCCGATCGAACGCGAGGAGTGAGTAAATAGTTCTACTGACTACTATAGTACTGTTCATCGGTGAGCGGGATCTCGGTTTCATCAATCGTGCCGTGCTTCAGGCGCTGTCCTGATCTTGGTTGTATATCTGTTTTGCGAACTCGACTATATGCGTATAATATAAAAATAATTATATGTTATATGGTCGAAAAAATATAATATTTAAAATAATATATTACTGGTCTCCGAGAACCGAGATTCGCGAAACGTCGCGATGTCACATCCCGATCCACGAACCGAATTCGACCCCGTTCAAAGGACCAACGAGGCAGTCGTTTTCGGACCTAAAGCGTTCAGAAAACGAACTGCCTCACTCTTCGTTTTATTTGAACACCACCGTACTCCGTCTCCCGATCCGAGTCAGATAAGAGCGGCTTAATACTGCTGGCTAACGGGAGACGGATCGTCGCTCTCACACCGCCGAAAAGGGATGCGGCGGGTCGGGTTCGAAGGGATGCGGCGGGTCGGGTTCGAAGGGATGCGGCGGGTCGGGTTCGAAGGGATGCGGCGGGTCGGGTTCG
>CAZWZX010000225.1:0-4097 GCA_964638655.1 uncultured Natronomonas sp.
AGGCCGCGACGGAGTACCTCCACGACGAAATCGGGGCGTACACGCTGTTCGCGACCCATCACCACGAGTTGACCGACGTCGCCGCGACGCTCCCGAGAGCGAGCAACGTTCACTTTTCGGCCGAAAGAACCGACGACGGCGTCGAATTCGAACACGATCTCCGATCCGGACCGGCCGAGGCCTCCTACGGCGTCGAAGTCGCCGAGATGGCGGGCGTTCCGTCGGCCGTCGTCGATCGGGCCGGCGGGCTGCTCGGAAACGCCACCGATCCGGCCGTCGGGACCGATACCGACGGCACCGGCTCCGAGATCGCTTCGACCGACGGTGGGCGCGAGGAGATTCTGACCGAACTCGCCTCGACCGATCTCGCTGAAACGACGCCACTGGAGGCGTTGAACCTGCTCTCGCGACTCCAGTCCGAACTCGAGTAGGACATCGGGTTTTTGTACGTGCGCGGTACAGACCCCGACAGTGACGACGCTCCTGGACGAGCTTTCGGGCTACGAGTTCGAGGACGCGGTCGCCTCGCTGTTCCGCGAACTCGGCTACGATGACGTCGCCGTCGCGACCCGCGTCGCCGACGAGGGCCGTGACATCACGATGTACGACGGCGAGACGGCGCACGTCGTCGAGTGCAAACACACCGACGCGGTCTCACGGCCGGTCGTCCAGAAACTTCACTCGGCGGTCGCGACCTACACCCACGAGGGGCCGAAACGCGGGATGGTCGTCACCTCCGGACGGTTCACCGGGCCGGCCGAGGAGTACGCGGCCCGTCTCCGGGAGAACGGCGACCCACACCCGATCGAACTGCTCGACGGGCGCGACCTCCGGGAGCTCGGCGAGTCGGTCGGGATGGACCTCTACAACGGCCGCATCGAGATCGTCTGTGAGGACTCGCTTTCGGTCGGCGATCCCGAAGGCGTTCTCTCGGACGTCTTCGCGGACGTCCAGAACGCTCCGGCGACGCTCCCGGAGCCCGAGATCGACGTTTCGTTTCGCCCCGTCGTCGACGTGTACGCGAGAACGCGGTCGACGTTCGAGACCAGCGTCGGCGTCATTCACCGGATCGACCGGACGGATCGGCTCGTCGTCGAGGCGGGCCCCTCGGGACCGGCTATTGCGCCGGGAGAGCTCTCGTCGCTCATCGATACCGGGACCGTCCCGCTCGCGGAGGCGAGGGCGACCCACGGCGGTGACGCCCGCCGTTTCGGGTGGACGGAGTCCGAATACCGCGAGTGGGTCAGAGAGCGACTCTGTGACGCCCTCGAGACGACGGTCACCTACACCGGCGACAACAACGTCACCTACACCCGCGGGTGTCGACCCTCCCCGGACGACGTCTCGCTTCGGTCGGTCGACCCGCTCTACGTTCCTCGAATCGAGACGACCGTCGAGCTGGGCGAGTACACCCACGGCCACGAGTACGACGCCGGCGGCGAACGGCACGCGACTCGGGTTGACGACGTTCGTCGGTGTGTCCACTGTTCGACGGCTGAGGCTGAAGAAACGTACACGTACTGTCAGAACTGCGGTTCAATCAGCTGTGAGACCCACACCGAGACCGAACGTCTCACCGGCGAGCCGGTCTGCACCGGCTGTTCGGTAACGGAGTCGTTCTTTTTCGCCGAGAAGCACTTCTTCGACGAGGCGAACGTGGCGGCGTTTCGCGAAGCGTACGCGTCGATGCCGTTCTATCGGAAAGCCCTCGAAAACCCGCTTCTCACCGGTGCGATCGTCGCTGCGGCGCTTCTGGTCGCCTTTTTCGCGATCGGGCTCTTCCTCTAGTCCTCTCTCGGTGTCAGCGGGACGAAATCCAAGCCCTGCTCTTCGAGCAGCGCCTTCGCCCGTTCCGTCACGGAGGGGGCGACGAGGACGCCGCGGATCTCGGCGTCGGCGTGGAGATCCCGTTCGAGGGCGTCGACGTACCGCCGCAGCTGGCCGACTGCGTCCGGTCCGACCCGCCGCCGTTTCAACTCGAGAACGACCGTCCGCCCCTCGCTGTCCTCCCCGTAGACGTCGACTGCGCCGGCGGGCGTCTCCCGCTCCGTCGCGAGCGGGACGAAGCCGGCCTCGATCAGTTCCGGTTCCTCGAGGATCCGCCGTTTCAGGTCGGCCTCGGTTCCGACGAGATCGATCGACGCGCCGTCGTCGGCGTCGAACGCCGCGGCGAACGAGACCTCAGCGAACCGCACCGTGAGCCGCTCCTCCGGCGTCGAACGGACGCTTTCGACGACGAGTTCCTCGCCGTCGATCCGGCTACCGTGGATCGACCCCGGCGGCTGCCAGTTGACGGGCTGTTGTCCCTCGTCGGTGTGGACGAGCGCCGTCCCGTCGGGTTTCAGCATGAGGTGTCGCTCCCCGGATCCGAGTTCGGAGGCCGCTCTCCCGTCGTACTCGACCGTACACCGACCGAAAAGCGTCACGATCGCGTCACGATCGACGGCGCTTTCGACGACTCCGGCGGCCTCCGTTGCGGTCGGATACGAGAGCGTTCGGGGCCGACTCTCGTCCGACGGTTGCGCTTCGTTCACGATCCCCCGTAGTCACGTCCGGGAATTAAGTGTGGTGTCGTGTTCCTTCGGTACGTGGAGGGACCCAGCGCTCGCCCGTTCCGACGGCCACAACGCGAAACTTTAGAAACGACGCGGACGTATGGTTTCGTACTGATCCCGACAGTCGTCGGCCGGTTCGGTCGGAACGGGTCGTTTCGCTCGGAACGATCCACCGATCCGGATCCGGCGGCACCGCTCACTCGATCCACGCTCACACATGACCAACGATACCGACTCCGGCTGTACGCTGTGTGATCTCCCGACCGCCGGGGTCGATATCACCGACGCCGACGGCAGCGAGTTCTGCTGTCGTGGCTGTCTCGACGTTCACGAAACGCTTGGCGAAACCGATTCGCTCGGGGCCGACGACGTCAGGGAGCGTCTCGACGGCGAGAAAGACGTATCCGGGGACGAAACCGACGGAGCGCTCCCGGACGGATACGAACGGACGTTCCTCGAGGTCCGGGGGATGTACTGTGCGACCTGTGAGGCGTTCATCGAGTCGCTCGCGTTGAAAACGGATGGCGTCCAGTCGGTGAGTGTCAGCTACGTCACCGAGACCGTCCGCATCGATCACGATCCAGAGCTGATCTCGGCGGCCGAACTCTGTGAAGAGATCTCCGGACTCGGCTACACCGCCTTCCCGCGAGAGGACGCGTTCAGCCAACGGCAGGCGAACAACATGGAGACCGTTCGCGTCGCCGTCGGCGTCCTCGTCGGGATGGCGGTCATGCTGCAGTACATCACCATCATCTACCCGACCTACTTCGGCGGACTCTACTACGACGAGCGGACGACGGAGTTCCTCATGGAGGCGATGGCCCACCGGAGCGGCACGTATTTTTTTATTATCATCGCCGTCCTGACGACGGTCGTCCTGCTGGTGACCGGGAAGCCGATCCTCCGTGGCGCCTACGTCGCGCTCCGGACGCGCACGCCGAACATGGATCTCCTCGTCGCGATCGCGGCGCTCAGCGCCTACTTTTACAGCACACTGGCCATCGTGGTCGTCGACAGACCGCACCTCTACTACGACGTCACCGTCGCGATTATCGTCGTCGTCACCGTCGGCGGCTACCACGAGTCGAACCTCAAACGCCGGGCGACGGATCGACTCTCCGAGTTGACATCCGTTCAAGTCGACGAGGCCCGCCGTCTCCTCGGGGACGGATCCCACGAGGAAGTCGCCGTCGAAGCGCTCGCGGCTAACGATCGGATCGTCGTCCGGAAAGGCGAACGGATCCCCGTCGACGGGACCGTCATCGACGGCGAAGCCGCCGTCGACGAGTCCGTCATCACCGGCGAATCGATGCCGATCGCCAAACGCGACGGCGACCGCGTCGTCGGCGGAGCGGTGGTGACCGAGGGCGCGATCACCGTCGCCGTCTCCGAGGAGGCGACGAGTAGCCTCGATCGAATCTCCGAACTCGTCTGGGACCTCCAGAGTTCGAATCGGGGCATACAGGGGCTTGCGGACCGCCTCGCGACGATCTTCGTTCCCGCAGTGCTCGTTCTTTCCGTCGTCGTGACGGCCCTCTATCT
>CAZWZX010000226.1:0-4045 GCA_964638655.1 uncultured Natronomonas sp.
CCGCTGCTGGATCCCGTTATCACTGCCGTCTGATCGGCCAATCTCTCTGACATACACGGAGAAGATCCGTGGCCGAATATAAATCGTTTTTGCTAGATGGGTTATAGTTGTTCGGTGCTCTCCGTAGTACGATGTGGGACAAGTATATGCCATAGTAGGATGAAACACCGACATGGAGCGATCAACCCGGATCAAGTCGGCGGAAACCGCGCTCCGGATCGTCGAGGCGATACGGGAGCTCGACGGGGCGAGCGTCTCCGAGCTCGCCGCCGAACTGGATCGACCGACGAGTACGGTCCACAATTATCTGCAGACGCTGGAAGCGAACGAGTATCTGACCAAAGAGGACGGAACGTACCGGATCGGGCTCCGTTTTCTCGGCCTCGGAAAACACATCGAGGACCGACTACAGATACGCGAGATCGCGATTCCGGAGATCGATGAACTCGCCGAGCGGACCGGCGAGCTCGCGAGCCTGCTGCTCGAAGAGCACGACAAGGGCGTGTACGTCTACCTCCACAGCGGCGACAAAGCGGTGTATCTGGACGCCCGACCCGGAATGCGGACGTACCTCCATCAGACCGGACTGGGGAAGGCGATCCTTTCGGCCGCCGGCGAAGCGAAAGTCGATTCCGTCATCGAAGCGCACGGACTCCCGCGGGCAACACCGAACACGATCACCGATCCCGACGAACTGAAAGCCGAAATCGAGGCGATCGGAGAGCGAGGATACGCGATCGATCGGGGCGAACGCGTCTCCGGAGTGCGGTGTGTCGCCGTTCCGATCGATCCTTCCGGCGGTGAACCGGTGGGTGCGATCAGCGTTTCGGGGCCCAAAAGCCGCGTCAAAGGGGAGTTCTTCGAGGAGGAGCTACCGGAACTCGTCGAGGAGGCGGCTAACGTCATCGAGATCAACTATCGGTTCGCCTGAGCGGTGGGGCTGCGGGTCGCTTTCGATGCTCTGTGAGCAGGTCAGAGTGTTGGGTATCCTCGCCGCCGTGGAATACTCCGATCCCCGGATGGGGTCGGAACACTCACCGGACATCTCGATAAGAGCCGGTGTCGGCGGTGGGGTTTCCGACCATCTCGTAGTGGTTCCCACAATACACGAAAGCCGCGCAGTCGGACCGTAGTACCGGTCAAATAATCCGATTTTGCATAATATGGGACGGCGTCTACTATCGTGGAGTTCCCTGACCGACACCTCGCTGTCGGGGCGCCGCCGCTGGTTTCGGTATTTCACAAACACAATTATATATGTTACAGAATCACCGGCGATCCGAGACGGACCGACCGGCCCTCACCTGCTTCGCGGAAGACGTCCCGTCGCGTCGTTCGTTCGTCCACTGTACAAGCGACGAACGCATCAGATCGTCCGCAGAGATGGGAAAAATTTCATATACCGCCGTCGTGTCGCTCTCGCCATGGACGTCGCGATCATCGGTGGCGGTATCGTCGGCTGTGCGAGCGCCTACTACCTCCGAAAGCGCGGGGCCGACGTAACCCTCTTTGAGAAGGGTTCGATCGGCAACGGAAGCACCGAACGATCCGCCGGTGGGATCCGGTGTCAGTTCACGACGCCGGTCAACGTCGAACTCTCGAAGGCGAGTATCGACGTCTGGGAACGCTTCGAACCGACGTTCGATGTCGACATCCAGTACCGGCGAAACGGGTATCTGTTCGTCGGTCGATCCGAAGAAACGGCGGAACTGTTCGAATCGAACGTCGAGACGCAAAACCGCCTCGGGGTTCCCACCGAGTTACTCGACGCGGCGGAACTCCGAGAGCGGTTCCCACACCTCCGACACCAAGAGTTCACCGCCGGGACGTACCACGCGGGCGATGGGTTCGCCGATCCGCACCTCGCGCTGCAGGGCTTCGCGGCGAAGGCCGGCGAGATCGGCGCCGAGATCCGGACCAAGACGCCGGTAACCGACGTCGTTCGGGACGGCGAGGCGGTGACCGGAGTGGTGGCCGACGGCGAACGGGTGAGCGCCGATTACGTCGTCAACGCTGCCGGACCGTGGGCCGGTCGCGTCGCCGAACTCGCCGGGCTTTCGCTTCCCGTCTCGGCCAGGCGCCGGCAGGTTCTCATCGCCGACCCCGACGGGCCGCTGCCCGATACCGCCCCGCTGACGATCGATCTGGAGACGGGCGTGTACTTCAGACCCGAACGCGAGGGGTCCGTGCTCGTGGGAGGTCACTTCGACGAAAAAGATCCCGAGCAGGATCCGGACGGATACGCGAAATCGACGGATCTGGGCTGGACGGCCACGGTACTGGAACGGGCCAGCGAGGCCTCGTCCGTCTTCGGTCCCGAAACCGGCGTCAAACGCGGGTGGGCCGGCCTCTATGCGGTGACCCCCGACCACCACCCGATCATCGAGGAGTCCGTACCGGGGTTCATCAACGCCGTCGGGTTCTCCGGACACGGCTTCCAGCAGGCGCCGGCGACGGGACGGATCGTGACCGAACTCGTCTTCGAGGGGGAGGCGTCGCTCGTCGACGTCGCGCCGCTCTCCGGCGATCGGTTCGAATCGGACGAGCTACTCGAGGAACGGAACGTGGCCTGAGTCGTCGTTTCCCGCGTGAAATTCATGTACTCTCCGTTCTGTATCTCGATATATTCTGTTATTCTGAAACGCTCGCGAAACGTATTAGAAGTTACACTTCACGGCGGTGGCGAGGTGAAAGCTCACGGCCGCCGCTGTGGGAGGACACCAGGAGACGTCGATACTGCCGACCGGAACGGCCGACCGAACGCCGAAACCACTCACCGTGGGTCGATACCGTCCAGTTCGGCGAGGTCGTCGCCGTCGAGTTCGATTCGGGACGCGGCGACGTTCGATTCGAGGTGGTCGATACTGGACGTTCCGGGGATCGGAAGCGTCACGTCCGAGTGTTCGAGCAGCCACGCCAGCGCGATCTGTCGGGATGCCGCCTCACGAGTCTCGGCCACCCGTTCGAGCACCTCCGCAACGCCCGGTTCCTCGACCGTGTACAGCGGTCCCCACGGTATGAACCCGACGCCCAGTTCTTCACAGGCCCGTAGAACGTCCTCGTCGTCGCGATTGCCGACGTTGTACTCGTTTTGGACGGTCGCGATCTCGACCATGTCCGTCGCCGTCTCCAGCTGTTCGACGGAGACGTTCGAGAGCCCGACGTGTTCGACCAGTCCGGCGTCTTTCATCTCGGCGAAGGCCTGTACCGACGCCTCGAAATCCGTCTCCGGGTCCGGCGTATGCAGCTGATAGAGGTCGATCGTGTCGGTTCGGAGCCGATCGAGACTACAGAGCACCTGATTGTGGAGGTAGTCGGGATCGCCGTGTGGCAGCCACTCGCCGTCCCGGTTCCGGAGTAGTCCGGCCTTCGAGGCCACGACGACGTCGTCGTCGTCCGTGAGTTCCTCACCCAGGAGCCGTTCGCTGACGCCCGGCCCGTACGAGTCCGCCGTATCGACGAAATCGACGCCGAGTTCGACGCACCGACGGATGACGTCCCCGGCGTCGGATTCGTTTTCCGGCGGCCCGATTATCCCCTCGCCGGTGACCCGCATCGCGCCGAACCCGAGCCGACGGACGGTCAACTCGCCGCCGATATCGAACGTGTCGCTTCGGTTTTTCAGTTCTTTCGTCATCGTCGAGAACAGACAGCGTGGATACTAACCGGTGGTGATCACGGCAGTTCGTACTGGAACTGTCCGGAGAGACCGCCGGACACTTACGACGGAATCGGGGCGAAAACCCATCGGCTTACGGCGGGACGAAGCTAATAGACACCGAGGCGCGGCTGAAGCCGCCGACCCACTCGCGAAATTTATAAATATCCCATATATTCAGTACTATTGATAGATATGCCGAATCGGTTTTCACCGTTCATTGTGCTGTTGAAGAGGTTCGATCTCGGAGAACCGTACTGTGCCGGCACCCGATTTATATACCGATCGAACGCGAATCGGATTTCAGTGGCTATCTAATGCAGCGAGAGAACCCCGTCGTTCACGACGGGCGTGAATCGCGTCACTTTCACTCCGCTTACGCCGGAT
>CAZWZX010000227.1:0-4027 GCA_964638655.1 uncultured Natronomonas sp.
TACTGATAAAGTAAGTATCCAGTACGTATTTATGTAACAAATGACTGTGACTCTACAGAGACATCGGGCAGAGTGTCTCGAGGCTTGACCCCGGAGCAATTCACTCTACTGGCTGAGCGTACCCTCTGCTCTGGGAGGGTGTACTGTATACGCGCCCGGGTTCGTCAGATGGGAATCGCTTTGTCCGTACCTTTCGCTGAATTATACGAGATAGATTGATGATATCTGGTTACCAGTTCGATAGAAAATCCTCACATAACTAACATGATTTATAATACCGGGGTATAGTTGTAGACAACAGATACTATGCCCGAATTACAGAGACAGCCCTCGTTCGACGAGATGCTAGATGCACTCGCGGACATCCAGCGGCGAACTCTACTGGTTGAGCTTTTGGAGCGGACACCACAAACGGTCGCGCCACCGGTTACGGACGACGAGGCCGAAGACGCCGTTTTCGAACAGGGAATAACACTGACTCATGTTCACTTGCCGAAGCTAGCAGACTACGGATTCATCGAGTGGGATCGGGAAAACGACGAAGTGAGTAAAGGCCCAGCCTTCGATCAGATCCGACCGCTCGTTGAACTGTTGGATATCCATCGAGACGAACTCCCTGGAAGCCGTGAATGAAGTCGGTCGATAACATATCCGGTTGACCGCTCAGACGATACCGTACAGTGCGGACCGTCTTGAGAGCGAGACTGAAGCGGAAGCCGGAACTGAGACGGGCGACACCTGCCAGTCGTCGTATGCCCGTCGGAACTGTAACGCTCTAGCTACATGACCGATACGCACCCTCCATCTCGTACGCCTGCCGGTGACAACGTCTGAGAGGTGGTAATCGCTTCAGCGGAACCCATCCGGTTTCGTCCGTCAGTATCAGATGACACCCATCTCGTCGAGCCGTTCGGGGAGGTACGTCTCGGTCACGAAATCCAGTCCCCGGGAGGCGAGTGCCTGCTGTTCGGCCTTCTTGCCGATATCGAGTTGAAGCTCGATCTGCTCTCGCCAGTAGTCGTCCTGGAACCGCGGATCGTCGAGTTCGCTCTCGAGGGCGTTGATGTCCGAATCGCTGAGCGGATCCGTCGGGAGATCGTAGTTGACGATATCGACCGGCTGGATGCCGACGTACTCGGCGTCAGGAGTCGCGAGATATTCCGAGAGGTGGGCGGACTTGATCGAACCGTACGCGACCGAGGCGTAGATCCGATACGACCAGGGGTCGCCGTCACAGAAGACGACGACCGGAAGGCCGAGTTCGCCGTTGAGTCGTTTCGTGATCCGGCGGGTCGCTCTCGCCGGCTGACCCTTCAGGTGGACGACGATGACGTTGTACTCCTCGTCGAACCCGTTCTCGACGAGCCGATCGCGCATCCCGCCGGTCTCGACACAGAGGACGAAATCCGCGTCGTGATCGAGGAACTCGATCGTGTCGGGGTTGTTCGGGATCTGATAGCCGCCCTCTCCGACGTCCTCCTGGCAGTGGATCTCGCGCTCGCCGCGACGGGTCTGCTCGCGGAGGAAGAGCGGCCCCATGATCGTCGCGCCCGACTCCTCGGGCCGCATGTGGAAATCCTCGCGGGTGACGTCGCCGACGATCTCGAGATCCTCGACGAGCTGATTGGACTCGTCCTGATCGTTGAACTGAGCTCGCTCTTCGTCCCACGACTCGGAGAGATAATACAGTTCACGCAGCGTCGAGGAACGGTCCTGGTCGAGCTGGTCGGCGAGGAAGTCGATCGTGTAGATCGCCTTCAGGAGCTTCTGGGCGCCGCGGACGCTGTTGGCCGAGCGGGTCGACGTCCGGTCGCCGTACACCCAGACGTCTTTGTCCTCGTCGAAGACGATGTTGCTCTTCGTCCGGGTCGGGATCTCCATGGTCGGAACGGTCCCGTCGGCGAACTGGTCGTAGAACTCGCTGGCGAGATCGATGAGTCGATCGCGGGCGAGTTCGTCCTTCACGTCGGAATCTGATTCGGTGCTCATGTTATGCGTTGAGTGTGAGTTTCTCGGCTTCGATACCCCCGACGGAGACGTCGAAATCGGCCTCGGCGGCGGCCTCGTACTCGAGCGTGGCCGTCCCGCCGCTTTCGACCGTCGGCGCCCACTTGATGAACCACTCGCCGTCCATCTCGACGACGGTCGCGCCGTCCGGATCGCCGGGGTCTGCGGTCACGATCTCGGTGATCTCCGGGGAGGCGTTCGTCCCGCCGTAGTTGTGGACCGACAGCCTGACCTTCGAGCCTTCGACGGTCCGATCGACGAGGACGTTGTTCATGATCCGCGCGAGCGAATCGTCGACGTCGAGCGGCTCCCGTCCCGTCACCTCCGAGAGCTTCTCGGCCATCTCCGGTAAGATGTCCGCGATGACGTTCTGTTTCCGCTGTCGCTTTTTGAGCGATCGCTGCTTTTTGAGATGCGACTGGAGCTTCCGGCCCGCCTCCTGCAGCGCGAGTCTGAGTTCGTCTTCGATCTCCGGGATGTTCGCGACCGCGTCCTTGGACTCGCTCGTGAACGGAACGCTCGTGGAGGCGACGTGGATCATGATGACGGCCGGACCGCTCGGCATACCGCTGCCGCCCGGCTGATCGAGCCCGTAGTTGCGCCAATTGACGTTTTTGAGCACGTCGACGGTCGCACAGGCGCCCCGCTGGTAGACGAGCGGGACCCGGTTGGCGAACCGGAGGATCTCCGCACTCCCCTCCGATCCGATCTCGCCGCCGTAGGCGATCCCGACCTCGACGACGAAGGGGTCACCGCCGTGGACCGATGCGTCCCGGGTCACGGAGGTGTAGAAGTCGGCATCGTACTCCTTTTTAAGGCCGGCGAGAACCAGCTCCTCGGAGATCGGCGCGAGACAGTCGGTCGGCGGCGAGAGGATGTCCGTTTCCCGCATCGCCTCCAGTAGGCGGGCGGCGGTGTCTCTGTCCGATTCGACCGACCGGACCTTCGGTGGATCGTCCGGAACCGTCATCGAGCGGGCCCAGACGGCTTCGACGACGTTTTCGCGGGCCGTCTCGCCGAACGTCGCGTCGTCGAATTTCTCGGTCGCGTCGGCGGCCCGGTCGACGAACTCACGGAGCATCTCGCGTGTAACTCGGTTTCGTTCGTCCTCCTGTTCGTCGAACTTGTCGGCCAGCCGGTCGGCGAGCCCCTCGATCGCGGCGTCGTCCTTCCGGCTCGTCGTCGCCTCGTCGACGATCTCATAGCAGTCGTTCCGTCGATCTTCGGCGATTTCACCCCAAGCCGCATCGACGGCGTTCTCCCGAACCGTCGAGCCGAACGTCTCCTCGAACTCCGACTCGATCCCGTCGGCGAGTCCCGCGACGAGCGAAACGACCGTCGAGTGAGCGATCCGGTCGTGTTCTCCGATCTGCTCGGACAGCCGTTCGGCGAAGGCCGCCGTCGCACTCGAACTCTTGTTCGCGACGGCGTCCGCGACAGCCGTCTCGATATCTCCCGCCTCGTGTGTCCTGGGCGGACGCCAGGCCACTTCCCGCCCGAAGTGTCTGTCACGGAGGTTATCTAGCACGCTGTCGGACGTTTTCGCGCCGACCCGCGTGAACTCCTCCTGGAGGAATCCCGACAGCGAGTACGACTCGGTCGAATCGAGCATCTTCAGAAGCGTTCCGAGTTCTACGCCGTGAGGGTGTGGTCTGATCTCTTCCGTTTCGGGCGGGAGTTCGTCGGTCACCCGCTCGAACTTGAACGACTCGTCGGGTTCTTCGAACTCGATCCGGGCGTGTGGGTTGACGACGGCGGTGTATTTGACGTAGTTGTGGAGCTGCTTTCGGGCCCGCATGTTCCCCTCCATCTCCATCTCGATCCGGGTGCCGTGCGGGCGCTCCCACGTCGTCTCCGACTCTACTTCGATCTCCGGCTCGTTCGTGTCCGTATCGATCGTGAGCTCGAAATACTTCGCGCTGCCGCCGCTTTCGGTCTTCGAGGTTATCTTGGCCGGTTTCCCGGACGTCAGTTGCGAGTACAGTACGGCCGCTGAGATGCCAATTCCTTGCTGTCCGCG
>CAZWZX010000228.1:0-3971 GCA_964638655.1 uncultured Natronomonas sp.
AAGCGTTGGCGTGCCTTGTTCCAGTTGTTCGACTCGTGTTCCTTGCGAGAAACGGCTTGGTGGCGTTTGTCGATACGCTCACGGCCTTCCTCTTCGTCTAACGGTCCGAACGCTCGTCCGTCCGAGTCGTGAATAAACTTCGTGATTCCGAGGTCGATACCCACTGTGTCCCCGTCATCAATGTCTTCGACAGCGGGTTTCTCTGGATAGTCGGCATCATATTCGACCATGATGCTGACCGTCCAGTCACCTGTCTTCTGTTTCTTCAGGATGACCTCTTTGATGTCTGAATTGTCTGGGAGTGGTCGGTGATAATTCAAGTGGAACGTGCCGATTTTAGAGAGTTCGACCGTAGCGTGGCCAGTCCGACCCGTGTTACTATCCACGTTGAAGCCAGACTGGTTGTATGTGATGCTACGGTATTCCCGCGGGCTTTTCCACTTGAGTTCACCTACGTTGAATCCGCGTTCTTTCAGCTTGCCGAGGATGGTCTCCGAATGCTTGATGCGACGCACTGCCATTTGAAGGCATTTCGAGTATACACTACTCCACTCAGACCACTCGCGCTTCCACTGTGGCAGTTCGTTCTGCATCGTGGTGTACGATGGTTTGTCGTAATCAGGAGCAGGTTTGTACTCTTGGGTTAGTGCGTGGTTGTACACTTCACGACAGGTTTGAATCGCTTGCCACGCACTCTCGGCAGTGGTTGCGTTCTCGGGCTCGGCAGCGTATTTGAACGCTTCCCCAACCACTACCGACGGGTTAGTCGTGTCTAGAGTTGAACGTTTTGGTTGCAGCGAGCGTGCGGCTGTATCCCCGCCCTACTGCGTCCTCAGAACACTGCGTGTTCTGATGTGCGAACGAGAACTTCGTTCTCGTTAACGCTACTCGCTTCGCTGCGTTGTCGTCCGAAAATCGAAGATTTTCGGGATCACGAGAGAGCGGAACTCTCTCGAACGACTCCTTGAGGACGGGGACTTAGCCTGCAAAAATTAAATACGAACGCGATGTACACGATCCTGTCGATAACCCGATCAGAGTGAGATAGCCAACTGACCGAATCCACCCACACAACCAGTTACGATAGATGGTCCGCCCCCGGTATCCGGGCGTTTTTGTACTTATCGTTCTCGGAGTGGCCACGCTCTCGGGCGGGTTAGTGTATCTCAGTGTCACGATCGACGACGAGGCGACGACAGCGAACGATTCCCTCGAGTCGGCCAATTATACGGCCGAGGACGCGATCGACGAACTACACGAAGCCGGGATCACCGGCGAGAACGTCTCGGTGGGCGTACTCGATGTGACCGGATTCGACACGGACAGAGCCGCGCTCTCGTCCCGCGTGAACGATTCGAGAGAGTTCGGCGAAGACGCACGTCCCGTCGAGGCCGGAGACAGTCACGGGACCGCGACTGCGGACACCGTCGCCCGGATCGCCCCGGACGCGGAGATGTATCTCGGGACCTTCGAAACGGCTGACGGCTACGCTTCGGGTCTCGAGTGGATGCGTGAACGGGGCGTCGACGTGGTCGTCGCTCCCGTGGCCTACGCCGGAACGCTGGGGGATGGGAACTCACGGATGGCGAACGCGACGACCGAGGCAACGGATCGAGGACTCGTCGTGGTCGCACCGGCGGGAAACCTCGGCTCCGGACACTGGAGTGGGCAGTACGCTCCGACCGACCGCGAGAGACACGCGTTCGAAAACGGACCGGTAAACGAAATCGACGGGTCTTCGGGCCGGGCCAGTTTCTGGCTCACGTGGGACGATCCATCGGAACAGTATCGGATGGAGCTCCATCGGTTCACGTCCACGAACGAGACCGAACTGATCGCACGCTCGGTCCCCTACGACGAAGACGGGATACCGAACCAGCAGTTGACCGTCGAACTCGACGGTGACCGGTACGGTATCGCGATCGGCGGCCCCGAAAACGCGACCGGAACCACGATCCGGGTGGCGTCCCCGACACATCCGCTGTCGGACGCTCGACCCGCCGGGAGCGTCGCCGCGCCCGCGACCGCCCCGGGCGCGATTTCGGTCGGCGCGTTCGATCCGACTGAGGAGACGATCGAGCCGTTCAGTTCCCGCGGACCGACACCGGACGGCCGCCTCGGCGTCACCGTCGTCGCTTCGAGCAGCCAGCCTTCCGGCGGCGATCCCTTCGTCGGGACGTCCGCTTCGGCAGCGTTCGTCGGTGGCGTCACGGCACTCACCGTTGCGGCCGGACCCGGACTCGACCCCGACGAGGTTCGCTGGAGTATCGCCGCGAGCGCCGATCCGTTGAACGGGACCGATACGAAAAGCGGACACGGAGCGATCGATCCACAGGGTGCCGTTATCGAGGCGGCCGAGCGTGACGGCGAAGCGTCCCCCGAGTTGCGACCGTCAGAATGACCGTTTCGGTGGTGACCACTCAACGCATCGTTTTAGCTATGAAAAGCTATGAACCGATCGGCACCGAACCGGGAGATAATGTCGACACTCACCGATATCCTGCCGACCGGCCCCGCGACGCCCGACGCGAGCCCACGGGTCGTCGATGTCGACGACGAGGAGGCCGACGAGGTGTTCGACGTGCTATCGAGCCAAACGCGTCGAAACGTCTATCGGCACGTCTTCGATGCCCCGGCGACGGTTTCGGGGCTCTCCGAACAGCTCGATACATCGCTGCAGAACGTCTCACATCACGTCACGGTCCTCGAGGAAGCCGAGCTTATAGAGCCGGTCGGACGACGCTATTCCGAGAAGGGAAACGAGATGGTCGTCTACGGCCCGGCGAGCGATCCGCTCGTCTTCGTCGGCGAATCGGACCTCCGACCGCGGATCGACCGGTCGATCTCGGAGATCGTTACCGGGCTGGGACTTCTCGCTGGCGCAGCGCTGCTCACTCAGTGGGGCGTCTATCAGCTGTTCTCTCCGGAGTCGGCCCGATCGACCGCCATCGATCCGGCGAGCTACGCGAGTGCGCCGGACGGGACGCAGAGACTTCTCGTCTGGCTCGTTTTCGAAGCCGGCGAGCCGGGGGTGTTTTTCTTCTTCGCGTGTCTCCTGTTGGCGGGGATTATTTCAGTGATATCACGACGGTGACGAGCTCGACGGTAAGAGAGAAAATCGATCGTCGATTGGCCCAGGGACTTTCGATGCGGTCGTCGTTGGATCCTCGATTCACGTCGAAAGCGTCATTCGATCGTCCGTGAACTCATCCCGGAATCATCTCGAAATTCGTCTGCGTAGTCTTTGACGAACGCTCGCATCCCCCGTGGGCGGCGTCCGAGGAGCCCTCGGGTGTCTTCGGTGACGCGGGCAGCTAATCCAAGACGCGCAATAGTGTAAATGACGCACATGATAGCGACGAACCCGAGTGGTTCCCCTCGGCGTCGCATTCGTGCCGCGAACGTCAATAGCGATGGTCGTGGGTACGTGATGGACCGATCCAAGACGTCGCTGAAGATGGTGGCGACCTCCCCATAGTTCAGCGCTTCGGAGCCAGTGAGGTCGTAGGCCCGATTCGCGTGGCCGGACTCTGTCAGTACAACTGCTGCAACCCCACCGATATCCCGCGCGTCGACGAAACTGGTCTTCCCGTTCCCGGCTGGGACGAAAATCTCGTCGTGATCGACGATATCTCGCCGATGGACTTCGAGGAGGTTCTGCATGAAAAACGACGCTCTCAGCAGCGTGTAATCCATATCCGTCGCCATGATTCGCTTTTCGATCCTGTGGTGAGGGACGAGCACGTTCTTCTCCGCACCGAGCGTCGAGAGATAGCCGACGTGACCCACACCGACACGCTCGGCGGCCTCGACGAACGATCCGATATCCGATTTGTCCACCACCGGAGGTCGAACGAGGAAGATGGAATCGACGTCCGCCAGTGCGTTTCCCCATGTCTCGGGCTTCGTGAAGTCGAACGCCACCACTTCCCCGGCATCCGCAACCTCGTTCGAGACCGTTTCGGGGTAAC
>CAZWZX010000229.1:0-3950 GCA_964638655.1 uncultured Natronomonas sp.
ATACTGATGGACAAAAGAACGTAAATACGACTCACGAGGATCGAGCCGTTCGACGGAGCGAACGGCGGATGGCTCGTGAGTCGGTTTCATTTGATTTCGTCCACCAGTATAACTGGCCGGTGACGGGACTGGTCGGCACCGGACGGACGAAGGTCGGAGCATGTCGGGATTCGACCCGACATCCTGTCGAAAAAACGAACGCGTGAGCATCGGGCACGTCGGTGTTTCGAGGCGGAAAACACGGAGACCGGGCAGGGATAACACTCCGACTCTGTCGACGACACGAACGGTGAAAGGCCCCAAACTTAATTAGTGGATCTCGACCTACCCGAAATCAACGCGGTTACGGACGGTATCGGTGACGAAATCGGGGTGCGGGGACGGAGCCGATCCGAATCAGGAGACACACAATGATCGACAATCTGCTCGGCGGAGACGACGAAGACCCGGACGACAGTACCGCGGATAGCGACATGGGCGGCGGACTGTTCGACGGCCCGGAAGACGGCGGTGACGATCTGATGGGCGACGGTGACGACGATCTGATGGGCGGCGGCGACGACGATCTGATGGGCGGCGGCGACGACGATCTGATGGGTGATGACGACATGGCGTTCGACGGTATGGACGACGGGGGAGGCGCGACCTCGGCGGAGATGGACAACCGTATCGACGAGCTCGAAAACGAGGTCGCGTCGCTGTCCTCGACCGTCAACACCGTCAAAAGCGAGAACGAACAGATAAGCGAATCCGTCGGGGAAGTCGAGGAGAACGTCCGCAAACTGCTCGAGGTCTACGAGATGGTGACCAGAGGTGTGAACCCCTTCGTCGACGAAAACGAGATGGGTGACGCCCTCGGCGGTGGGGGTGGAGCCGGGGAGAGCGACGGATCGATGGGGCTGTTCGGTAACGACGAAACGGAGGACTCCGACATCGACGAATCAGTGGCCGACGCGGACGCGGACGAGTTCTTCGACGACGACTTCGACGACGGCGAGGATGAGGGGGACGGCTTCGCCGATTTCGACGACAGTGCGGATAACGAGGGCGGAAGCGATTTCGACGACGGGATGGACGATTTCGAGGAGGGCGGAAGCGATTTCGACGACGGGATGGACGATTTCGAGGAGGGCGGAAGCGATTTCGACGACGGGATGGACGATTTCGACGACGGTGACGGCGACGGCGGCGAGGGGAAATCGTTCGAAGAGCTCAAAGCCGAGTACGAATCCGGCGATGCCGACTGGGACGAGGGCGCCGAGGAGTCGACGAACGACCACGACGAAGACGCGATGCCGGACGAGGGAGCGTCTTTCGAAGTCGATGCCGAGGGAACCGAGCCGATGGACGATCCCGGATCTGGGCTCGAGAACGGCGATCAAGAAAGCGACGGGATGGCCGAAGCGGGAACCGGTGCCGGAAACGGAAGCGACCGGAACGCCGTCGCTTCCGAGGCGCCCGTCTCCGGCGGTAAACCGTACCTCGAGACGCTCCCATCCGGGTACGTTTCGGATATCGTCGTTATGGACTGGCTGGAGTTCCTCGTAGAGGAGGCCGGCGTCGACGGGGCCGCACGGACGATCGCCTATTACGAGGCGATCGAGTGGGTCGACGAACCCGCCGCCGACACCCTCCAGACGTTTCTGAACGGCTTCGGAGCGGAGGTCGAAGCCGATCCCGAACCGCGGTCGTCGCTGACCGTTTCGCACCACAACACGAGTCTCCGATTCATCAGCCGGATCTTGAACCCGGACATGGAGAGGGTCTCGTTCGGCGACGACCGGGCCCGGTCGGGACGTGCGATGGACGCCGGAGGAGGCCGCCCGCAGGACGGCCGCCCGAGGGCGGCCAACCGCAAGGAGGGTCTCACCGGTCGGTCGATGCCGGAGCGTCGGAGCGTCGAGCCCGACGGTGGGCGGGAGCTGTCGGCGTTCTCGAGAGAGCGCCAGAGCGGGGCGTCGGACGGGTTCAACTGGGGCGACGACCGGAGAGAGTAGTTTCAACGTATGCAGGACACACGAAACATCAAGTCGCTCGGGTTGGAGGATCACGATCGGTTGAACAAGGAGCTCGGTGGCGGGATCCCGAGGGGGAGCATCGTGCTCATCGAGGGCGATTACGGCGCCGGAAAGAGCGCCATCTCCCAGCGGATGGCCTACGGATTCTGTCAGGAGGAGACGACGGTGAGTCTCCTGTCGACGGAACTGACCGTGAGCGGCTTTTTAGACCAGATGAACTCGCTGTCGTACGACGTCGTCGATCACCTGCTCGACGAACGGCTGCTGTTCCTTCACGCCAATCTCGACACCGGGGGGGTACTGTCGGGAAACGAAGACGAGGACAGCCGGATGGATCTCCTCACGCGGCTGATGGACGCGGAGACGATGTGGACGGCCGATACGATCATCATCGATACGTTCGATGCGATCCTCCGAAACGATCCGACGTTCGAGTCGCTGATCCGGAAGAACGAGGAGCGGCAGGCAGCCCTCGAGATCATCTCCTTCTTCAGAGATATGATCTCGGAAGGAAAGATCATCGTTTTGACCGTCGACCCCTCGACGGTCGACGGTGACGCGATCGGTCCGTTTCGGGCGATCGCGGACGTCTTCTTCGAACTCGAGATGGTCGAGGTCGGCAACGACGTCCGACGGCAGATAAACGTCAAACGCTTCGCCGGGATGGGAGAACAGGTCGGGGACACGATCGGATTCTCGGTCCGATCGGGAACCGGGATCGTGATCGAGAGCCGCAGCGTCGCCTGATCATGACCGAGCTGGGAACCGCAAAGCCGTCGGACGAACTCAGGCAGGCCGCGGCCAACCGGCCGCACCTCAGAGAGCACCTCAAGAAGTTCAAACAGATCACCGGCGAGTTTCCGCTCTTTATCAACGAGGCCGACAGCGAGTACGAGACGAACTATCCGAACGTGCTGTATCCCGTCGGCGGGCCGATCTACTGTCACATCTACGGGGACGTCGGCCGCGATATGAAATACTACGCGATCGAACCGACGCTCACCGAGGAGGAGACGACGGTCTTCGAAGCGATCAAAGACGAGCTCCTCCGGCGCAGCGTCACGAAGAAGGCGCCGGAGAGCGAGGCCGAGTACGGCGACCGGATCGAGGAGTTGCTCTCTGACGCGACCCAGATCTCGGGCGAAGAGCCCGACAGCCTGCTCGAACGGATCCGGTTCAAGCTCGATCCCAACACCGAAGAAGTCTCTCAGAACACCTACGAGAACATCCGATACCGGCTGAACCGGGATATCGTCGGGCTCGGTCCGCTGGAACCGGTGATGCGCGATCCGGCCAACGAGGACATCCACGTGATCGGTCCCGACGAGTGTTACGTCGACCACGAGGTGTACGGGATGTTGAAGACGACGGTCGATTTCGGGACGGAAGCCGAATACGACAACTGGCTCCGGAACATGGGCGAGCGGATCGGCGATCCGCTCTCGGACTCGGATCCGATCGTCGACTCGACGCTGCCCGACGGGTCGCGGCTGAACGTCATCTACAGCGACGACGTGAGTCTCAAGGGGCCGAGTCTCACCATCCGACAGGGGAGCGAGGTGCCGCTTTCGATCAATCAGATCACGAAGTGGGGGACGCTCTCGCCCGAACTCGCCGCGTATCTGTGGCTCTGTCTGGAGAACGAACGGACGGTGTTCGTCGTCGGCGAGACGGCGTCGGGCAAAACGACGACACTCAACAGCATCATGTCGTTCATCCCCCGGGATTCGAAGATCTACACGGCCGAGGACACCGCCGAGGTGCTGCCGCCGCACGACACCTGGCAACAGCTTCTCACCCGCGAGGGCGGCGGCGAGAACTCCCAGGACGTCGATATGTTCAACCTCGTCGAGGCCGCACTCCGGTCGCGCCCCGAGTACATCATCGTCGGCGAGGTCCGTGGCGAGGAGGGACGGATGGCGTTTCAGGCCG